>JAFZLB010000065.1 GCA_017551665.1 Lachnospiraceae bacterium
AAAAACCTTTTCTTATTTTAGCGCAATCACAGCTTCTTCGCAACGTCCTCCGCTTCCTCCAGCACCGCGGCGAATTTCTTCATAGCCTGTTCGATGGGTTTTTTCGTCGTGAGATCCACGCCCGCGTGCTTCAGTGCGTCGATGGGATCACAGGAGCCGCCGAGCGAAAGGAACTCCAGATAGCGTTTCACCGCGTCCTTTTTGCCGGCAAGGATGCCCTCGGAAAGCGCGACCGCGGCGGAATAGCCCGTCGCGTATTTGTACACATAAAACGGGTTATAAAAATGCGGGATGCGGGACCATTCGTGCTTCACCGCCTCGTCGATCACAAGATCCCTGCCGAAGTAATCCCTGATCAGACCAAGATACAGCTTGTTCAGTTCCGTCGCGTTCAGCGGCTTTCCGGCTTCCTGCATGGCATGGGCCTTCATCTCAAACTCCGCGAACATGGTCTGACGGAAGACCGTGGCACGGAAGCCTTCGAGGTACTGGTTCAGCAGGGCGATCCGCTGCTTCGGCGCTTTGGTCTTGCCAAGAAGATGCTCCACCAGCAGATTTTCGTTGACGGTGGAAGCCACCTCCGCCACAAAGATCGTGTAATCCGCGTCCTGCGGCGGCTGGTGTTTGTTGGAAAACCAGCTGTGCATGGAATGCCCCATCTCGTGAATCAGCGTGGACACGTCGTTCAGCGTGCCGTTGTAGTTTAACAGAATATAGGGATTGGAATCATAGGAACCGCCGCTGTATGCGCCGCCGCGTTTGCCCTTGTTCGGATACACATCGATCCATCTGTCGCGGAAGGCGCTTCTGACGGTGTCCGTGTATTCCTTGCCCAGCACCGCCGTCGCGTCCAGCACCAGCTTCTGCGCTTCTTCGTAAGAATACTTCCCGGCGGCCGCACCCGCCAGAGGCGCGTAAATGTCATAATAATGCAGATCGCGGATGCCAAGGATTTTTTTGCGCAGCTTCAGATAACGGTACATGAGCGGCATGTGTTTGCGGATGGTTTTGATCAGCCCGTCATACACGGAGGCCGGGATGTTTTCGTGGAACATGCCGGCGGCACGGCTTCCCGCAAAACCGCGCACTCTCGCGTTGGCCGCGTCCGTCTTGACCTGCGCCGCATAGGACGCGGCAAAGGTGTTCTGATGCTCCGCGTAGGTTTTGTAAAAACTGTGGAAGGCGTTTTTGCGCAGCGTCCGGTCCGTGGAACGCTGCAACAGGATAAAACCGGATTCCGTCAGTTCCCGCGATTTTCCCTTCGCGTCCTTCACGGAATCAAACACAAGATCCGCGTCCATCAGCATGTTCGCCACTTCCCCCGGCGTCGCAAAGGCCTCTCCCATCTGCGCCAGCACGTTTTCCTGTTCCGATGTCAGCGTGTGGGGCTTTGCCCGCAGCAGCTTTTCCATGGAATAACGATACTCCGCAAGTGCCTTGTCCTTCGCGATTTTTTCAAGCTTTGCCTGCGGCAGGGAAAGAATCTCCGGCTGCACAAAAGACGTTGCCGTATCATAGGCGACATAGGCGGAATAGGTTCTGGAATACATGGACTGCGCCTTGTCCGCCCGCGTGTCCTCATCCTTGCGCTGGTGCGCGTAGGAAAAGAGATTGGAAAGCTTCCGCTCCGCCTCCGTCTTCGCCTTCATGCAGCGCGCGATCGTCTTCGCGTCCTTCAGTTTTCCCCGGAAGACCGCGATCTTAGCCGGTTCCTTCGCAAAATCCTTCAGCGCCTTTTCAAAAGCCGCGTCGTTTTTGAAAAGTGTGGACAAATCCCAGAAATACTTTTTGTCCATCTGTTTGCGTTCTTTGAGTTTTTCTGCCATAAATACCTCCTCTGTATTCCGGCTTTGTGTGTTGTACCGCGCCGTTTACCGCGGCAGTTCCAGAAGACCCACGCGTTTCCTGGCCTTGCGCAGTGTCTTCCACGACACCGCCTCTGCCTTCTGTGCGCCTTCTTTGATCTTCGTTTCCAGATACGCTTTGTCCGCGATGAGACGCGCGTATTCTTCCCGCACGGGCCGCAAGGCTTCCGCGACGCATTCCCCGACCGCCGCCTTGAAATCGCCGTAGCCCTTTCCCGCGAACTCCGCTTCGATCTCCTCGTTTGTCTTTCCCGTCAGCACGCCGTAAATCGTCATCAGGTTGTTGATGCCGTCCTTGCCCTCGCGGAAGACCACTTCCTTTTCGGAGTCCGTCACCGCGCGCTTGAACTTGTTCATGATGACGGCCGGCTCATCCAGCAGCAGCACCGTCGCGTTTTTGTTCTCGTCCGACTTCGACATTTTTTTCGTCGGCTCCTGCAGGCTCATGACCTTCGCGCCTGCCTTGGGAATGTAGGCGTCCGGCACCTTGAAGGTCTCGCCGTAGAGATTGTTGAAGCGCACGGCCACGTCGCGCGTGAACTCCAGATGCTGCTTCTGGTCCGCGCCCACGGGCACGAGGTCCGCCTGGTACAGCAGAATGTCCGCCGCCATCAGCGCGGGATAAGTAAAGAGCCCGGCGTTGATGTTGTCCGCGTGCTGGGCAGATTTGTCCTTGAACTGCGTCATGCGGGACAGCTCTCCCATCTGCGAATAGCAGTTGAGAATCCAGGCCAGCTCCGCGTGCGTGCGCACATGCGACTGCACGAAAAGAAGGCTCCTGTCCGGATCAATGCCGCAGGCCAAGAGCAGCGCAAAGGCGGACAGCGACTGCTTTTTGAGTGTCTGCGGATCCTGACGGACCGTCAGCGAATGTAAGTCCGCGATGAAATACGCGCAGTCGTATTCCTCCTGCATAACGCCCCAGTTGCGGATGGCGCCGATATAATTGCCCAGCGTGAAAATCCCCTCGCCAGAGGGCTGAATACCGCTTAAGATACTTTTTTTCTCCAATGTGATTCTCCCCTTATGTTCTCTTCGTTTCGAAGATCAATCCTTCCTGTCATCAATGCCGAAGAAGTCAAACAACTCTTCCCAATACTCCCACAGCGGCTCGTCCGGTGCCGAATAAATCTCATGCTTCGCGTCCGGAATGTCCACGAGGCAGGCGTTCTCCACGCGGGAAACAAACTCCATCTGTCCCCTGCGCGAAACCAAAACATCCTTCTCCGCGGAAAATACCAGCACCTCCGCCGTGATGCGTTCACAGATCTTCGGGTCGCGCACCACGTCCGTGATTTTGAACAGCTCCCGCACCGTCTGCCAGGACGCGGCCCAGGTCTGATGCGCCTCGTCCGCGTCAATGTATTCCGCGGTATAGCGGAAGCGGCAGTCCACCCCGATGAGGGAATGCTCAAAGGACCACTTGCCGTCATAGGGCTTCATGCCGGGCGCATAGCGTGCCGCCAAAGGCGTGTGGCTTGCGGCGTTCAGCAGCGGCCGTTCCACCCTCGCCACGGGCCGCGGGTGCTTGATCTCCATCATGGGCGAGCTCAACACCGCCTTCGGAATCAGCCCCGGACGCTTCGCGAGAAAGAGTCCGCCCAGCGCGCCGCCCATGGAATGACCGTAGAGATACAGCGGCAGTCCCGCGTCGTTTTGCGGCAGGACAACCCGGTGCACGTAGCGGTCAATATCCCTTAAAAACAGCCGGTAGTCCGGAATGTGCAGCAGATACGGATCATCGACATGCCGGTAAGACTTGCCGTGTCCGCGCAGCTGCAGCTGTCTGACATGAAAGCCCGCCTTCAGAAAGTAATACACGACTTCGTAATACTTCGGCAGCGTCTCGATATAGCCGTGCAGCATGAGCATGATGCCGCGGGGATTCGGTTCCTCCGTATCATAGTTTTCGTACCAGATCGGAACGCCGGGCTCCGGCTCGAAAAAATCGCCCTTCCTGCGCGTTTCCAGATACGGCAGCACTTCCTCGTAAAAGCGTACCGGATATTCCTGTTCCGTGATCGGGATGTTCCGTTCCATGACCCTTCCTTTCCGCAGGGAAACGCCGTCGCCTGCATTTTCCTATTATAACATAGATTCGCGCATTCTGTGTCGCTTTCCGCGGCGAAACGCGGGCAAGTTTTGTCGACTTGTGCTATGATGGTATTCGTTGTCCTAAGACTGAATTGACGGGAATTACATTTCGTGCGGGAAAGAAACACAAGACAGCTCGTCCTCACCGACGGGCCGATTTTGAAAACACTGATGAAGCTCGCTGCGCCGATCATGGCGACGGCGTTTTTATCGACGGCCTATAACCTGACGGATGCGTTCTGGGTCGGCACCATCGGCGCGGAAGCCGTGGCCGGTGTCGGCACGGGCGGCATGTACCTCTGGCTCTCCGTCGGCTTCATCACGCTGGCCAGAACCGGCGGGCAGGTCTATACCGCGCAGTCCATCGGTGCCGGTGATCATGCCCGCGCCAGAGGCTACGCGCGCGCGGCCGTCCGCCTGGCGCTCATCCTCGGCCTTTGCTACGGCCTGCTCTGTTTCTTTGCCGCGCAGCCGCTGCTCTCCTTCTTCCGTCTGAGTGACGCGAAGACCTATGCCTACGCCTATGACTATCTGCGCATCACCGGCGGACTTGTCCTCATGTCCTTCCTGTCGCAGGTACTCACGGGCCTCTTCACCGCCCAGGGAGACAGTCGCACCCCCTTCATCTGCAACGTCCTCGGCCTTGCTGTCAACATGATTCTGGACCCGCTCCTGATCACGGGTGCCGCCTTCTTCCCGCGCCTCGAAGCCGTCGGCGCGGCCCTCGCGACCGTCGCCGCACAGGCCATCGTCCTTACCTTCATGCTACTCATGGTCTTCCGCAACAAGAGCGAGAGCAAGATTTTGTATATCGGAATGCCCCAACGTGACAATCCGCCGCGCCCGGCGGACGCATGTTTTCCGATGAGCGGCTTGTGCTCCACGGAGCCGAGACTACAGGCTCGGCGGAGTGTTTGGAGCAATAGAGCGAAGCGGAATCATCGTCCGCCCGGGCAGGCGGATTCACTCCCTGCCCTCCCCTACACTCTGAATATCCTCCGCCTGAGCTTCCCGCACGCGATACAGACCGCCTGCTACTGCATGTTCTCCATGGTGCTGGCGCGGATGATTTCCGCCTTCGGCTCCGAGGCGATCGCGGTGCAGAGGATCGGCGGGCAGATCGAGGCGCTGTCCTGGAATGTCGCGGACGGCTTTGCCGCGTCGCTGAACGCCTTTACGGCGCAGAATGTCGGCGCTGGAAAACCGGAGCGCTACCGCAAGGGGTACTATTACTCCGCACTGACGCTGTTTTGCTGGGGATCCCTGATCGCGCTCGCCTTCTTCTTCGGCGCACAGGGCATCGCGGGACTCTTCTTCCACGAAGAGAGCGTCATCATCATTATGATTTCGTATCTGACGATCATCAGCATCTGCGAGCCCTTCATGTGTGTCGAGATTCTGACGGTCGGTGCGCTTTCCGCGCTGGAACGGACCAAGCTCTCCGGCCTGATCTCCATCACCCTCACCGGCGCGCGCATCCCCCTGGCCTTTTTCCTGACCTCACTCGGTCTGGGTATCCCCGCCTTCTGGTGGGCACTGACCATCACCTCTGTGTTGAAGGGAATTGTGTTCTTTGTCACCTACCGCGTGATCAACAAATAGCGAAACCCGGACAGCGCAGGAAAACGCCTCTGTCCGGGCTTCTGTTGTTGTGTTCCACCACCTGTTCGTTCAGGTGTTACCTCTCTTACGCGGCAGCTAAGGGATTCACTGCCTGCTGTGCCTGCCGCTGCTGCATCTCGTCGCGCATCCGGTCGAGGGACATTGTCGCGTTACGTACGCCAAGATCGATGGTCTGCGGTGTATTCTGCTCCGCCCCGGCTTTTTCGCCGGCGGCTTCAATCGCTTCGCGGCTCGTCTTCGGCTGGTCTGCGGGATTGGCCACTGCGGGCTTTTCCGTTTCTTTGCCCTGCGTATGCTGTTTCAGTTCCTCATCGATGGCTTCGCGGCTTGTCTTCGGCTGCATGGCAGGATTCGCCTCAATGGTCGCTTCCTCTTCCTTGCGCTCCGTGCGGCGCGCCTGTTCCGCCTTGATTGCGTCACGGCTTGTGGCGGGCTGCGCACCAACTGCCGCCTTCCGGGTTTCCTCCGCCTTCTTGTCTGCCTCTTCCGTCTTCTTCTCCTCACGGCGTTCCATCACGGCTTCCACCGTATCACGGGCCTTTTTCTCCTGCTGCGCAGCCGGCTTCGTTTCCTTGCCGTTCTCCACCTTACGCACACTGCCTTCCGCGGCTTCCATTTTGCGGACACCCTCTGCGCTCAGATTCATCACGACGCCTTCCTTCGGGTCAGGCGCCGGATGTTCCCGCAAAAAAGACTGACCCGCTCTCGCCGTCTGCTCCGTCCTTTCTGCCTGTTCCGCACGCGCCGTACTTGCGGGTTTCCCCTGGGTCTCCTGCAACTTACGACTCATCGGCTGTGCAAATCGCTGTGCATAATCCTCTGCTGTCAGTCTGTTCACTTGCATATTCATTTGTTTACCCTCGCTTTCCCAATCCGTCACCGGCTTTGGAAAATCATACAATCGGGTTGCTATGCAAAAATATTATCATTTTATGATAGTTTTGTCAAGCATTTTCCGCCTGTTTTGCAAAACGAATTATCGTTATTTTAGAATCGTTTTTCCGTCCAAAACGGCGGAGAGAAGCGTCCCGTCCGACGCGTAGACCAGCTTCAAAGAAAAGAAGGGGACATCTTCTTCCATCAGGCGAAAGAAAATCCTGTCCCCTTCCCATAGATTCAGATTCATAACATCCGCTACCGGCACCCATTCCAGCTTTCCCTCGTCACATTCCGGCAGCGTTTCCGGGATTCCGCCATTGACTTCCTCGGTCGTGTATAAATACATGTATTCCGTCAAACCGCTTTCTGACGCGCTTTCCGGCTCATTATCATTTTTCAAAACGAACGTTACGATTCCATGGAACCGCCAGCCGTCCAGCGTCCACCCTGTTTCCTCTTTCACCTCCCGCAGCAGACACTCCTCCGGCGATTCCCCCGGCAAAAAGTGTCCGCCCACCCCGATCCACTTATCTTTATTCACATCTCTATCTTTCGATATCCGATGTAACATTAAATACTTATCGTTATTACGAATATAACACAAGGTACTTAATTCCGTTTTCATACACTATCCTCTTCACGATATCTATTCCATGCCTTCACGACTTCTATCCGCCGTGATTTCACGCCATGAACGACACGCGCACGCCCCCGATACTGCTCCCGGCATCCACGCGAATCTTCCCTTCCGCCTCTTCCGTCCGGTAGGACTTCCCGTGCTTCTCGCCGCCGACACGGACATCGCCCTGTTTGCTTTGCAGCTGATAGCTGTAATCCGCCTCGGTGCCCGGCAGGCTGAGCTTGATGCTGCCGACGCTGGAATTCAGGCGGTAGGACGTGGCCTTTGTGTCCTCCAGCCTGACATTGCCCGCGGAGGAACGCGCTTCCAGATTGCCGAGGGAGCAGGATACGCATTTCACGCTGCCGGCGGAGCTGCTCAGTTTTGTTTCGTTCCCGGTGACGTCTGTCAGCTTCAGACTGCCGGCGCTGCTGTCGAGCGTAAGCTGTTCCGCCTGAAGGGCTTCGGCCCGGATACCGCCCGCACTGCATTTGACCAGGAAGCTTTCCGCGTGTACCTCCGAAACTTTCACGTTGCCCGCGCTGGCCTTGATGTTGCAGTTCCTGACATCCACGCCGCTGACGCTCACGTTGCCGGCCTTCAGCGTCATGTCGCATTGTTCCAACGAGGCCTCCTGCGGCACCGTGACGCGGATACGGCCCGCCTTGCCGAAGCCGAAGAAAACGCTGCCCGCGCCGCCGCCGGAAAACCAGGCGTGTTCCGTCTCTTCCCGGACATACAGCACGCCGTCACGCACCTCGACTTTCGGACGCAGCTTTTCGGTGAGCGAGATCGTGTAACTATCCCCGGATTCCAAAGAGATATCCGCGATCTTTGCGAAGAGTTCCAAAGAAGTAAAGGGCTCCAGTTCCCGGACCTCGGCCCATGTGTGGTCCGTCCCGGCCTGCGCGGTGCTCTCCCGTGTGCCGCTTTCTTCGGCCTCTTTGCCGAATTGCGAAAAGGCGCCGCGCACTGCAGAGGCGATGCTCCCGGCAAGGCCTGACATCTCCGCGCCAAGCCCCGCCATCTCTTTCCCAAATTCCGCACCGAAGCGCCGCATGTCCTCTTCAAACGACGCGGAATCAAAGCCGCCGCTTTCTTCCGATGTCGTTTCTTCCTTTTCCGCCTCCACAAATTCCGCCTCGAGCCCGTCCAATTCGCTGTCAAGCTCCCGCAGCTCTTCGTCGAGTTCTTGCAACTCCTCATCGGAGGGTGGCGGCGGCGTCTCCGTGCTTTTGTGCCGGATCGGCTCAACGCCCAGCGCATCCGCCAGTTCCTCCATGCTGCCGAATTCCATGATGACCATGCCAAGCGCCTCGTGATCATTCTTCCCTTCGGCGCGCAGCTCCTCATACTTCTCCGTCATCATGGCCAGAAGCTCATCCTTGGCCCGCAGCACCTTCGGCTCCTGCGGCAGATTCATAAACATGTTATCCAGATACACCTTTAACGTTTCCATATCGTTCCCCTTTCTGCTACCGTGATTCAACATACAGATTCTGCTTTGTGTTCCGGCAGGCGGCGCTCAAACACAGCTTTCCGACAGGCGATTTGTTGCCGGCTTTCCACGGCAACTCATGGAGCCTGGCGGGAACTGTTTTGAGCGTCGCCGTATGCCTCACCTCCCAAACGTTAGTGAAATACTGCCAACACTCGTCCGCGCTAAAATCGTCTTTTCCGGCGGCGTCTGCGCCGGGGAGGAAAAGCTCCCCCTGTTGCTGCCGTTGACCGTGACGCTGCCGAGATCCGTCGTGCAGTCTGTCCGATAGTCCTCTTCCGCGCCCGCGAAGACCGCGTCAATGCTGCCCACGTCACTGCGGAGCACCGTGTCGCCGCCCTCCGCGTACTGCGACGAAATCGATCCGACATTGGTTTCGACGCTGAGCAGGGACGCGGCGGTGACATCCCGAAGCGTGACCTCACCCACATCCGAATGCACGGTCAGCTTGTCGAGGCTCAGACCCTCCACGCGGATTTCCCCGACATTGGAGGTCACGTCAATGCGCTCCAAAAGATCCGACGGCACCGTCACGCTGATGTCGCATTTCTTTGTGCCGATCAGGTTGAAAAAGTTCCAGCCGTTGCTCTCTTTTTGCGTAATATGAAGATTGCCGTCGCGGATGGCGATCACCGGCTCCTTCATCTGATAGACGTCCGACAAAACCTGAAACTCCGCACCGCTCTGGATGGTCAAAGACGCCGTCTCCAGATCCGCGACGATGCCCTGAAAGTCCGCGTCGTTTTCCGCAGGCTCAAACGCCACCGAGGCCGTCACCGCGCCGCTGCCGAACAGGGGCAGGACGATGTTGCGCAGGATTCCCACGCCCACGAGAAGTACCGTGACAATGCCGAGTATCCGCAGATATTTTTTGCTGTCCATTTTATACCTCCTCCGTTCCGAACTTAAAATTCCGTACGACCTTGTACAACGCTTTGGAAATCGGGAAAATAATCCAGGTAATCCACCAGCGGAAGGTCAGGAAACTCCAAACGAGGTACACGCAGACCACCGTGTCATGCCATAACTCCTTGAAGCGTTTCTCTTCGGATTTCATATTCGCCGAGCTCTTCTTCTCTCTTCTTTCCTCGCGTTCCCGGACTTCCTCGCCCGTGCGGGCGCTGTCGTCGATGGTGATGCCGCCGCGCTTGATCAGATTCGACATCAGATGATAGCGCTTCACGGCATAGACGATGAAGAAGACGCCGACGGACACCATCAGCAGCAGCACCGCCGCGCCGATGTTTTCGCCGAACTTCCCGCTGCTTTGTCCGAGCAGGCTGCCGATCGCCTCGCCCAGTACCGGCGGTATGGGACTTAAGACGCAGAGCATGATGCCGATGGCGAGGAAGAGCGCGTACATGGGCTTGAACAGCGTCTTCTGTTCCCGGAGATACTCAATGGTCTGAAAGGACAGCTGCACACCGCCGTATTTCACGTCCTTCCACTCGCTCATGCGGACACTGCCGAAGATAAAGATGCCCACGGCCGCGGCCACCATGACAAACATGAGGATCACCCCCACCGCCCTCAAAAGTCCGACACCGGGCAGATCGGGGATCGCTTCGGTGACGATGACAAAGACGGGAGACGCGATGCAGAGCGCGATGCCCAGCGCGACGCGTGCCGCCTGGCGGCTGCCTTCCTTCAGATACTGCTTGGCAATATCCAGGGTCACGTCCGGCATGTCCCCGGCACCCGTCTGTGCGCGTTCCGTAAACACCGTTTCCTGCGCTTCCCCGGCGGCATCCTGCTGCGGCGCTTCGTTCCGGGACGCTTCCTGCGCCGTCTCTTTTTCCGGCCGCACAATGCGTTCAATCCCCAGCGCTTCCGCCAGCTCGTCCAGGTTGCCGAATTCCGCGATCACGGTGCCGACGGCCTCATTCTCCGTCCGGCCCTCAGCGCGCAGCTGCCGGTACTTGTCTTCCATCATGTCCAGCAGCTCCCGCTTGGCGCGGATGACCTCCGGCGTCGCCGGCAGCGAAATAAACATGTTCTCTAAGTACGTTCTGATGATCTCCATACATCCTCCTATTTGATGAACCGCGCGATAACATCCTGCGTCAGATTCCACTCCTCGCATTTCTCCCGGTAGTACGCACGCCCCGCGTCGGTGATGCGGTAATACGTGCGGCGCTTTCCGCCGGAATCGATATCGTCCTGATAAAAGGATTCGATGTACCCGTTCTTTTCCATGCGCGTAAACGCCGAGTACAGTGTCGTCTCCTTGATGACATATTTTTCTTCGGATATACTGCGGATCCGCCGGGAGATTTCATAGCCGTAGGACGGCTCTTCCAGCAGCAGATTCAAAATGATGGTATCGTTGTATCCTCTGATCACATCGGAACTGATCATATCCCGCACCTCGTGGCAGTTTCTTATTACGCCTGTCGTACTACACCTGTCATACTACGTCTGTCGTACTACATCTGTCGTATATACTACCACGCCTGTCAGAGTATGTCAACACCTTTTTGAAATTATTTTTTCTTATTTTTTCTTACACAAAATCAAACAGCGAAATCTGATTCGACTCCGGAATATCCCCCAAAATCCCCAGCTCCGCCATGGTCTCAATGACGGCCGCCGGACATTTCGTGCGCTCCTTGAAGTCGTCCCGCGACAGGAAGGCACCGTCACGCGCCGCGGCCTCGACGGCCTGTGCGGCGACCGGTCCCATGCCGTCGATGGCGACAAAGGAGGGCATGACTTTTCCGTCAATGACCTGGAAGCGTTCCGCCTTGGCGCGGAACAGATCGATGGGCATGAACTCAAAGCCGCGGGCGTGCATCTCCTGTACGACGCGCATGGCGGCATAGCTGTCCTGTTCCACGTTGGACAGTTCCTTCCCCCGCAGTTCATAATTTGCCATCACCTCCGCGAGATGCGCGGCACCGCTGCACATATCCCTGTAAGAAACGGACTTGGCGCGGATGGAAAACCAGGCGGCATAGAAGGCCAGCGGCTCATGCACCTTGAACCAGGCGATGCGCCAGGCGTTCATCACATAGGCCGTCGCGTGCGCCTTCGGGAACATGTACTGAATCTTCAGGCAGGAATCAATGTACCAGTCCGGCACCTGCGCGTTGATCATGGCGGTCTTCATCTCATCCGTCAGCCCCTTGCCCTTGCGGACCTTTTCCATCGCGTTGAAGGACAGCTGCGGATCCACACCCTTGTAGATCAGATAGTTCATAATGTCGTCGCGGTTGCAGATCGCGGTCTCGATGGTGGCCGTTCCGTTCAGGATCAGATCACGGGCGTTCCCCAGCCACACGTCCGTGCCGTGCGCCAGCCCCGCGATGCGGATGAGATGCGAAAAGGAAGTCGGCTTCGCGTCCAGCACCATCTGCATGGCAAAGTCCGTGCCGAATTCCGGAAGGCCCAGGCAGCCGAGGCGCGTCCCGCCGATCTGGGAAGGATCAATCTTCAAAGAGGACGTGTCCTTGAACAGCTGCATCACCTCCGGGTCATCCAGGGGTACCTGCGTCGGATCAATGCCCGTCGCGTCATGCAGAAAACGAATCATCGTCGGATCATCGTGGCCCAGGATATCGAGCTTCAGCAGGTTATGATCAATGGAGTGATAATCATAGTGGGTGGTGACGGTGTCGCTGTCGGTTTTGTTTGCCGGACGCTGCACCGGCGTAAAGGAATTGATGTCCTCGCCCAACGGCAGTACAATGATACCGCCGGGATGCTGGCCGGTGCCGTGGCGGACGCCGGAAAGCCCCTTGACCAGACGGTCGATCTCCGGCCTGCGCTTCGTGATGTGATTAAACTCCAGATATTTCTTCACCACACCGTAGGCCGTTTTATCCTTCAGTTCCGAGACCGTACCCGCGCGGTAGGTCTGTCCCTTACCAAAAATTTCCTCCGTGTATTTGTGCGCCGTGGCCTGGTATTCGCCGGAAAAGTTGAGATCGATGTCCGGCTCCTTTTCCCCGTGGAAGCCGAGGAAGGTTTCAAAGGGAATGTCAAAGCCGTCCTTGTACAGCTTCGTGCCGCAGACGGGACAGTTCCGGTCCGGCATGTCGCAGCCGGAGTTTCCGGAAAAGCTCTTCACTTCCTCGGACTCAAAATCCGAATAGCGGCAATTCCTGCAGACATAATGCGGCGGCAGGGCGTTCACCTCGGTAATGCCCGCGGCGAAGGCCACAAAGGAGCTGCCGACGGAGCCGCGGCTGCCGACAATATAGCCGTCCGAAAGCGACTTGGACACCAGCTTCTGCGCGATGATGTACATGACGGCAAAGCCGTTGCCGATGATGGAGTTCAGTTCCTTTTCCAAACGCGCCCGCACAATCTCCGGCAGCGGATTGCCGTAAATGCGCTCCGCCTTTTCGTAACACAGCTTCCGCAGCGTCTTGTCGGAATCCTCGATCACCGGCGCGCACTTGTCCGGCCGCACAAAGGTGACCGAATCGCACATGTCCAGAATCCGGTTCGGTGCATCGATGACAATTTCCCGCACCGTTTCCTCGTCCAGATCGGAGAAGGCCGCGCACATTTCCTCCGTCGTGCGGAAAAACAGCGGCGCCTCCGCGTCGTCCTTTTTCACGCCCTTGCTGCCCTCAATGTTGATGCCGTCCTTGCCGCCCTTGATGTCCTTGCCTTCCACGAGAATGGTACGGAAGGCAATGTCCTGCGGATTCATGGCATGTACGTCACCCGTGGCGACCACAAGCTTTCCGAGTTTTTTTCCGAGGGCGATGATCTTCCGGTTGATCTCCCGCAAGTCCTCCATGCTTCCGATGCTCTCATAGCGCGGATTGTCGATCATGTAGGCGTAGTTTTCCGGCGGCTGCACCTCCAGATAATCAAAGAACCTGGCCAGTGTTTCGATTTCCCGCTCTCTTCTGCCCTCCGCGACGGACTGCCAGAGCTCGCCGTTCGCGTCCGCGCTGCCCACCAGAAGGCCGTCCCGGTATTGCTCCAGCACGCTCACGGGAATCAGCGGATAGCGGTGAAAGTACTCCACATGGGAAAGGCTGACAAGCGTATAAAGATTGACGCGTCCCAGGGTATTTTTGGCAAGCAATACGGCATGATGCGGACGCAGATGCTTCGCCGCGTCCAAACTCATGCGGCTCTCCCCTTCGAGCTCATCGACGGTCTCAAGGCCGCGTTCCTGAAGCATGTCCAGAAAACGCAGAAAAATGCCCGCCGTTGCCTCCGCATCATCCACGGCGCGGTGATGCGTCCGCAGCTCCACCTTCAACGTCTTCGCGACGGCGTCCAGCGAATGGCGTCCCTGCTTCGGAAAAAACATGCGCGAAAGCCCCATGGTGTCCAGCGTCGTGAACTGTACCTCCCGTCCCTGCGCGGCGCTTTTTTCGTAAATGAAGGCGGCGTCAAAGGCGACGTTGTGGCCGACGAGGATCGCGTCCTTCGAAAACTCCAGAAAGCGCGGCAGCACCTCTTCCACCGCGTCCGCGTCCTTCACCATCGCGTCCGTGATATGCGTCAGCTGCGTGATGCGCGGCGGAATCGGAATCCCCGGATGTACAAATTCCGAAAAGCGCGAAACGATTCTTCCCTGTTCAATCCGCACGGCGCCGAATTCAATGATGTTGTTTTTGTGCGGGGAAAAGCCCGTGGTCTCCAGGTCAAAGACCACGTAGGCGCTGTCGGAGAGCGACTGCCCCGCGCTGTTCGTGACGGCGGTCTTCGTGTCATCCACCAGATAGCATTCCATGCCGCCGATCACCTTGAAAAAGTCCTGGCGGTCCGGAACGGGTTCTCCCTGTTCCTTCGCCGCGTCGCGGGCTTTTTTGTAAAGATCCTCCCAGACATGCGCGGCGTCCGTCAACGCCTGCACCACGCCGTGATCCGTGATTGCGATGCCGGGCATGCCCCATTTGTATGCCTGCTTCACGAGATCCCCCACATGCGCGACGGCGTCCATATCGCTCATCTTGCTGTGGCAGTGCAGCTCCGCGCGTTTACGTTCCGCCCGGTCCTCCCGGTTTGACAGTCTCTTTTCCGCCTTCGCGATGCCGATCGGAAAGGCAATCGCGATCTCGCGGTCAAAGGTATCATACTTCGGTTCACCCTTGACGCGCACACAGGCCTGTTCCTTCAGCTGTTTCAGGAGCTTGTCCGCGTCCTCTTCCGCGACAAACACCTTCACGCCGATGGAGTCCGTGTCGTCATGCACGCCGAAGAGAATCATCCGCTTGCCGTTTCGGACGCTGCGGCTGTCCAGCCCCGTGACCTCACCTTCAATCACCACAACCGAAGTCGTTCCGGCATCGATGGTGTCAATCGCCACCGGCGCGTCCGCGAAGGGTCTGCCGTACAGCATATCCTCCGGATTGCCCTCCGGCTTTTTTTTGCGCTTTCCGTTCACGGCAGCGGCAGGCTTGACGGTAATCGTACCGCGCCGTTCCGGCTTCTTCGCGGCCGCGGCCTGCGACTGCTGCATCACGGCACGCAGCTCCTGTTCATACGGCAGGGGCGCGTTCTCTTCCCCTTCCGTTTCCTCCCGTTCCACAAAGGCGCACTGCACCTGCGCTTCCCCCAGTCCCGCGCGTTCTTCCAGAAGACGCCGCAGCACCTCCGTCAGCCGGTCCGCGCCGTGACGCGCCACGGGCCCGTCCGGCAGAGAAACGTTCATGCTGTGCGCGTCCGGAAAGTCCAGCGCCGCGTTTTTCATCAGCCCGAAGAGCACCGGGTCCTCTTCCTTCAGTTCCAGAAGAAAGCTGTCCTCATAGCCGCGGAAAAAGGACTCCGCGTTCACGTCCCCGCCGAGGGAAAAGGACTCCATGATCCGCACGTTCATCCGCAGATCGGGAAAGACCTGTCCCGCGATTTCCTTTTCCAGTTTCCGGATGTCCTTTTTTTCAATGATGACCGGGCTGTTGAGATAGACACAGAGCAGATCACCGCGCTTCGTCTTTGTGACACGCGTCACCTGAGCCTCCGAAAGCAATGACTTAAAACGATCCTCCGCTTCGAGGGTCGGAAATACTTCAAAGAATTGTTTTTGCATGATTTATCCCCAGTGATCCAGTTCGTACTGTAACGCGGAGAGCAGTTCGCTCTCCGGAAGCTTCTTCACCACTTCCCCTTTTTTGATCAGCAGGCCTTCCCCTTTGCCGCCCGCGATCCCCAAATCCGCTTCCCTCGCTTCGCCCGGGCCGTTCACGACGCAGCCCATGACGGCGACCTTGATCGGCAGATCGTACTGTGCGCACAATGCTTCCGTCCGCTCCGCAAGGCCGATAAGATCAATCTCCGTGCGGCCGCAGGTCGGACAGGCCACGACCTCAATGCCCTCGCGGCGAAGACCCAGTGTGCGCAGGATTGTCTTCGCTGCACGGATTTCCTCGACCGGGTCTCCGGAAAGAGAGACGCGGATCGTATCGCCGATGCCGGCGGACAAAATCATTCCGAGGCCCACGGCGGATTTCACCGTCCCGGTGTAGACCGTTCCCGCTTCCGTGATGCCGACATGCGTCGGATAATCCGTCCGCTCCGCCAGCAACTTGTAAGCCGAAGAACAGAGATGCACATCCGAGGCCTTGATGCTGATGACGAGGTGATCATAGCCCGCATTCTCCACCATGCGCACCTTGTCCAGGGCGCTTTCCACAAGTCCTTCCGGCGTCACGCCGCCGTATTTTTCGATCAGCGCTTTTTCCAAAGAGCCCGCGTTGACGCCCACGCGGATGGGCACGCCCTTTGCCTTGCAGGCGTCCGCCACCGCGCGCACCCTCTCCTCCCCGCCGATGTTGCCGGGGTTGATGCGGATTTTGTCCGCGCCGTTTTCGACGGCCAAAAGCGCGAGGCGGTAATCAAAATGAATGTCCGCGACGAGCGGAATGCGGATGCGTTCCTTAATCAACGGCAGCGCCTTCGCGGCCTCTTCCGTCGGCACCGTGCAGCGGATGATCTCGCAGCCCGCGTCCTGCAAGGCTTCGATCTGCGCGACCGTCGCGTTCACATCCTCCGTCTTCGTGTTCGTCATGGACTGGATGGCAACGGGATGACCGCCGCCGATCGCGACATCGCCAATCCGTACCACCCTTGTGTTTTCCCTGTATATCATGGCAGAAATCCTATCCGATAAATCGTACTAAATCCTTGAACAGCACAAAGACCATTAAGATGACCAGTGCCACCATCCCCGCGATGTGCACAAAGCCTTCCTTCTCCGGCGGCACGGGTCTGCCGCGCACGACCTCGATCAGCAGAAAGAGCAGACGTCCGCCGTCGAGTCCCGGAATCGGCAACAGATTCATGATGGCAAGGTTGACGGACAGTAAGAGCAAGAGCTCCGTCATCGACAGCAGCACCGCCGACGCGCCGTATTCACTGGAGACCTCGTAGGTCTCATCCACCATCTGCACCATGCCCACGGGACCGGAGAGCGCGTCCATGCCGAGCCGCCCGGTGACCAGAAGCCAGAGGCTGCGGTAGGTCCACTTCACATAGTAGCTCATATTGTGGAAGGCGTAGGAAATGATCTGCGGGCCCTTCACCTCGCCGTATTCGCCGATCGTCACGCCCATGTAATAACGCTCGTCCTCTTCGCTGTACATCGGGACAAATTCCACCGTCGCCTCATGCCCGTTTCTGTCGACCACAAGGCGGATGGTCTCTCCCTCATTGAACTGCGACAGCATCCGCACCTCGTTGGAAAGATGAATGCTCTCGCCGTCCATGGTCAGCACGCGGTCGCCTTGCATCAGGCCTGCCGCCGCCGCGGGGCTGTCCTCGGAAAAGCCGGTGATCACCGGATAATCCCAGAGCGAAAAGGCGGTCACGACAATCGACGCGAGAAAGGCCAGAATAAAATTGAAAAGCGGTCCGGCAAAGACCGTGGCAATCCGCCCCCAGACCTTTGCTTCCTTGAAAGGCACGCCCGGAATCTCTTCCTCCTCCGTCATCTGCTCTTCCACAAAGGCACCCGAAGGCGTGTAGGACTGTTCCAGCGGCTGTTCCTCTTCTTCCTCATCCTCCATGCCGGGCATCCCGTCAAAGACGCAGGCGCCGCCGAAGGGCAGAAGGCGGATGGAGTACAGCGTTCCCTTTTTCTTTTTTTTGTACAGACGGGGACCGAAGCCGACCATGAACTCCTTCACGCGGATGCCGTTTGCCCGCGCGATCAGAAAATGTCCGCCCTCATGCACCACCACGAGCAGACCGAAAATCAAAAGAAATATCAACACACTGATGATCGTACTCATCTTCCCTTCCCCTTCAGGCGCACAAATTCCCGCGCCTCTTCTTCCGCTTCAAAAATATCTTCGAGCGAAGGCTGCTGTACCACACGGTGCCTTGCCATCGCTTCCTCAATTCGTTCCGTAATGTCCAAAAACCGGATCTCGTCCTTCAAAAACGCCGCGACCGCTTCCTCGTTCGCCGCGTTGAAGACCGCAGGCAGCGTGCCGAGCGTCTTTGCCGCTTCATAAGCCAGCGGCAGTGCCCGGAAGGTTTCCGTATCCGGCGCTTCAAAGCTGATCTGCTGCAATGCCGCAAAATCCAAAGGCTCCGAGGGCAGCGCCATCCGGTCCGGTGTCGTAAAGGCGTAGGCGATGGGCAGCTTCATGTCCGGCTGTCCCATCTGCGCCATCACGCTGCCGTCAACAAAACGCACCATGGAATGAATGATGCTCTTCGGCTGCACGACCACGCGGATCTGTTCCGGCGTCACGCCGAACAGATGCATCGCCTCAATCACTTCCAGGCCCTTGTTCACCAGCGTCGACGAATCAATCGTGATCTTCGCGCCCATGGACCAGTTCGGATGCTTCAGCGCGTCTTCCTTTGTGACCTCCTTCAGCTCCTCGCGCTTCCTTCCGCGGAAGGGACCGCCCGAGGCCGTCAGCAGAATCTCCGCGACACGTTCCGCGCGTTCGCCGTTCAGGCACTGGAAAATGGCGCTGTGCTCCGAATCCACCGGCAGCAGCCGCACGCCGTGTTCCTTCACAAGCGGCAGGATGAGTTCCCCCGCGGCCACCAGCGTTTCCTTGTTGGAAAGCGCGATGTTCTTGCCGGCTTTGATCGCGGCAATCGTCGGTTTGATGCCGATCATGCCCACCACCGCCGTCAGCACCGTATCCGCTTCCGGCATTGCCGCGAGCTCTTCCAGCCCTTCTATGCCGGCGGAAATGCGGACGTTCAGATCCTTCACGCGTGCGCGCAAATCCGCCGCGGCTTCCTCCGAATACATGGCCGCCCGCTCCGGCAGAAATTCCCTGATCTGTTGTTCCGTCTGTTCCACGGAGGCATTCGCCGCAAGGCCCGTCACGCGCAGCGGTCTTCGCTTTCCTTCCGCCGACGCGTTATACGTCCGGATGACCTCCAGCGCCTGCGTGCCGATGGATCCCGTGGAACCGAGGATGACGATATTCTCAGACAATCGGTTTCCCCTGTAAAAAGAACACAATCATAAAGTACACGACCGGCAGCATAAAAATCACGGAATCAAAACGGTCCATGACGCCGCCGTGTCCGGGAATCAGGCTGCCGTAATCCTTGATGCCCTTATCCCGCTTGATACCGCTGGCCAAAAGGTCTCCCAGCTGCGAAAGCACGCCGCAGAGCAGGCCGATGAGCAGGCAGGCCCAGACGACACGCTCGTTATACGCGGTATAATGCGGCAGAATCAGTCCGTAAGCGCCCGCGATCAGCGCAGAGCCCAACAGGCCGCCGATCGCCCCTTCCACCGTTTTCTTCGGCGAAAGCGCCGGGCAAAGCTTGTGTTTGCCGAAGGCTCTTCCCGCCAGATACGCGCAGGTATCGCAGGCCCAGGCCAGAAAGGGCAGCCACACAAACCATTCGCCGCCGTACAGCCTGCGGATCAGATAAAAGAAGCTCAGCATCACCGGCGCGTACAAAAAGGTGAAGATCACCTCCGTCAGCTGCGACACGCTGTAACGCGGAAAGCGCACGACATAGATCAGGGTCTCCGCGAAAATAAAGCCGATGATCGTACCGATGAAAAAGCGCGGGTTGGCGCGGGAAATCACCAGCAGCAGGTAATGCACGAGCACGGCCAGATAGCCGATGATCTCCATCGCGCTGCGCTTTCCTTCCTGCCGGTAGCCGAAGGCTCTGGACAACTCCAGCGTCGCAATCAGGGAAAGCAGACAGAGCATTGCCGCAAGAACATAGCCCCCGAGCAGCATCACGGGGACAAAGATCACGACCAGTGCGATTCCGCTGATGACCCGTATCTTCAATCAATCGTCCTCTTCGTTTTTCAGACCGCCGAAGCGTCTGTCCCTCGCCGCGTAGGCCGCGACCGCTTTTTCCAGCTCCGCGCGGTCAAAAGCCGGCCAGGGTGTATCGGTAAAATAAAGCTCCGTATAAGCACTCTGCCACAACAAATAATTGGAGATCCGCTGATCTCCCATCGTGCGGATGAGCAGATCGGGATCCGGCAAATCTCCCGTATCCAGCCGCTTTGAAACCAGCTCCTCCGTGATGTCCTCCGGACGGAGCCTTCCTTCGGCGCAATCCGCGGCAATCCCCTGCAGCGCGCGGGTGATTTCGTCCCTGCTGCCGTAGTTGATCGCGAGCGTAAACTGCAGGCCCGTGTTGTTTTTGGTCTCCCCTTCGAGACGGTCAATCGCCCCGAGGATCCCCTTGGACAGCGGGCCGCGGTCGCCGATCACGCGGCAGCGGATGTTGTTTTTCATGGAACGCGCCACATTGTCTTCCAACTCCTTTTTCAGGATGCGCATGAGCGCGGCAACCTCCGTCTTCGGGCGTTTCCAGTTTTCCGTGGAAAACGCGTACACCGTGAGGTATTTGATCCCCAGCGCGTCCGCGTCTTCTAAGATTCTGTGTACTGCCAGCGCACCCTGCCTGTGGCCGAAGGTGCGCGGCTTTCCCTGTTCCTTTGCCCAGCGGCCGTTGCCGTCCAAAATGATGGCGACGTGTTGCGGTATTCTCATACCGTCATGATTTCCTTTGACTTTTCCTCAACCGCTTTGTCAATTTCCTTGACGTACTTGTCCGTCATTTTCTGCAGCTCATCCTCCATGTCCTTTTGCTCGTCCTCGGAGACATCGCTGCCCTTGAGCTTTTTGACCATGTCGCCGCCGTCCCTGCGGATGTTGCGCAGCGCGACCTTCGCGTCCTCGCCCTTTTTCTTGATTTCCTTTGTGAGCTGCTTACGGCGTTCCTCCGTCAGCTCCGGAAAGACCAGGCGGATGTTCGTGCCGTCGTTCGTCGGCGTGATGCCGATGTCCGAAGCGAGAATCGCCTTTTCGATTTCCTTTAACATGCTCTTGTCATAAGGCGCGATCTGGATGATGCGCGCCTCCGGCACGGAGATGTTGCCGACCTGCCGGATCGGCGAAGGCGTGCCGTAATAATCCACGCGCAGCTTGTCCAGCACCCGCGGATTGGCGCGTCCCGCGCGCACCGTCGCCAGCTCGTCGTTCAGGAACTTGACGGACTTCTGCATTTTCTCGTCGAATGGTGTCAACCTTTCATTCATCATTGTAACCCTCCCCAAAAACGTTTATGCACTTACCACGGTTCCGTTAAACTCACCCGAGGCGGCCTTGACAATGCTGTCTTCTTCCAAGAGCGAGAACACACGCAGCTCCATGCCCGCGTCCCTCGCCAGCACGGAAGCCGTCAGATCCACGGCCTGCAGCCCCTGCGTAATCACCTCATCCAGCGTCAGACGGTCATAGCGCTTCGCGTCCGGATGCTTTGCGGGATCCTTGTCATAGACACCGTCGATGGCCTTGGCCAGCAGCACACAGTCGGCCTTGATCTCAACGGCACGCAGCACCACGCCGGTATCCGTGGAAAAATAGGGATGACCGGTGCCTCCGGCGAAGAAGACCACATAGCCCTCTGCCAGATACTCTCTCGCCTTGTCCACCGCAAAGAGCTCCGTGAACGCGCCGCAGACAAAGGGCGTCATGATCTTCGTGCGCAGCCCCTCGCCGCGGAACACGTCCGCGACATAGATGCAGTTCATCACCGTCGCCAGCATGCCGATCTGGTCCGATTTGTCACGGTCAATCTCCGTGCCCGTGCGGCCGCGCCAGAAATTTCCGCCGCCGATGACGACGCCCAAACCCGCGCCGTCTTCGGTGAGCTTCTTCACCTGTCCCGCAACCGTACGGATGACCTCCAGGTCAAAGCCGGTATGCTTTTCTCCCGCCAGCGCCTCACCGCTGAGCTTCAGCATGCAGCGCATCACTGCCCCTTAATGTTTTCGAAGAACGCGCTCGGATTGACTTCCGCGTAAACCTGCGAGCACATACCCTCGATGACGGCGCCGTTGTTGATCTGAACGGACTGGGATTTGATGTTGCCCATGACGATGGCCGTCGTGTCCAGAATGACCGGGCCGTGTACATCAATATCGCCCTTGACCGCGCCCGCGATGACCGCGCCGTTCGCGTGGATGTTACCGATGATGACAGTGGACTGGCCGATCTTGACGCTGCCCTGGCTCTTCACTTCGCCGTTGACGCGTGCGTTCTCCGCGTAGATTTCCGCCGCGACGCTGTCGCCCGAAATTTCGCCGGAGATCGTCAGCTTGCCGTTCGCGCGGACATTGCCCGTGACCTTCCCCATCAGTTCCAGATTGCCGGATGTCTGTACATCGCCGTGTACCACCATGCCCGCGGTGATGACCGCATTTTCATCCGTCGCCGGTGCCGTTACCATATCCATTTCCATTGCGTATCCCCCCTGTTGTGCATAAGTTGTCTGTGTCGTTTCCGCTGCCGTAAACTGCGGCATGGGCGCCGCGCTTTCGAAGACCGGTGCCGGCTCCGGTTCCGGTGCCGCATAGGTCTCTTCCGGCATCACGCTTTCCTCGACCGCCACGCTTTCCTCGAAGACCGGCGCGGGTTCCACCGTCGCCGCCGGTTCTTCGTAAACCGGTTCGGGCTCCGCCGCAGGCGCGTCATCCTGCACCGTCGTGCCCAGCGCTTCGGAGAGCTTGGACAGGAATTCGTCGTCCGTATCCTCCGTCTCCATCGCGTCTCCCGCCGGTGCCACCGGAACCTCCTCATCGCCGAGTTCAAAGAAGGTTTCCGTCACCACCATGCTGTCCGGTGCCGGCTCCACGGTTGCGGAACTGTCCTCCATGGCATCCAGCATGCTGTCCAGATCCGTGCTCTCCGCAGGGATCACCTGTGCGCTGCTTTCCGCCGCGTCCGTCGTTTGTCCCGACAGATCGCTTTCCACATCAGAAAAAAATCCCATTCCCTTTTCCTCCGTTTTCTTTTTTTATTCTTTGACGGTAATCACATGTTACCGTGCTGTACCGCTGTGGTGTCCTCCGTGATCGGCAGAAGAACCGTGTTGTCCAGTCCCTGCAGATATTCGAGGATTTCCGGAAGTGCCTCGACGGTCTCCCGTTTGTCCGCGCCGTCGTGCATGAGGATGACGGCGTTCTCGTATTTGCCCACATTCGCGACCACGTTGGAAACAATCGCTTCCGGCGCGATATCGTCACCGCCGTAGACGTTCCAGTCAAAGTAGGTGATGTCCTCCCGGCCCAGCCAGTCGATGAGCTCCGGGATCTCCGCACGGGCCGTCGTTGTGGACGAACCGCCCGGAAAGCGGTAAATCTTTGACCAGACACGGCCGTCCGTCACGTCGTACAAAAAATTTCGAAGCCGCAGCGTGTCCGCGGAAAAACTGTCGAGCGAAGCGTACAGCCTCGAAAAGTCATGGTCAAAGCTGTGCATCGCCAGCGTATGTCCTTCGTCCACGATGCGGTTGTAACGTTTCTTGGACGCTTCGTCATCCCGGCCGAGGACAAAGAAGGTCGCCTTGACATCGTATTCCTTCAGAATGTCCAGCACCTCATCCGTCACGGCCGTCGGCCCGTCGTCAAAGGTGAGATACACGCGGCGCAGCCCGTCCTTCGGCACGACGTTTTCTTCCGTCTGCTCCGGCGCGGTGCCCGTTTCCATTCCGGTTTCTTCGATCACTTCGCCGCTGACAAGGGAACGGTACCAGGCCAGATCTTCCATGGCGGCGTCACGCTCCTTGCGCACCGCGTCGTAACGGATGCCGAGAAAGACACTGACGGCGCCAAGCATCAGTACGGCGGCAATGGCGGCCAGGACGGTTCCCCTTCTGGCCCGGACCGCACGGGGCGAAACGACAACCTTGGCCGCTTCTTCCTCGCGCAGCTTGTACAGCCTGCGCTCCACCTCCGCTTCGATCCGCTCTTCCGCTTCTTCGGCGCGGCGGCGTTCCTCTTCCGCTCTTCTGCGGCGTTCCTCCGCCTGCCTTCTGCGGCGCTCCCGCTCTTCCTCTTCTTCGCGACGAAGGCGTTCCGCTTCCTCTTCCGCGCGGCGGCGTTCTTCCTCTTCCGCACGCTTGCGCTCTTCTTCGCGCAGGCGTTTTGCTTCTTCCTCTTCGCGTCGGAGCCGTTCCGCTTCCTCTTCGCGCAGGCGCTGCTGCTCTTCTTCCGCTTCCTTTTGCTTCCGCGCTTCGGCTTTGCGCTGCTCCGCTTCCAGGCGTTTCCGCGCTTCCTGTGCCTCTTTCGCTGCCTGCGTTTCCTTCGCGGCTTGCGCTGCCTGCGTTCCCTTCGCTTCCTGCGCAGCTATGTTTTTACGGCCGCGTCTGACGGCAGCCCTCTTTTCCATAATGTTTGCCCTCGAAAATAATTACGAGATATTATAACATAGGAAAGAAGCTTTGTGAATCAAAACAGGTGTTATTACATTCTCTCCGGCGCGTCGAAGCCGAGCAGGTCGATGCCGGTTTCGAGTTCGCGCAGCGTCAGCGCCAAAAGGGCGATGTAGCCCCGCTTTTTGTCCTCCTCCGGCTCCGTCAGAATCTTGGTTTCATGGTAAAAGCTGTTGAAGCTGTTGGACAGCGCGTACAGATGCGCGCAGATCCGATGCGGGGCAAACTGCTCTCCCGCGCTTGCGGCGGCTTCCCCGAAGCCCGTCAGGCAGAGCTGCAGCGCCTTTTCCGCTTCGCTCTGCGCGGGCGCGAGTCTGCATTCCTTTTGCAGCCCGCCGGCCTCTTCGAATTTTTTCAGGACGGATTTGATCCGCACGATCGTATACAAAAGATAGGGGCCCGTGTCCCCCTCAAAGGCCGTGAATTTCTCCGGGTCAAAGACGTAATCCTTGGAAGGCTGGTTGGAAAGATCGCCGTATTTCAAAGCGGCCAGGCCGATCTGCGCGGCCGTCTTTTCCTGCGCCTCCGCGTCGCTTGCGTGATCGCTTTCCGCAATCCGCTCCGCCATCTTTTCCTCGATTTCGTTGAGCAGATGCTCCAGGCGCGGCACGCCGCCCTCCCTCGTCTTGAAGGGCTTGCCGTCCTTGCCGTTCATCGTGCCGAAGCCGATGAAGGTCAGCTTCGTTTCCGGCAGCACCAGCTTTGCTTTTCTCGCCGTGCGGAAGACCTGCACAAAGTGCATGTCCTGGCGTTTGTCCACGATGTAGACGATTTCGTCGGGCCGGAATTCCTGCATGCGCTGCTCAATCGTCGCGAGGTCGCTTGTGGCGTAAAGCGCCGCGCCGTCGGATTTCAGAATGATGCAGGGCGGGATTTCCTTTTTGTCCGTTTCCTCGGAAACATCCACCACCAGCGCGCCCTCGGATTCCTGCGCGATGCCCCTGCGCTTCAGTTCCTCCACCATCGGCATCATGGCGCTGTCGGCGTCCGACTCACCGCGCCAGAGATCAAAGCGCACCTTGAGCCTATCGTAATTTCGTCTTAAATCAGACGTTGAAACGTTCATAATATGACGCCAGAGCGCACGGTACCCGCGCCGCCCTTCCTGCAACGCCCGCGTCATTTCCATGGCACGCGCGTGGAAGTCCTCATCCTCCTTGGCGCGCGCACTCGCCGCGGGATAGATTTCCTCTAATTCCTGCACGGTGAAGGGCGCTTCCTTCGGATACGCGCCTTCGTAGGCTTCGTCGAAGTACGGCAGCTCCGGATGACTGTCCGCGACGGAGGCTAAGATCAGCCCCATCGGCATGCCCCAGTCGCCCATGTGGATGTCGCCCGTCACCTCCGCGCCGAGAAAACGCAGGATGCGCTTCACCGATTCGCCGATGACCGCGGAGCGCAGATGCCCGACATGCAGCGGCTTCGCGATGTTGGGGCCTCCGTAATCCAGCACGACGGTCTTGCCCTTCATCGGCTTGCCCGTCCCGAGCGTCTTGTCCTGTTCCAGTTCCGTCAAATATGTACAAAGATATTCTTCCGTCAGTGTCAGATTCAGAAAGCCCGGCTTCACGGCCTCCGCCTTCGAAAACACCGCGCCTGTCCCTGCGCCTGTCGAAGGGCCGTCTGCAACGCTCCCGCTCTCCATCAACTGCGCCAGCACTTCCTCTGCGATGACCAGCGGCGCCTTCCCGTACTTCTTCGCGCCCGCCATCGCGCCGTTGCACTGAAACTCGCACAGATCCGGGCGGTTCGATACCGACACCGTCCCGAGCGCCCTGTCATAGCCCGCCTTCTCAAAGGCATCCGCGATTACCGTTCCGATTTGTTCCAAAAGTGTTTTCATCCTGCGTTCCTTTTCTTTCGTTATTTTTCTATCGATTGTACCACAGAACCGGCCTGTTCCGCCATCCATGGCGAAATATAAAACTGTATAGTATACTGTTACCATAAACCAAGAGCGGAGGACGAACTCATGAATCCCATGAACACCATGCGACTGATGGCGGAATTTCAGCGCTTCCAACAGGACCACCCGAAGGCGGTCTCCTTTCTGCAGTCCCTTGCGCGGGACGGGCTGGAAGAAGGCAGCGTCATTGAAATGAAGGTCACTTCCCCGGCGGGCGAGGAAAAAATCTGCAACCTGCGCGTGCTGGACAAGGATCTTGCGATGGTGGAACTGTTCCGGGAAATGAACCGGCCGTAACAAGGCGGGAGGTGACGCATGACAATTTTAGTGGATATGGACGACACCATCGAACAGCTGCTGCGTGCCTGGATTCACGCGGTCAACGAAACCTACGGCACCGACGTGCGGCATGAAGACATCCGCAGCTGGAATTTCACGGACGCCTTTCCCTCGCTCACCGAAGAGCAGATCTACGACGTCGTGCTGAACGACGACTTCTGGAAAACGGTGGAACCGATTCCGGACGCGGACCGCGTGTTACAACAATGGATCGACGCGGGACATGAGGTCTACATCGTCACGGCGACGCCGTTGCAGGGACTCGTGGGCAAAATGGAACACTGCCTCTTCCGCTACTTTCCTTTCATCGACTGGAACCATGTCATCATCACCGCGCGAAAGCAACTGCTCAAGGCGGATGTTCTGATCGATGACGGCGTGCATAACCACGAGGGCGGCGATTACAAAAAAGTCCTCGTTACCGCGGGGCACAACCGCGCCTACGACGCCGAAGCAAACGGCATGATCCGCGCGGACAACTGGCAGGAAATCGAGCGTATCGTCGCGGAACTGGAAAAAGAATGTTCCTGACGATTCATCCCGCGCTGCAGGATGCGGAGGCCTCCGCCCTGCATTTTGCGCAGCTGCGTTCCGCTTTGGAATAGACGCAGCCGCAGTAATCCTGACGGTAAAGATCCAGCTCCTCCGACAACTGTGTGGAGCGGAGAAAGCCGTTTTTCTTTTTGAAATCCGAGGGCAGAAACGCTACGCCGCATGCTTCTCCGGCGGCTTGGCCGATCTCATTCAATACATCCGCGTTTTTGAGCGGACTGATCGTGAGGGTGGTCGTGAAGAAATCAAAGGACTGCGCCGCGGCAACCCGTGCCGCTTCGTTCAGGCGCAGCGTAAAGCACTTCCGGCATCGCTCGCCGCCTTCGGGTTCTTTTTCCAGTCCCTTCGCCATGGCGAAAAAAGCCTCCGGGTCATAGCGGGATTCTGAGATTTCAATGGAGGTGTCCGTCAGCTTGCGGTTGAAAATTTCAATCAGCCGCTGTTCTTCTTCGAGGCGCTTCCGGTATTCCTCCGCCTCCGTGATATTCGGGTTGTAAAAGAGGACCGTCACATCGAAGAACTGTGTCAGCAGTTCCAGACAGTAAGTGGAGCATGGTGCGCAGCAGGCATGCAGCAGCAGCCGCGGCCTGCGGCCTTCCGCCTGCAGCCGCGCGACAATCTCATCCATCTGCCGGCGATAGTTTTCTTTTTTTCTGCTTTGCTGCTGCTCCATATTCATTCCTTCAATTCATACGGGTTGACGCCTTCCTCGAAACCGCGTCCGCCGCGTACCGCGTCAAAGTATCCCTCCGGCAGGCCGAAGTATGCCGCCGCGAGATCATAGCCGGAGGTGCCGCTGGATTGTACCCGGACCTTCAGCGTTTCGCCGATCTGTGTCATCGTGACATCATCCAGCAGCACTTCCTCGCCCGCACGCAGCACGGTGGACGGAAGAAAGAGGCTTTCTCCCAGCGGTTTGCCTTCTAATTGCCGGAGGATGTCGCCGCCGGTCAGAAGACCCGCCACCGTAATATGCTCCCCGAAGAAATCGTTGCGGATCGGATACAGATGTACGCGTCTTTGCGGTGCGAGCGCCGCCGCCTCCGAAAAGAGCGCAAGCAGTACCGGATAAAACAAAACGCCCGTGACAAGCGATATTTCGTTTTCGGATACACGGATATCCGAAACAATATCATCGTCCGATTCGGTCAATATTTGCAGCGCATCGCGAAATTCTTCCATCATCAGGCGGGTCATGCCGACGCCGTTTTCCAGCTGGGGATAGCCTTCGTAGTCTTCCTCCGGCGGGATGACAGAGTTGACCAGTTCGGTCATGTTCGCCCCTTCGACAAGATTTTCCAGTTCCTCCCGCACGGCCAGCAGATACCACTCATCTCCCGGATGAATCAGGCGGGTGCCGCGCAGTCGGAGCGCCTCTTCCTGAAAGGCATGAATCTGCCGCAAGACCTCACGCGCGTCCTGCGGCGTAAAGGGCTCCAGCGGATACAGCTTCTCCCGGTGTTTTGTGATGCCGACCGGCACCACGGAAACGGACACTAACCCGGGCGCGTAATCGTTCAATAAATCCCGCATCGTGCGGTCCAGCTCCGCCCCGTCGTTCAGCCCCTTGCAGAGCACAATCTGTCCGTTCAGTTCAATGCCCGTGCCCTCCGCCGCCAGCCGTTTTGCCTTTTCCAGCGCCTCGCCGGCCTTCGGATGGCGGAGCATTTTGCAGCGCAATTCCGGATTCGTTGTATGAAAACTCACGTTGATCGGGGAAAGATGATATTCTAAAATGCGGTCGATCTCGCTGTCCGTCAGGTTCGTCAGCGTGACGTAATTGCCCTGCAAAAACGAAAGACGCGCGTCGTCATCCTTGAAATACAGCGTCTTGCGCATCCCCTTCGGCATCTGGTCAATGAAGCAGAAGACGCAGCCGTTGCAGCAGGAGCGGTAATCGTCCATGAGGCCGCGCTCGAAGGAAATCCCCAGGTCTTCAAACGCGTCCTTCTCAATCTCCAGTTCCCATTCCTCACCCGGCAGGACATCTTCCTCGCCGTCCGGCAGCGCTCCCGCCGCACTTCCCTGCGCTCCCGCAGTCCCGCAGCCCTTGCGAATCAGAACAAGAATCTCTTCCTGCTGGCAGGCCATGCGGTAATCGAAAATATCGCGGATGTCCTTTCCGTTGACCGAAAGCAGCACGTCCCCCGCTTCGATGCCCATCTCTTCCGCAATGGAACCGGCGTCCACGCCGCTGATGATATGCTCTTTTCCCTGCGTCCGTTCTGTCATGTCATCTATTGTACCACAGGCCTCTCCCGCCCGCTATCCGCACAAGCAGAAGGGGCGTCAGCTTCAAAAGCAAACGCCCCTTCTAGAACTCTTTGTCCAACGGACCATACCTCCATGTTTTCCTGACTCTCCTTCTACCCGCCGCATCCTGTCGTCTCATCCGTATGTGGAGTCCGGCGAAAAGTCCATGCTTGGATGGCTGCCGAGTTTTCCTCCCGCTGTGATGTCTTAGGCATCCGGGTCGTCATAATTTGTGGATCGGTTGTGGTGATTCAGTTGTTTTTCGGACCGTACCTTCCTTTCTGAACCGCCGGGCTTTCTCTTCGCCCCTTGATCCGTCTTTTTGGGGACCCGCTCCTATGTAAAGTCTTGCGTTCCTTACTCCCTGCGGTTTCCCCCGGTACCTTTTCGCCGGTACCGTGTTTCTCTCTCTTGATTTACTGTCATTATACGCTTGCGTTTTAAATTTGTCAATATACTTTTTGATAATTTTAAAATATTCAGAATATTCTCCCATTTTCGCACACTTGCATCTTTGCGTTTATCATGCGAAACACCTCAAACCCTTTATTTTTGGCGTCTTTTGATAAATGTCTGGTTCAGTCCCGGCTGCGTTTCATGCTCCACATCGCGGATGTCCAGCACGTCCGAAAACTCATCGATGAAGCTGCGCAGCTTCTTCGTGGGGAAGCCGTAGTTGCGCGGATCAAAGCCCGGAATCCTGCGGCCGAGCTGCATGCCGATGTTGGAGAGAATGACCTCGTCCTCTTCGCGGCTGTCAATGATGTCCAGGATGGTCTCGATGACTTTCTTGCGCGAGGCCACATCCGCCTGGGCTTCCGCGTCCGCGTTTTCGTTTTCGTTTTCGGCACTCTCCGCCTCAAACAGTTCCGCGCTCTCGGTCTCCTGCACTTCCGCTTCCTGCGCGGCCTGTGTCTTGCGGCTCCGCTTCGCGGGCTGTTTCCTCGCCTTTGCGCTGCCGGCGTTCTTCTTCTCCTCCGCCTTGCCGTCCGCGTCCTTTGCCTCCGTCTCCGCGTCGGCGCCCTTGTCCTTGTACAAGAGATTCAGCCACTTGAACTCCCGGCAGGCGGCGGCCAGCGAAAAGGTCGCGTTGTTGACCTCGCCCATGCCGATCACCATCTTGCCGCCTTCGCGCAGACGGATGGCGAGCTTCGTGAAATCACCGTCCGAAGATACAATGCAGAAGGCGTCCACGTCCCCGGTATGCAGAATGTCCATCGCGTCGATGATCATCGCGGAATCCGTGGAGGATTTTCCGCGGGAATTGTTTTCCTGATAGGCCGGCGCCAGCGCGAAGGTGCGCATGGCCTCCCGCCATCCCTTCACCTTCCAGACCTCGTTGTTGCCGTAGACTCTGCGGTAGGTCGCGAAGCCGAATTCGCTCAGCTCCTCCATGATCGTACGCGCGTATTTTGCCGGAACGTTCTCCGCGTCAATCAAAAGCGCGATGCGGAGATTGCCGTTCATGGGCACGTCCTCCGCCACGTTCAGCATGGCCTGCACGGCATCGTTTCTTGTTTTACTCTTACTCATTGCGTTCCTTTCTTATTTTGCGGAAATGTATCCCTGCTCCGTCAGAAGCTCCGCGCAGAGCACCGCACCGCCGGCGGCACCGCGCAGGGTGTTGTGCGAAAGCCCCACGAACTTCCAGTCATAGACGCTGTCCTCGCGCAGTCTTCCGATGGAAACGCCCATGCCTCTTTCGTAATCCACGTCCAATGCCACCTGCGGACGATTGTCCTCTTCGAGGTATTGGATGAACTGCTGCGGCGCGGAAGGCAGCTTCATGTCCTGCGGCACGCCCTTGAAGCTTCTGAGCTTTTCGATCAGCTCCTCCTTCGTCGCCTGCTTGCGCAGCTTCACGAAGACCGCCGCCGTGTGGCCGTTTAAGACCGGCACGCGGATGCACTGCGTCGTGATGACGGGAAGCTTTGCCTTCACAATTTTGCCGTCTTCGATGTGTCCGAAAATCTTCAGCGGCTCCTGCTCCGATTTTTCTTCCTCGCCGCTGATGAAGGGAATGATGTTGCGCTCCATTTCCGGCCAGTCGGCAAAGGTCTTGCCCGCACCGGAAATCGCCTGGTAAGTGGTGGCCACCACCTCGTAGGGTTCATACTCCTGCCAGGCCGCGAGCACCGGCGTGTAGCTCTGGATGGAGCAGTTAGGCTTCACCGCCACAAAACCACGGGACACGCCGAGGCGTTTTTTCTGTGACTCGATGACGGCCGTGTGCTCCGGGTTGATCTCCGGAATGATCATCGGCACGTCCTCCGTCCAGCGGTGCGCGCTGTTGTTGGAAACAACCGGCGTCTCCGTCAGCGCGTAGGCTTCCTCGATTTCGCGGATCTCTTCCTTCGTCATGTCCACCGCGGAAAAACAAAAGTCCACCTGCGACGCGATCTTTGCCACGTCCTGCACGCTCACGACGTTCATGTCTTTGACCGCGTCCGGCATGTCCGCGTCCATCTTCCAGCGTCCGCCGACGGCCTCTTCGTAGCTCTTTCCGGCGCTGCGCGGACTGGCCGCAAGCACGCTCACCTCAAACCGGGGATGCTCATGCAGAAGCGTCACAAAACGCTGTCCCACCATGCCGGTTGCGCCGAGTACGGCGACTTTCAGTTTTTCCTTCATCCTTACCTCCTTGCCTGTCTCGCAATCATTCCGATCTGCATCTCGCGCAGACTGCGTTCATGCAGCGCGATCACCTTTTCCAACGCAGCCGCGCCGGGTGCGCCGTGCGTGAGCCGCAGATCCACGCAGTTCTGCAGGGAAATCGCGTCAAACACATCCTCCTCGAACTGCGGCGAAAAGCCCTTCAGTTCCTCCAATGTCAAATCGCCGATGGCGCAGTCCAGACCGATGCAGTGCAGCACCAGCTTTCCGATGATGCCGTGGGCATCGCGGAAGGGCACGCCCTTTTTCACCAGATAATCCGCCGCGTCCGTCGCGTTGGCAAAGCCCTTCACCGCGCTCTCTTCCATCGTTTCCTTGTGGAAGGTAACGGAGCGCAGCATTTCCGTAAACAGCGCAAGACAACTGTTCACGGTGTCAAAGGCGTCAAAGGCCGCTTCCTTATCCTCCTGCATGTCCTTGTTGTACGCGAGCGGCAGTCCCTTCATCGTGGTCAGCAGGCTGAGCAGATTCCCGTACACCCTGCCGGTTTTGCCGCGCACCAGCTCCGCGATATCCGGATTTTTCTTCTGCGGCATGATGGACGAACCCGTCGCAAAGGCGTCGTCAATCGTAATAAAACGATACTCGTCCGAATTCCAGAGAATGATTTCCTCCGCGAAACGCGAGAGGTGCATCTGGATTGTCGACAGTGCCGCGAGATATTCGATCAGATAATCGCGGTCGGAAACGCCGTCCATGCTGTTATCACAAACGCCGTCAAAGCCGAGCAACTGCGCCACGTATTCGCGGTCCAGCGCATAGGTTGTGCCGGCCAGTGCACCGCTGCCCAGAGGACAGACATTCATGCGCTCGTAAATGTCCGCGCAGCGGTCGGCGTCGCGTTTGAACATTTCAAAGTAAGCGCCGAGATGATGCGAAAGCGTGACGGGCTGCGCCTTTTGCAGATGCGTAAAGCCCGGCATGTAACTGCGGATATGTTCCTTCATCAGATCATGCAGCGTCTGAAGCATCTCAAACAGCAGCACGCGCATGCCCGCGATCTGTTCCCTTGTATAGAGCCGCATGTCCAGTGCCACCTGGTCGTTGCGGCTGCGCCCGGTATGCAGCTTCTTTCCGGCCTCGCCGATGGTTTCGATCAGCTTGGCTTCCACAAAGCTGTGAACGTCTTCGAAGGTGCCGGCTTCTTCTAAGGAAAGCTCCTTCCCCGCGGATGTACGGATGTCCTCCAGCCCCTTGACAATCGCGTCACTCTCCTCCTGCGTGAGGATGCCCTGCTTTCCCAGCATCTTCGCGTGCGCGATGCTGCCTTCGAGATCCGCGTCCAAGAGCCGGATGTCAAAGCCGATGGACGCGTTGAACGCCCACACCGCCGCATCCGTCTTTCCTTCAAATCTTCCGCCCCATAATTGTGCCATGGTTTCTTCTCTTTCTGCCGTTTCTCCCGGCGGTATTTTCCCTTTGATCGGCGCTCACCACCGTACGCGGCGGCTCCGCCCGCAAGATTTCCTGGCTTCATCAAAGTATATCCGTCAGATCAGCCGATGTCAATTCCGCCGGGGGTTCCGATTTCCTCTCCCTGCGCTTCTATATTACTATTACACACGTCAGGGATGTCTGCCGTCTACGGGATCACCAGCATCGCGTCGCCGAAGGAGAAGAAGCGGTAACGTTCCCGCACGGCTTCCTCGTAGGCCGCAAGCACCCGTTCTCTCCCCGCAAAGGCGGAGACAAGCATCAGAAGCGTGGACTGCGGCAGATGAAAATTGGTGATAAGACCGTCCATGACCAGAAACTCATAGCCGGGGTAAATGAAGATGTCTGTTTCGGCGCGGGTTGCCGCAAGAAGCGCGTCATTTGCCCCGTGCGCAGGTTCTTCCTCCGGTCCCTGCGCTTGTCGAAGGGACCGCTGCAATCGTCCCGCTGCCGCTTCCAGCGTGCGGCAGCTTGTTGTGCCGACACAGATCACGCGCCCGCCGTTCTTCTTTGTCTCGTTAATCAGCCGCGCCGTTTCCTCCGGCACTTCATACCACTCGCTGTGCATGTGATGCTCACGCACATCCTCCGCCTTCACCGGACGGAAGGTGCCGAGTCCCACATGCAGCGTCACCGTGGCAATCTTCACACCCTTCTCCTGCACTTCCTTCAGCAGGCCTTCCGTAAAATGCAGCCCCGCCGTCGGCGCGGCAGCGCTCCCGTCCACTTTTGCGTAGACCGTATTATAACGCTCTCGCTCCTGCAATTTGTGCGTGATGTAAGGCGGCAGCGGCATCTCGCCGAGCACATCCAGCACTTCCTCGAAGCTGCAGTGCCTGCGGTTTTCCGCCGCACTTGCGTCAAGCTGCTTCGTCCCCGCATCTGTTTCGCCCGCGTCGCTGCCTACGTCCCAGAAAAACCGCACCAGACGGTTGCCGTCCGGCAGCACATCCTCGATCACGGCGCTCAGCAGGGGCGTATCTTGCTCCGCATTTCCGAACACGACCCGCGTTCCCTTGCGCAGCTTCTTCCCCGGCTTCACAAGACATTCCCAGACACATCTGTCCGCTGCCTGTGGAATTCTTCTCAGCAACAGCAGTTCCACTCTCGCGCCGCTGTCATTTTTGACGCCATGCAGGCGCACCGGCAGCACCTTCGTGTCGTTCAACACCAGAAGATCGCCCGCCCGCAGGAAGGACGCAATCTCCGAAAACACATGATGCGATACCGCACCGCTCCTCCTGTCCAGCACAAGCAGCCGGGACGAGCTGCGCTCCGCAAGCGGATCCTGCGCAATCAGTTCCTTCGGTAATTCATAATCATAATCCGCTGTCGCGTAACCTGTCGTCATTTTCTATTCTTTCTTTTTCCAAACGCGTTTGATTCTGAGATCGTCATCGACCAGTATCACAAAGAACGGTCCGCGAAGTTGCTTCATTTCTCCCTCTTCCTCATACGCCACGAAGAAGCGCGAGGTAATGTGATTGTCGTAATATCTGGCGTCATAGATATTCGGGCTGACCAGGCGGAAATCCCCTTCCAGTACGACGTCACCGTTCCGGACGGCATCCTCCACGATGCGCTTCGTTTCTTCCAGATAGGCCGCGGTGCGCGAGGACATCTCCGGATGCGAGGGAAGCGTGTCCGCCGGTGCAACATCCTTCAGCACCAGCTCCGGGAAGGTGATCTCCGAAAAGTCAAAAATCCCCGGCACTCTCCGTGCATGCAAAACCTTCAGCAGACAGGCACCGAAGGCGTAACAGACCGGACGCACCGGAAAGTAAGCATTGGCGTCCGTCAGACAGGCAATCTGCCGCGCCCATCCCTTCGCCGCCTTTTCTTCGGAAAGCTGCCGCAGACATTCCAGTTCCACAAAGTTTGCGCAGCCTTCGATCTGCTCATTGCAGACCTCATAGCGGAATTCATAAGAAAAACGGCTGCGTCGCAGCGCACGCAGGGATAGAAATTCCGCAAGCGCGTCCTGCTCCGGCACAGCACTTCCGTCTTCCAAAAGAGACTTCATCAGTTCCGCGAGCAGCTCCCCCTCCCGCATCTTTGCCGCAAAGTTCTCCGCGTCGTAGCGGTATTTTACCACCGCTTCCAGTTCCTTCGCGTGCCTTGCTTCCTGCTTTTTGGTCTGATACGCGTGGAACATTTCGTGAACAATCTTGGAGGTAAGAATCTCCGCGTCCTTCAGCTGCTCTCCTTCCATGTTCCAGATCGCGATCTGTTCCCCCTCATATTCAATCGCCGTGTTGGCACAGAACGCGGACGTCTTTTCCACAAAACGTCCGTCGAAAAAGACCTCTTTGTCGTCATAAAGCGCAAACTTCAGCGGATGAAAGCCCGGCCACAACGCGCCAAAGTCCAACCGCCTGAGCTGCTTTTCGATTTCCTCATACAGCGTTTTCATCCGGCAAATCAAGCCTCCGTCCGTTTCACCAGCAAAGCATACCTGAAATCAAAGCCGAGTTCATTGATATACAGATCCAGCAGTTCTTTGTACCGGTAAGAGATCGCGATGAGCGCGATCAGATCCACTTTGTCTTTCACGTCCGCTTCCAGAAAGGCATACAGCGCTTTCCCGACGCCCCGGTTGCGATACTCCTTAGAAACGTAGATTTCGTCTAACTCAAACGCACGCTCCCCGATGCTGTTATACGACGTTTTTTCTTCGAGCACCTTCTCGTGCCCCATGGCAAAGGCAATCATGTTCTGACCGTCAAAGGCGGCATAAATGCTTTTGCCCCGGAATTCGCTTTCATCGTTCGGGTCATACGCCGGACAGCACTTTTCATCCGCCCATGCTTTCGACAGCCCCAGAAGTTGTTCCAGCAACCGCCCGGATTCAGCGGAAGCACTTTCCTCCATCTCGATTTTTCTGTAAGCAAACTCTCCCATCACAACACCTTCCCCAACGGCAGATTGCCTTCCGCAATCATGCGAAACAGACGATGCGCGACCCGGTCATTTAATTCCTTCGTCGCGCGCGAATGCCCATCAGGACGAGCACCATCAATCCCATGGACAGCGGCAGGCAGATATACCACGACCGCACAAAACCGGCGATCAGATAGCAGACAAAGGACACCGCTGCCGTCAACAGCGCATAGGGCAGCTGTGTCGAAACATGCCGGATGTGGTCACACCTCGCACCGGCGGACGCCATGATCGTGGTGTCGGAAATCGGCGAGCAGTGGTCACCGCAGACCGCACCGGCCATACAGGCGCTGATCGAGATAATCATGAGTTCGTTCGACAGATCGCTTCCGAACACCGTGCAGACGATGGGAATCAAGATACCGAAGGTTCCCCAGCTGGTGCCGGTGGCAAAGGCGAGCAGTCCGCCGATCAAAAACACGAAAGCCGGCAACAGACTCAGTAACGTACCGGTTCCGTTCTTGTAAACGGAATCCACAAGCCCCGACACATACGTCGCGGCGCCAAGAGAATCCGTCATCGCCTTCAGTGTCCAGGCAAAGGTTAAAATCAAAATGGCGGGCACCATGCTCTTGAACCCCTCCGGGAGCGCATTCATGCATTCCCTGAAATCAAGCACCCGCGTTGCGAGATAAAATACGATGGTCAGCACAAGCGCGACCACCGAGCCGTAAACAAGACCGACCGACGCGTCCGAATTGGCAAATGCGTCCACGAAGCTCTCACCCTCAAAGAAGCCGCCCGTGTAGATCATGCCGATCACGCAGCACACGATTAAGGAAACAATCGGCAACACCAGATGGATGACCCGG
>JAFZLB010000066.1 GCA_017551665.1 Lachnospiraceae bacterium
CGCACGCACGCACGCACGCACAAGGATTTTGCGCTATGCAGTTTGTCCTGTCAAGTACTTTTTGCAATTTTCCCGCTTTCCGTGGCTGTTTCCGGCATCTTCGATTCCTTCGACAGACGCATGCGCCGGTTCGGATTCCGGTTCTACCCCGGCTCTGTTCCGGTTCATCAGCCCACTTTCTCTCAATATTATTTATATCACCAAGCCGCGCGTTTTGGAAGTCACAAATTGTTCGTTTTTTTTGTGAAAGTGCCCCGGCATCAAACGCATTGTCCCTGCGCGCATAAAAACCCGCCTGTCTGTTCCGGGCAGAATAGACAGGCGGCTGTGGTATGCTATACGGAAATCCGCCCCGTTTTCAATGCGCTGTAGGAGAGCAGGTGAAAAATACCACACGAAGAGGCACGCACAAGATTTTTATGCTGTATCATTTGGCCCGTCAAGCTCAAGTTGCGTGCGACGTAACGGCTTCCTTTGGAAATACACGCTTAAACTGCGCCAGCATATCCTCTGTCATCTCCGGAGAATCCTCGTCGAAATAAACAGGTCTGTCTTTTGACTCATGGAGCCTCTCCAACTGTTCTTCAGAGGGCCGATCCGTGTGCTTTAACAACATCCTAACAGTTGCCATAATACACCTCCTCCTCTCTTTTCGTAGCAAATCTCGCAGAAATCAAACGAAACACTTCTCCTCTATCGGTATACACCACAAATAAAACGTCCCCAACCCTGCCAATCGTATAATACCTCGCCTCCGTGTCGCTGTGCTTTGCATCATAAACCTCTATACGGTTGACATCGTTAAAAATATATGCGGCTGTTTCAAAACTCACTCCGTGCTTCTTGATATTTAATTCATTTTTTGAATCGTCCCATTCGACAATATAATCATAAAACTTCTTTTTCATTACAGCTCCGAATACTCTTCGAAATCATCAAGTGATGCATGGCCTGTTCCATTTTTGTCATAGCGGATTCCTCCTCTGCGATAAAGAGTATCCTGTATTCCCTATTTTATCATACTTTGCAGGCTGAATGGATAAATCTTACTTAAAAAGCGAAAAACCGCCTGTCTGTTCCAGGCAGAATAGACAGGCGGCTTTGGTATGCTATACGGAAATCCGCCCCGTTTTCAATGCGCTGTAGGAGAGCAGGTGAAAAATACCACACGAAGAGGCACGCACAAGATTTTTATGCTGTGTCATTTGGCCCGTCAAGCTCAAGTTGCGTGCGACGTAACTGCTTCCTTTTCAGTGACATGTTACGCTTTCCGGACATAAAGAATTTCTCCATCTTCTATTTCATACATAATATCGCTTTTCTTCTTGTCACCTGTTTTGAAATACAGAATATCATACGCCTGACTGAAGTGATCAAAAGCAAATATCTGCCTCAAAAACGCTTCATACTTTTGGGATGTCAGGCACTTGCCTTTTGATTGATTCCCGAAAACGGCAATATCAATGTCGGAATCCTCTCGGCAGCGATGATTGATACAGGAACCGAATAATACGATTTTATCAATATAATCGCACTTTTGCGCAGCGTCAGCAATGTTCAGGATGTGTTTTTCCTTAACGCTTGCGACGCGAGCCGTTCCGATATTGGTTTTTATTCTTGTCATCTTTGCCATATGCATCATTTTACCACAGCGCCGCCTGTTCTGTCATTACGGGCTTCCCGCCGGGAGGATGCGGGAGGCGTAAGGCGCGAGAACATATGATTCTTGTTATACGCCGCTTGCATTGTAACGCAGATTACGTTACAATATCTTTTAAGGAGGAAACGCACATGGAAAAAACAGCAACACTCAATTTACGGGTCAATCCCACAGTAAAGCAGCAGGCAGAGGATGTTCTTTCAAGACTGGGCGTTCCTATGTCCACCGCCATTGATATGTATCTGAACCAGATCTCTCTCACCGGCGGTATTCCCTTCATGGTTTCGTTGCCAAAGGCTCCTGCTGGTCTGGATGCGGAAGCAATGTCTGCCACGGAACTCCGTGCGAAACTGCAAAGAGGTGTTGATGACATTGATCATGGCAGAGTGCAAAAGGCATCTGATGTATTCGCGAAACGAAGGAAGGGCAAGGCATGACCAAATACGAAGTTTTGGTCACAAATGAAGCACTTGCTGATATGGATCGCATTTTTGACTACATCGCAAATGAGCTGCTTTCTCCGGAGAATGCAGCCGGACAGTATGATCGGATCGCAGATGCCATTCTGACGCTGGACACTTTCCCGGAGCGCAACAAAGTGATGAAATCGTCGGCAGAGAAAGCAAACGGTCTTCGCATGATGCCTGTGGATAATTACTGTGTCTTCTACTGTATTCGGGACAAGCGCGTATTTGTGACGGACGTGTTGTACGGTGCCTGCGATTATGAATCAAAGCTGAAGGGTTTGGATTAGGTTTTTTTATCCACCTTCCGCCGGGAGGATGCGGGAGGCGTCAGGCGCGAGAGCGCTGCTCGCAGCACAGATCCTGTCCGCGACAGACGGGGATTACTGTAAAAATGATGTCTGCATCAGCTTCTGCTCATTTGCGCTGATGCCGTATTGTTTTGCAAGCTTTTTCCAGTTGTCCCGAACCACGGAACGGATTTCCTCCGCGCGCCTTGCGGCATCTTTTTTTGTAATCCGGAAGTAGTCCGAAACGTTAATCGCGGCCTGCAAATCGCGTTTGTTGTTTCCGCCGATTGACAGTTCAAAGGTTTCCCTGTCATAGGCCGGATTGACATCGAAGGACGGTGACAGGCGCCATCCGTCATCGGTCATCAAAAACGCGTGGTTGCGCAGATGGTTGTCCGTGTTCGAAACGCAGATGTGAAATACCGCGCGTGACCATAATTCCCTTAAATCCTCTTCGGGATTGCATCCGATCTGCTCGATGATGCCCGCAATGTCCAGGAAGTCATATATATCCGCCGTACCGTCCGTTCCGCCGAGCATTGTCATGGCGGAGGCGTAGTGAATGCGTTTTTCCGTGCTCCTGTCAAAGCGTTTTACCAGGAATGTGGCACCCGCATCCGAAAAAGACATACACCGGGCTTCCGGTACCTGAATACCTGCTTTTTTCGCAAGATCATGCACGACCATTTCCCATGCACCGACATTGATATCATCATGCCTTGACGGAAACTTGGCAATCCAGAGATGACCGTCTTCATCCATGACATTTGCCTTCGGCCTTGCACCGCCAAGTGATGAACCCGGTTCAATCAAATCACGGAACCACTTTGATTCCGACGGATCATCGTTCAGCTCCAGATGCAATGCGGCCTGTTCCAGTTCGCGAAGCTTTGCGAGCGGAGGCGCGGCCAAAAGAGAGCGTGACGAGATAAAGCTGCCGCTTTCGGGGTCCTGCAAACGGATACCGCCTGCCCTTCCGCCGTCGTGAACACCGAGAATGTAGTCGCTCTCCAAAAGCTTTCGCACCGGCCTGTTTTCATTTGCCGCATCGATGCGTTCCCGCCTGTCCATCAGCTTCCTGCCCCAGCGGTCCGGCGCAACATCTGCCAAAAAACCAAAGCAGGGCTTTTCATCCGGAGGAAACTGGCGTCCGGGCAGGGCATATACATCCGGGTCCAGCGTCAGACCGGGAAAACGCGCAAGCCAGCTTTCATCGTACGCAAAGGAGATCCGCTCTTTTCCGCGTGCCGCGGTCACATCGCAGATACCGATCAGCGGATCGTCTTCCAGCCAGGCCGCGACAACATGAAACCGGTTCATTTCCGTTTCCCCTTATTCAACAGTGCGGCATCCTGCAGGAAATGACCGAGTTCGTCATCCTTTGCAAGCAGCGTGATGTCGTTTGGCAAACCGATTGCGGCAAGCACCTTTGCGTAGATGCCGATCGCAACCCCCGCATCGCCCTTTTCCACCTTCCAAAGCGTGGCACGGCTGATTCCGGCGCGCGCGGCAATCAGGTTTACCGTGAAATTTCGACGCATCCGGGCAAGCTTAATCTGTTCGCCCATCGTGACGAGATTCCGGTTGACTGCCGGCGGAATCTTTACTTTTCTTGAAAGGGAATTGTTCTTCATGTATATTATTATATACATATTTGCAGAAAGGTCAATAATAGTTTTGTTATTACTGGCTTCCCGCCGGGAGGATGCGGGAGGCGTAAGGCGCGAGGGTGGTTTGCGAAGAAGTGACGGGAAGGGCGGGAATCTGTTTTTCCGTATCGGAGAAGTTGTGCAGGATGCAAAGCTCCTGTCCCTCTTCCCCGCCGCGGACATGCAGGGCAAAGAGCGCGGGATCGCCGAGATCCAGGGCTTCGACAGTGAGGCCGCCTTCCGAAAGCCAAGGGTAGTTTGCCCTTTCGCGCAGCAGGGCACGGTAGCAGTGCAGAAGGGAGTCTTCTTCTGCTTCCTGCGAGGCGACCGTGTCCGTGATCTGCGAAGTGTAATCGCAGTCCGCGGGAGAAGCACAGTCATTTCCCTCGCCCCACTGCATTGCCATGCGTTTGTTTTCGTCGCGGCCGGAACCGCGCATGCCGATTTCTTCCCCGTAGTACAGAAAGGGTTTTCCCGGCGCGAAGAGCATGACGGCAGCGGCGAGGCGCTTGTGCTCGTCCTTTAGGAGAAAGCCGCCGCTTCTGGCCTGGTCGTGGTTGGACAAAAAGACGGCGTCAATGCCGGCAGGGTTTCGTTCCGCGATGTCCTGACAGTGCGAAGCCATGCGCTGTGCGAGCAGCGCTCCCTTTTTGTTTTGGACCGCGGCGGTAATATCCCCCGTCGCGTCCGAAAGGCCGAAGTCAAAGAAGGAATCCACGCCGCTGGCGTAATAGTTCTTTAGGAAGGAGAAATCCGTCCAGACCTCCGCGACAATATAGGCGTCCGGCTTGATGCCCTTCACCGTATCGTTCAGCCAGGTCAGGAAGGCGATGTTGCTTTCATGATTCGCTTCGTAATAATGCAGCGCCGCGTCCAGACGGAAGCCGTCCACACCCTTGCCCAGCCAGAACGCGACAATCTTCCAGATCTCTTCCCGCACATCCGCGTTGTCGAGATCCAGCTCCGGCATGTGTTCCCCGAAGAAGTTTTTCTCCGCGTACCACTCCGGATGCTCCTTTGTCCAGGGATGCTGCGAGGAAGTATGATTGATCACAAGGTCAAGATAGAGCTTCATGCCCCTCTTGTGCATGGCGGCAATCAGGGAATCCATGTCCGCCATCGTGCCGAAGGCAGGGTTAATCGCCAGATAATCGATCACATCATAATGATGATACGAAGGCGAGGGATGCACCGGCGTCAGCCAGATGCCGCTCACACCAAGACTTTCCAGATAATCCAGCTTCCCTTCGATGCCTTTCAGATCCCCGACACCGTCGCCGTCAGAATCCGCAAACGAACCCACGAAAATCTCATACACCACACCGGACGCGCCCGCGGGCACCTCCGACTGCTCCTCCGTTTTCGCCGCACACCCGGCTACAAAAATGCTCATCAACACCACCACCAACCCTTTTACACAAAGCGCGCGCATTACCCCTTCGCTCCCCCCGCCGTCACGCCGGAGACATAATACTTCTGCATAAAGATGAACAGCAGCGTGATCGGGATGGCGATCAGCACGGCGCCGGCACAGAACTGCGTAAAGTACTTCGTGATGTTTTCCCGCGACAGCATCTGGTACAGGCCCAGCGCGATCGTGTAGTTCTTGTAATTGTCCTTCATGATGACGGACACGAAGATGAAATCCACCCAGGGCGAAATGAAGCTCTGCAGCACCGTGTAGATGATGACGGGCTTACTGAGCGGCAGCGAAATCTTCCAGAAGACCTGGTTCTTTGTCGCGCCGTCGATCAAAGCCGCCTCGTCGATGGAACGCGGGATCGTGTCAAAAAATCCCTTCGCGACGTAGTAGGTCATGGCCGCGCCGCCGGAATACACCAGCACCAGCGAGAAAAGCGACTGCACCAGACCGAAGGCCTTCAAAATGTGATAAATCGCGATCATGGACATGAAGCCGGGGAACATGCCGAGAATCAGAATCACGTTCATCATCGGCTTGCGTGCCTTGAAACGCAGGCGCGAAAAGGCGTAGGCCGTCAGCAGCACAATGACGGTCGAGATCGCACAGGACGCAATCGCGACAATCAGCGTATTGGCAAACCAGCGCGGATAGTTGAACAGCGAGGTGTCCGTGAACAGCTTGCTGTAATTCTCCGTCGTGTAGGTGTCCGGAAACAGGCTTTTCGTGAAGGCACCGGTCGGCGTCTCGCGGAAGGACTGCAGCAAAAGCCATGCGATGGGGAACAGCCACAGCAGCGACATAATGCCGAGGACGATATAGGTAAGGGCCGCGTTTCTTTCCTCTTTCTTTTTCATTGGAACTGGTCCTCCTCCCGTACGGCCTTCGAGCGGTTATAGGTGACAAGCGAAATCACGCCGCAGATGATGAAAATGAAAATGCCGATGGTCGACGCCAGCGCGTAGTTCTGCTCGTTCACCGTCAGCTTGTACAGCCATGTGACCAAAAGATCAGTCTCGCCCGCCTGGTACAGACTCAGCGATTTCGGGTCGCCCGCCGTCAGCAGGTAGATTACGTTGAAGTTGTTGATGTTGCCGACAAACTGCGTGATGAGATAGGGCGTCGTGACCTGCAGCATGTAAGGCATCGTGATGTGAAAGAACTGCTTCGCGCCCGACGCGCCGTCGATCTTCGAAGCCTCATACAAATCCTCCGGAATGTTCATCAGCACACCCGAAGAAATCAGCATCGTGTACGGAATGCCGACCCAGAGGTTCACGACGATCACCGTGATCTTCGCGATCGTGCCGTTGGACAAAAAGGGCAGGGGCGAATCAATCCAGCCCCAGCTTTGCAAGAGGCTGTTGAGCGCACCCTGGTCATGCAGAAACTTTGAAATCAGCAGCAGCGAAACAAACTGCGGCACCGCGACCGTCGTAATGAAAATCGTGCGCCAGAAGCGTTTGCCGCGCACCTTCTTCTGGTTGATCAGCAGCGCGAGCAGAATCCCGAAGACATAATTCAGGAAGGTCGCAAACAGCGCCCAGACCATGGTCCAGAGGAAGAGCCGCAGAAACGTGCGGGACCACAGCGGATTTTCCCACAGCGCCTGCGAAAAATTATCCGTGCCCACCCAGGTGAAGAGATTGCCCGGCGGCTGGTGCTCTCGGTTGTAATTCGTGAAGGCCATGAGGATCATGAAGACCAGCGGCACCACGGTAAAGAGGACGGTCAGCACTGTCGGGATGGTCAGCACCGTCACATGGAAGCGGCGGTCAAAGAGCTCCCGCACTTCCTCCCGGAAGCCCTGCAGGCGCCCGCCCGCGGCAAGCGTCTGCTGATTCTCCCAGGCTTCCTTTGTATTGCGCAGATACAACACAAAGACCACGATGCCGAGCATCAGCGAAAACACGCCGTAAAGCAAAATCAGCATGGAGTTGTCGCCGGGCTTGATGACCGAAAAGCCGAGCGTCGCGTCATATTCCTTTGTCTGCGTCACATCTCCGAGCGTGTTCAGCTTTGCCACATAGGCCGCGCCGAAATTCACGAGATAGAGAATGTATCCCGCCTGCACCGCGAGATAGAGCAGTCCCTTCACGATCTGTGCGCGCAAAAAGCATCCCGCACCCATGAGAAAGTACGAGAGCTTTGTCGGCAGATCACCCTGCAGGAAATGTGTAAAGAAATTCCGGAACCCGTTTCCGACGGCCCCGAAAAAAGAAGACAGCTTCGCCGCCATGCATGTCCCCCGTCTGAAAAAGAAGGGGCGGAGCCACGAACGCACCGCCCCTTCAAAACTACAATCTTACTGTGTTATCTGTTCCACCATATCATCCAGCAGCTGCTGCAGATCACCGGCTTCGCCGCTCTCTAAGGCCGTGCCGAAGGCTTCGGCCGGCGTCCAGTAATTGCCGCCCACATCCTTCTGGGACACGGCATACATGGACTGCTCCGCCAGCGCCGCCAGCGCGATGTTCGCCTTGACCGCGTCGGAGGAAGCCGCCTTTATGTTGGCCGGTCCGATCTGTCTGACTTCAAAACGTCTGACCTGGTTCTCCTCATTCGTCAGCCACATCGCGAGATCCATCGCCTCCGCGGGATGCGCGGACTGGGAGTTGACACCGATGAGCTTCGTGCCGCCGAAGGACGCCATCTGCACCTTGCTGCCGTCGCCTGTCGTGAACTTCGGGAGCTTCGTCGCCGCGTAGTTTTCACCCAGCGCTTCGGAGATCGCCTCCGCGTTCCATGTGCCGGAAACGCCCGCCGCGATGGAACCGTCCTGGATTCCCGCGATCAGCACGCTGTCGTCGCCCGTCAGGAAGGCCGGCGATTCCACAAAGGTCTGAATACCCTGCGCTGCCGCAAGACCCTTCTCGTTATTGAAGTCACAGACCTGCGCACCGCTCTCGGACAGCGCCAGTGTGCCGCCGTTGCCGATGAAGAAGGACGCGATGTACCAGCCGTTGGACACGTCCATAAAGACCTTCTTGCCCGCGGCATCCGCCTTCGCCAGCATGGAATCGAGATCATCCACATCCGCCGCGTCAAACACGGAGCTGTCATAATACAGGAAGTAGCCGTTGTCCGCCGTCTCCGGATAAGCCCAGATCGCGCCGTCCAGCGTCGCGGAATCGATGGCCAGGCCGTTGATCTCGCTGTTGATGTAAGCAAGGTCATCCGGACGCTCCACTTCATAGAGGCCGCCCGCGTTCACAAAGTCGCGCAGCTGGTCGTTCGCGAAGGCGAAGACATCCGCGGCCGCCGCCGGGTCTTCGGAATAGCGTGTCCTGGCGTCATTTTCGCCGACAACACCGAGCTCAATCGCGAAGTTCTTGTCCGGATACTGCGCCTTGAAGGACTCCGTCATTTCCTGCAGGAGTTCCTGCTCTTCCTGCGGTCCCCAGACCTTAAGCGCAATGACATCACCCGAAGCTTCGCCCGCCGGTTCCGCTTCCGTGCTCGCTTCACCGCCCGCGCTTTCCGATGCCGCCGTGCTTGCCGCTTCCGTTGCGCCGCCGGATGTCGTGGACGCCGCACCGCCGGAGTTACCGCCACTGCCGCCGCAGGCCACCAGGGACAATGCCAGCACCGCCGCCGTTACCAGGGATACTGCTTTCTTTTTCATTTTCTCCTCCTTATATCGGTAAATAAAACAACAACACTACAACATATAGTGTACCACAACCGTATCGTTTCCGCCAACTCTCCTCAATTCCGCAGTTCGCGGAGCATGGAGGTCAGAAGCGTTCCCGCACCGACGGCAAGCTGCTCCGTCTTGCGGATGCGGACGTAATATTTTCCGTAGATGGCGTGCAGGTTCTCGAGATAAGAGGTTTTGCCGGTGAAGATCGCGCCGACCATGTAGCCCTTTTCGCGCAGCTCCTTGACGGCTTCGATCGTGTCGTCCACGGCGGCGAGGCCGTCGTATTCGCGCATGAAAATGCTGCCCTCTTCCGGCGGCATTTTCTGGGAATCGTTCGGGTGCGCGTCCGTCAGGACGAGCAGCAGCTTCTTTTCCCCGCCCTTTTCCGTGAGCTTTTCCACGGCGCGCACGGCCAGGCCGTCGCGGTTCCAGCCGGCGGCGTAATAGCGGAAGATCTTGTTCAGGTCCGCCTCGGTATAGGACTTCAACAGCTGCGTCACGGTGAAGCCCTTCACGGAACGGAAGGCCGACACCTGCACCGGCACATGGCAGCGCATGAGACTTTTTGCGAGAATAAAGGCCTGCGCCGCGATGATCTCCTGCGCGGAAGCGCGGGAGGAAGAAGCGTCCAGCAGAATGTCCACGGAAAGATTGTTCTCCACCTCATCGCCGGGACGCGTGAAAACATAAGGGTCATGCAGCAGCTTCAGCCGGTAGGCCTTCGCCGCGGTGAGATCACCCGCGCGGCTGCGCTCCGGCAACGGCTGCAGATAAGTCGAAAGAATGGCGTCCAGCTGCGCGGAAAGCGCGCGGATCCCCGCCGCGATCAGCACGGCGGATTTGTTGTAAAAGGCGACGTTGCGCGCGTGCTGCTTGCGGATGTCCGCCGCCAAAAGCTTTGCTTCCTTATGCAGCATCTCGTCCGGCACCGGGTCCGGCTCCGCCTTGGCATACCACAGACGACATTCCTCATGCGCGTCCGTGCAGATCGCGTTTTCCAAAAGCTGCATCTGCGCGTTGTCAAAAAGGCAGGCACCGAAGCAGGAGCGGACATAAGCCTCGTCCTCTTCGCTGCGCTCTAACTGCCTGCTGCTGCCAAAGGGCGCTCTCGCTTCCGCGCTCGTCCCGACACCGCGCACCATCAGCGAATCATGCTGCTTCGATTCCCTGCGCATGAAATTCCGCAGCACCTCGCCCAGCTGTGCGCTGATCGGGATGCCCTCATGGGCCGAGAGCCGGAAGCCCCGAAAGCGGAAGTCGTCCACCAAAATATGCCGCAGGCGGTCAATGAGCTCCGCCGTATCCGCACTTCCCGGAATCCGCAGCTTTTCCGCAATGCGTCCCGCGGCACCGCCTTTTTTCGTCTGCTGTTCCTCCAGCACCTCCCGCCAGCGGATCTGCTGCTGCTCATAGACCTTCGGCATCTGCGCCATCATTTCCTGGCGGGAAAGCGTCTGCTCCTCCCGGAAAAAGCGTTCCGCGTAGGCCCTGCGCATACTGCGCAGCATCGGCCGCTCTTCGATTTCCTTTTCATAGAGGCAGTGCTCGACACCCAGCCACATCAGCGTGTCGTAATGCTCCGCTCTCGGGGAATGTGCGTAGGATAAAAAGAAGGTCCGGAGCGCCTCCGCGTCCAGCCATTTTTCCGTCAGGCCGATGACGGTGTTGAAATAAAAATCCGCGCCGCCGTCCGGCGTGAAGGCCATGAAAGGCGCGTCAAAATCATAGCGCCCCGCCGCGTTCCAGATCTGGTTCATCGCGCGGCGCTGTTCACTTCCGACGCGTCTGCTTTTCATACGCCAAACACAAGCGCGGGCGTGAGATCCGAAGGAATCCGGGCATTCACCACGTCACGCACGAGATTCTGTTCGAAGGGATCAAAGGTCTTGTTGACGATGCACATATCGAGTGCCGCGCCGGAGGAAATGCCTTTTTCGATGAGCCGCAGCGCATCCAAAAGCCCGCGCAGATCCACCGCGCGGTCGGAGATATCGGCATGGGCCGCCTTCTTTTCCAGCTCATAAAAGAGCTTCATGAACTGCTCGCAGATCGCGGGCTGAATCTTCGGGAAGCGGCTGACAATCAGCTTTTTCAAATCCTCTTCGCTGACTATGGGCCTATTCAGCACCGCGAACCGCGAAGAGAGCGCCGCGTTCAAATCCCTGGTGCCGGCATAGCCGTAGTTCATCGTCGCAATGAAACGCGCCGCCGGATGCACCTTCACCTTGCGGTAGCCCGGCACGTCGATGATCTGGCGGAAATCCAGCGCGGAATGCAGCACGGCCAGCGCCTCGTTCCTCGCCATGTTGATCTCATCCAATACGACAAAGCCGCCGTGCTCCGCCGTGAGATAAATCGGCCCCGGCCGGAAGATGACTTTATCTCCGTCGTAAGTATCCGCGCCGATCAGGAAGCTGGCCTCGGTGCTGATGTGAAAGGATACGTTCCAGGCGGGACGCCCGAAAACATAGGCGAGGTTTTCCGCGAGCACGTTTTTGCCGGTGGCCTTCGGCCCCGTCAGCAGCAGGTTTTCCCCGGCCAGAAGCGCGGCCAGCGCCTTCTCCCAGACCTCCTTGCCGTAATAAATGTATTCCGGTGCCGGCACACGGTCCGCAAGGTCCGCGTCCGCAACGGGGAACTCCGCCCGGTAGGCTTCCACCCCGGCAAGAATCTGCGCGTCAATGCCTTCGTCTTTCAAAAACTGCAGCAGCTCCATCACGCCTCCGTTTCCATCTCCGCTTCCGAACCCGTACGCAGCCGTTTCCGGTATTTCCTGCTGCGCCACAAAAAGATCCCCAAAAACAGCAGCGCGGCGATAATGCCCATGGGATACGAAATATGCGTCGCGAATTTCACGACCGTCGCGTCCGTCCGCAGCGCGGCGTCTGCCGCGTAGGTATTGAGGAACATGCCAAGCCCCTCGTTGGAATGCACAAAATAGGTCACGGACACCGCGCTCATGAAGGTGGCAGGCACGGCGCAGATCCAGTAATTCTTATGCTCCTTGGCCAGATACATCGCGGCCGCCCACAGCACAATCATGGCCAGGGTCTGGTTCGACCAGGAGAAGTAGCGCCAGATCACCGCGTAATCAATATAGGAAACCTTCCGTGTGATCTCCACGCCGTTCACCACTTCCGTCAGATCATATTTCAGCATGTTGCCAAAGCACAGAACGCTCCCGACGCCGAGGACGGGAAGCGTCAGCAGCAGGCGGTTCAGCCCCTTGCCCTGATCGATCTTAAACCAGTCGGCAAGGGTAAGACGGGCGGAACGGAAGGCGGTGTCCCCGGAGGTGATGGGACATGCCACAACCCCCAGCATCGCCACGGCAACGCCGATGACATTGCCCATGGACAGCTTGCAGATGTTATACACCGTAACGGTATTGCCGGTGCCAAGGATCACGCCGTTGCCGCCGTGGAGACCGACGGAGCCGAAAAAGGTACAGCCGGCAGCGGCCCAGAGCATTGCGATGATGCCCTCCGCCGTCATGGCACCGGAAAACACAAAGCGCCCCTGCCGCTCCGACTTCAGGCAGCGTGCCATCATCGGCGACTGCGTGGCGTGGAAACCGGAGATCGCACCGCAGGCCACGGTGATGAACATGGTGGACCAGATAGGCACGGATGCGCCCTGGGCGTTGGCGGGATACATGCTGCCGAAATGCTCCCAGATCTCCGGCATCCGGAAAACCTGCTCCGCCAGCGGCGTGCCCTGGTAGTTTTGCAGCTGCTCCCCGTACAGCGTGTACATGGCGTCCGCGGAAGAGCCGTTTAAGCGCAGCACGCCGAAGCCCGCGCCCAGCGCCATGATAATCAGGCACATACCGAACACCGGATAGATGCGTCCGATGATTTTTTCGATGGAGACAAAGGTGGAGATGAAGTAATAACTGATGATGATCACCGCCCAGAACACGCCCTGACCGTAGAAGGCATACACGGCGGCCTCATTGGAACCGTTGTTTGTGATCAGCGTGGTGATCAGTTCCGCGGGTCCCGTGGCAAAAACCGTTCCGATCATGACAAGGAGGATGACCACAAACACGCGCATCACCGTGCCCATGCCCTTGCCGAGATAGACCGTGACGATTTCGGATATGGACGCGCCCTTGTTGCGCTCCGACAGCATGCCGGAGAAATAATCATGCACGCAGCCCGCAAAGACCGTACCGAAGGTGATCCAGAGATACACCGACGGCCCCCAGAAGGCACCGGAAAGCGCGCCGTTGATGGGACCCAAGCCTGCGATGTTCAAAAGCTGAATCATGAACATCTTCCACTGCGGCAGCACAACGTAGTCCACACCGTCGTTAATCATGACGGCGGGCGTCTCCCTGTCATCCGGTGAAAAGATTTTTTCGACCAGTCTGCTGTAAGTGAAATAGCCCGTGATGATCACGGCACAGCAGATGACAAAACTTAACATACACTGTTCTCCTGTGGCGGGTGCGGATCTTCTGCAGGCAAGCCTGCGGAGGTCTGCTTCGCCGCGCAACTCGGAATTGCCGCGCAATTCCTCGTTCGTGGCATTCGCCACATGCGTGTGTCGGAAGCATGACTCCCGCAGGCAAGCCTGCGGAGGTCTGCTTCCGTCACACGCGCGCGGCTCATTTGTAATCGCAAATCAGAAACATCGGCTTCACCGCCGTGACCTCGTCGTATTCCTTCTGCGAGACCTCGACGGATTTGTTCAGTTCCTTCAGTTCTTCCTTGATGTATTCGAAGGATTCCTCCACCGTCACCGCCCTGCCCTTTTTGATCGCGCGGATCATGCGGTCAAGGACAATGGGATGCGCGTACTGCGGCGGCAGCGGAAAGTCCTTTTCATCCGCGAGGAAGATGCGCATGGACTCCACGGCACCGTCCCATTCCTTTTGCACCGCCTCTTTGTTGCGTTCCTTTGTGGGCAGAACGCGCGCGCCCACCATAAAGAGCATAAAGACAAAGCCGCCCAGCACCATGAAGATGGCGCCCTCAACATGCACAATGAAGTACAGGATCAGTCCCAGCACGCCGACCAAAAGGCCGCCCGCGAACACCACCACCGCGAACCAGATATAAAAGGGATTTGTCATATCCGACGCGCGTTTGCGTTTCGCGGTATTGGACAGCTGCTCCGTCAGACCGGGACGCATTTTCAAGATGCTCTTTGCTTTTTCCAGTTCCCTGACGGACGCCTCCGCTTCCGGCGACAGCTCCTTTAAGTATTCCGCGCGTTCCTTTTCCTCCGCTTCCTTTAAGCGGCGTTCCGCCGCCGCGGAGTGCACGGGAATCTCCGGATGATCCTTTTCCATCTGCCCTAACAGCAGATCGACCTCATCCTCATGCTTGAAGTTACACTTCTTTTCCGTGCCGTCCTTGAACTGCACGACAAGATAGGCCATGGCACCGAACACGCCCTTGCCGGTGTAGCCGCCCTTGGACATGGCAACGCGCTTATAGACACGGGCGATATCGCTGTAGACCACATAATACATGCGCCTGACATAAAAGCTGTTGACGAACAGCGCCTTTTCGCCGATGGCGCAGGGACCCACGCGGAGCGCCGTTTTCTTGTCATATTTCAGCACATCCGACGGTAGCGCCGTCTGGCCGATTTTGATGGTTGGCATGTTGTTCTTTCCTCTTTCTGATAAGTATTCCTTATTTTACCACAAAACCATCCCCTTACGCCATCCCCCGCGACACAGCCTGCCGTATTGCGTAAAAACGGCGGAAGGAGAAGCCCCCTTCCGCCGCTGATGGTTTTGCTTAATGACTACGACCGCCGGAGCGACTGTTACGCCGTCGCTTCCGCGTTGCGGTACTTGGCGCTCTTCACCCAGAACAGACCGAAGAAGAGAGCCGCGCAGATGATACCCGCAGGGTACGCAACCGCGGTGTTGCCCTTGAAGAACTCGATGAGACCGAGGCACTCACCCGCCATGCAGAAGTAGGTCATGGACACGGCACTCATGAAGGCCGCCGGAATCGCGCAGATCCAGAAGTTCTTCTTTTCCTTCGCGAGGTACATTGCCGCACCCCAGAGCACGATCATGGCCAGCGTCTGGTTGGACCAGGAGAAGTATCTCCAGATGACGTTGTAGTCAATCTTGCCAAGGGCGTTGCCGATACCGAGCACCGCGCCGACACCCAGAACCGGAACTGTCAGCATGAGACGTTTCTTCATATCGCCCTGGTCAATCTTGAACCAGTCGGCGATCGTCAGACGGGCGGAACGGAAGGCCGTGTCACCGGAGGTGATCGGGCAGGCAATAACACCGAGCATCGCGATGATGGCGCCGAACCAGCCCATCGTCAGCACGGAGATGTTGTAAACGCTGGTACCGTTACCGGAGCCGAGCGCCGTGTTTGCAGCATCCTTGAACGAGTGAAGTCCGACGGAGCCGTAGAACGTGCAGCCGGCCGCCGCCCATACCATGGCGATGACACCTTCCGCCGTCATGGCGCCGGAGAAAACGAAACGGCCCTGACGCTCAGACTTTAAGCAGCGCGCCATCATCGGGGACTGCGTGGCATGGAAGCCGGACAGAGCACCGCAGGCAACCGTGATGAACATCGTGGACCAGATCGGGGTGCCCGACGGATGCAGGTTCTTGAAGTTATCCCAAAGCTCCGGCATCTGGAAGGTCAAGCCTTCGGCGGAATAACCCTGCTCCGCAAGTGCATCCGCATAATAACCGGACATCATGGACGCATCCGCGCCGTTCAGACGAAGGACGCCGATACCGACGCCAACCGCCATGACGATGAGGCAGATGCCGAAGATCGGGTAGATACGGCCGATGACCTTGTCGATCGGAACGAAGGTGGAAATGAAGTAGTACACCAGGATCACGATCAGCCAGAACATGGACTGCGTGAAGAACGCATCCGGATCCGCACCGGATCTTGTCAGCAGTACGCGCAGCAGACCCGCCGGGCCGACCGCAAACACGGTACCGACCATGACCAGCAGGATAACCGAGAACGCACGCATGACATTACCCATGACGGAGCCGAGGTAAGTGTTGATAACCTCGGAGATGGAAGCGCCGTTATTGCGCTCCGACAACATACCGGAAAAGTAGTCGTGTACACAGCCTGCGAACACCGTACCGAAGGTGATCCAGAGATACACGGCAGGTCCCCAGAACGCACCGCCCAGAGCACCGTTGATCGGGCCAAGGCCTGCGATGTTGAGGAGCTGGATCATGAACATCTTCCACTGGGGCATGACGACGTAGTCAACACCGTCGTTGATGGCGACGGCCGGCGTCTCACGGTCATCGGGCCCGAAGATGTTCTCCACCAGCTTGCTGTAGGTGAAATAGCCGCCTACAATGATGGCACAGCAGAGAATAAAGGTAATCATACAAACCTCCTTTTGGGTTGGCGGTTCATCACGCGTCCCAACATCATACACATTTCCCCCCTTGGAACAAAACGCGTCACTTCACCGCATATTAATAATCATACATCACAAGTGTACCGAAAAAAGTTCTGTGACACAATGCACAAAACCACCAAATATTTCCTTCTGATTTAGATATAATTTACAAAAAACGCCCAAAGTGTTCAAAAGCACACAAATTACATATGATAGTTTTTATGATTGCAATCATATCTTTATGCTTTACGAATTTTCTTTTCTTTCATGTGATAGTTTTGGGTCTTTCCGCGTCTTTCGAACCCCTGTCTCCGTCCGCTTTTTTCCGGCACATTCACCGCAGGCGGCTTTGTATGTTTCCTTACACGCCCCTGCACATAAAAAGACCGCCGCAGCCGGAAGGGCTGTGGCGGTCACA
>JAFZLB010000067.1 GCA_017551665.1 Lachnospiraceae bacterium
GATACAATAGGGCTTTCTGCCCTTTTTTTATATTTGGAGAGAAATATCATAAAAAAAAGGGCTTGCGGGAGCGGAGCGGACGCAAGACTTCCTTTTCAGCAAAGGGATGCGGTGCTCAGGCCTCTTCATGAAAGAACCCTGGTCAAAGGGAAGACATCATTGCATTTCGGGGCAAACAGGTGTACAATAAATTATAACTATGCCATCCCGCAGGGATGTCCGGAGGATGCAAGATGGAACAGGAACTCGGCAACACACAATTCTTCAAGGTCGCGGTGGATAATCAGGAGAACGCGCAGCAGGTGCTGGAGGTCATTTACGAGGCACTGATGGAGCGCGGTTACAACCCGGTGAACCAGATCGTCGGTTATATCATGTCCGGAGATCCGACGTACATCACTTCTCACAAGGGCGCCCGTTCCCTGATTATGAAGGTGGAGCGCGACGAACTCGTGGAAGAGATGCTCAAGACCTACATCCGTCACCACGACTGGCCGGGATCGGATTACGACTAAAGCAGCTTTACCGATGCGGATCATGGGTCTGGATTATGGCACGAAGACGGTGGGCGTCGCGGTCAGCGACGAACTGCTGATGACGGCGCGTGCGGTGGAGATCATCCGCAGAAAAGAGGCGAACAAACTGCGGCGTACGCTCGCAAGAATCGAAGCACTGATTTTGGAGTACAACATTTCTGAGATTGTTCTGGGACTTCCCCTGCACATGGATCTGCGCGTTTCCGAGATGGCAAAAGAGGCGATGGAGTTTCGTGAAATGCTGCTGCGGCGCACGGGACTGCCCGTGACGATGTGGGACGAGCGGCTGACGAGCGTCGAGGCGGAGGAAATTCTCAGACTGAACGGCGTGAAAAAGGAAGAGGAAAAGGATTACATTGACATGGTGGCGGCAAAGGTGATTCTGGAATCTTACCTGGATCACCGGAGGGAGACGGCATAATGGAAAAGATCACATTCCGTCCGGAGGGCGGCGAAGCGGAAGCGCTTTTTATCGTGGGACAGAGCGTCGTGAACGGTCACTCGTATCTGCTGGTGACGGACACGGAAGATGGTGACGCGGACGCCTTCATCCTGCGCGACGATTCCGCGCCGGAAGAGGAAGAAGCCCTGTACACCGAGGTGACGGAGGAAGAGGAGCTTGCGGCCTGCGCGAAGGCCTTTGCGGATCTTCTGGACGGAGAAGACATTTTACTGGAAACATAAGATTTTGGAGGTACTTTATTTTTGAGCAACACAAAGGATACAACAGAAAAACTGCAAATCATTCCCCTCGGGGGACTGGAACAGATCGGGATGAACATCACCGCCTTTTGCTACGGCGACAGCATCATTGTCGTGGACTGCGGTCTGGCCTTTCCCGAGGATGATATGCTGGGGATTGACCTTGTCATCCCCGATGTCACGTTTTTAAAAGAGAATATTGATAAGGTCAAGGCCTTTGTCATCACGCACGGACATGAGGATCATATCGGCTCGCTGCCGTACATCCTGCGAGAGGTGAACGTCCCGGTTTACGCGACGCGGCTGACGATGGGCCTGATCGAGCACAAGCTGGAAGAGCACAAAATGCTGGATGTCGTGAAGCGCAAGGTCGTGGGCTTCGGTTCCACGATCACGCTCGGAGAGCTTCATGTGGAATTCATCCGCACGAATCATTCCATCGTGGACGCGGCGGCGCTGGCAATCTACACGCCGGTCGGCATCATCGTGCATACCGGGGATTTCAAGGTGGACTACACGCCGGTCTTCGGGGATCCGATTGATCTGCAACGCTTTGCGGAGATCGGCAAAAAGGGCGTGCTGGCGCTGATGAGTGATTCCACAAACGCGGAGCGTCCGGGTTACACCGCCTCGGAAAAAACCGTGGGTCATACGATGGACACCATTTTCGCGGAGCACGAAAACACGCGCATCATCATCGCAACCTTCGCTTCCAACGTGGACCGCGTGCAGCAGATCATCAACTCCGCCTGCAAGTACGGCCGCAAGGTGGTTGTGCAGGGGCGCAGCATGGTGACGACGATTGACATCGCGGAACACTTAGGCTACATCCAGGTGCCGGAAAACACGCTGATTGATATCGAAGAGATCAAGAACTATCCGCCGAACAAAACGGCGATCATCACCACCGGTTCCCAGGGCGAGAGCATGGCGGCCCTGTCCCGGATGGCGAGCGGACAGCACAAAAAGATCACGATTGACCAGGGCGATACCGTGATCTTTTCCTCCAACCCGATTCCGGGCAACGAGAAAGCCGTGACGAACGTCATCAACGAGCTCTTGATGAAGGGCGCGGATGTCATCTTCCAGGATGTGCACGTTTCGGGGCACGCCTGCCAGGAGGATTTGAAGCTGATCTACACGCTGGTGAAACCGAAGTACGCGATTCCCGTCCACGGCGAATACAAGCATCTGATCGCGAACGGCAATCTCGCGCGGGAGTTGGGCATCCCGAAGGAAAACGTGTTTATTCTGGAAACCGGCGATGTGTTGGAACTGGATAAGGAAGAAGCCGCGGTGAACGGCAGTGTGCAGACCGGCGCGATCTTTGTGGACGGCACGGGTGTCGGGGACGTCGGGAACGTGGTCTTACGCGACAGGCAGCGTCTCGGCGAGGCGGGTGTTGTCGTGGTGGCGATCGGGATTGACCGCGAAAACGGCATGATCACCTCACAGCCCAATATCGTTTCGCGCGGTTATGTGTATATGCGGGATTCCGACGAACTCATCGAAGACTCCGTGCAGCTCGTGACGGAGGTCGTGGAAGACGCGCTTTCCCGCGGCACAAAGGATTACAACAAATTCCGCAACGCGATCAAGGACGCGCTCGGGGATTACATCTGGAAGAAAAACAAACGCAGACCGATGATCCTGCCGATCATCATGGAAGAGGAAACATAAGAGCATGAAAAAAGAAAGCGCGGTATTCCGCATCATCGGACTCGTCATTCGTGCGGCGCTGATTGTCATCGCGGTGTTTCTGGTGATCCGCGTCTCGCGCACGGCTTATGACTACGGCTACGAAACCTTTGCGCAGCAGCCGCTGACACAGGAAAACGGCCGCATCGTGACGATCACCGTCTCCGAGACCGATACCGTCAGCGACATCGCGAAGCGGTTGGAAGAGAAGGGCCTCGTTAAGGATGACCTGCTCTTCCGCATGCAGGAAATGTTTTCGGATTACCATGACATGATCGCACCGGGCGTCTATGACCTCTCGACGGACATGACCGCGGATGAAATGCTGGCGATCATGGCGGCCAAGACCATCGAAATGGAATCCATCCAGGAAATTCAGGACGGCAACTCCGCCCTCGGCGGCGCGACGGGGGATCCCGGCAGCCCCGAGGACAACGAACCCCCGCCGGAAAGCGAACTGCCGCCTGCGGGCGGGGAAGCACAGCCCGAAGGCGAGGCACCGCCGGAAGGCGGCGGAAACTGAGAGAAAGAAAACACGCCGGGGCAGCCGCTCCGGCGTGTTGTGTTTTCGCAAAATCCCGTGGAACTTATGAGGTTTCTTCTTCTTTGTTCTCTTCCCGTTTTTTCTTCAAGTGAATCGCACCGAGCACCGTTCCCGTCAGGGCAAAGAGCGCGAGCGCGTTCGGGATGACCATCAGCTGGTTGAACATGTCCGAAAGCTCCCACACAAGGTCATTGCTCGCCAGCGTCCCGAGGAAGATAAAGACGAGCGCGATGACCTGATAGGGCAGCGCTGCCTTCTGTCCGAAGAGATACATGACATTGATCTTGCCGAACATATTCCAGGACAGCACCGTGGAAAAGGCAAAGAAGAACAGACAGACTGCCACAAACACGTTCCCGAAGGACGTGCCGAAGACCGTACCGAAGGCGCTCTGCGCGAGGTTGCTCTTGCTGATGAGCTCTCCCGCGGCGTTGACGCTGCTTTCCGCGGAATAACCGCCTGCCAGCGCGCCGTCCGGCGTATACAGCGTCGAGATGATGACGAGGGCATTCATCGTCAGCACGACAAAGGTATCAATGAACACACCGATCATGGCCACAACGCCCTGGTCATGCGGGGTCGGCACATTGGCCTGGGCATGCGCGTGCGGCGTACTTCCCATACCGGCCTCGTTGGAGAAGAGACCGCGCTTGGCACCCTGCGTCAGTGCGGTTTTCAGCGCGTAACCGAAGCCGCCGCCGATGATGGCCTGCGGCGAAAAGGCGTAAGAGAAGATCATGCCGATGGTGGCGGGAAGATACGAAATCCGCATCACCAGGATCACCAGACCGCCCACGAGGAAAACCACGGCCATCAGCGGGACGATTTTCTCCGTCACCGCGGCCAGACGGCTCATGCCGCCGAGAAAGATCACGGCGCAGATCACCACCAGTACAACACCGATCACCCAGGCGGGTACGCCGAAGGCGGTTTCGAAGGTGGAACCGATGGAGTTGGACTGCACCATGCAACCGAAGAAGCCGAGCGCCAGGATGATGGCGACGGAAAAGAACTTCGCCAGTCCGTTGCCGGCGCCGCCCTTGAAGGCCGCGTGGATATAATACACGGGACCGCCGAGGATCTGCCCGTCTTCGGATTTGATGCGCGTTTTTTGCGCCAGCACCGCTTCGGCGTAGATCGTGGCCATGCCGAAGAAGGCGATGACCCACATCCAGAAGATGGCGCCGGGGCCGCCGGTCAGAATCGCGCCGGAGGCACCGACGATATTGCCGGTACCGACCTGTGCCGCAATCGCCGTGGCCAGTGCCTGAAAGGAGCTCATGCCGCTCTCGTGCTTTTTGCCGACCAGTGTCATGTCACCGAAGAAATTCTTCAGACCCTGTCCGAAGAAGCGGATCTGCACGAATTTCGTGCGGACGGTGAACCACAGTCCCACCGCAATCAGCAGAAAGAGCAGAACATAGTCCGAGAGATAGCCGTTGATGGTTGTGACAATTTCAAGCATAAAAAATTCCTCCTCCCTTGGAGAACGCCGGAGAAGGACCCGCAAACAGGACCAGACCTTTCTGTCTGGTTCAAATTGCTCCGTCCTTTGACCTGAGAGATTCAGCGGCTGCGTTACGCCGCCTTGCACCTTCGGTACCCCTTGCGGGGATTCTCCGGAGTTCACATCCATTCTTAGTCCTCATCCTCAAAGGGACACCTGAGAGTTTTACTCCTTCGGCGAAAGCAATGTGCGCTTTCTTTTCCTAAGAACTTCACCGTGCGTTATTGAATTAACTTCAAAGCATAATATCACGCCACGGCGGTCGCGTCAAGTTTTCTGTCCAATTTTTTTTTAAATCGGGGTGCTATGCTGAAACGGTCGGAAGTAAAAACCACGAAAACATAAAGGAGGAATGACATGGACCAATGCATGATTATCGATTGGGAGAATGCAATGAAGAAGAGGGAACAGCCGAAGCTCTATACAAGCGAGCTGATTTTCTTTTGGGATGAAGAAGACATCATCACCAGCAGGATTGATCTCCGGTTTTATAAAGGTGCGTCCTATCGTGAGGGAAACATCATCACGCGCACCTTCCAATGGTGCGAACCCGAGCCGGATGAGGGCGCGAATATTATCATCTTTGAGGAACCCGAAGAGGAGAAGGACTTTTTTGACGCCATCATGTTGTGCCCCGAGGAGCCCTTGTATCCGGAGCAGTTTATCGGCGTGTTTTTGGAGCAACCGTTTCTGATGCTGTATCTCTTTGACCGCTATAAGCGCCCCTTCAACATCTATCAGAACGAAAATGCTTTTCTGGAACTTGCGCATATCCGCGTCACAGGAAGGACCGGGGAATTTAGAGCATCGTATCTGCTGGGGACTTGAAAGAGTCCCCCTGCCGGGACATCGGTTCCGGCGCCTTTTTGGGGGCGCTTTTTTGGATGACGGAACAGGATCGCATGTGATAGTATGAGATAGTATAAGAAGGGTGTTGGAAGAAACGAGTGACGGATGATTTGGGGAGAGAAAGAGAATGAACAAAACGGAGTGGATTAAGAAGCTTGCTGCGGACCGGGAGTTGTGGGCGGAGGATGAGATGATACGGAACGGCTGGCCCGCGCCGATCGTCTGGGATGTCATCCGCCTGAAGGAACAGGTGGAAAACGGAAACGTGTATGGGGCGATTCTGAAAATCCGTGATCTCTATGAAATGTCCCTGAAGATTCCGACGCTGATGGCACTTGTTTACATGGATTACACGGACGAGGAAAAGCTGATCGAAGAAGAAAACATCATCGACGCGCTGACCGAAGAACCGCTGTCCATCGGCAGGTGGTACAATCTCGCGGGTAAGATCATTGACTGCGCGGAATCCTTTTCTTTACCGGAATGTCTTACCAACGTCATGGAACGCACGCGGAATGTCTTTGACAAAAAGGTCGGTCGTTACCTGAATATCGAACACTGGCGGAATGAAGAACTCGGTCACGGTGCCCTGAAGTTTGAGGACCATGATGATTACCGGACGGAGATACCGCATCTGCTGCAGAACTACCGGGCGTATGTTTGCGGAAAAGGCTCCGACGCGGCTGTTTATCAGGATGTCTGCTTTGCGCTGGAAAACGTGAGACTGACCGGCGATACGGAGATGGAGTCCCTGCCGGATGGGAAAGCGGTGCTGCTGATCGACGGAAAAACCATCCCGCTCGGAAAATATTCTTACGGAAAGCGCTTTCTGCTGGAATCCTTTTACTCAAAGAAGAATAAAGTCAAATACGCGGATTTTTATTCGGGTGAGGCCGAGGTGGTGACCGACCGCGACTTTCTGAGTTATCTCCGGAAGATCAAAAACGACAACAGGGGAGTGAAACGCAGCTATCTCCGCACGGAAGACGACCGGATGCTCAAGGATTTGTACCGGCCGGAAAAATACCGGAAGTCCGAGACCCTGTTAAAGGGGATCAACGCATTTCTTGACAGGAAAGAAGGGAAGGGCCTGTTGCTGCTGTCAATGGAAAGAGGAACGGGGAAAACCGCGTTCAGTAACGAAGTGGACGGCCTGCGTCCGACAACGCATCCGCTTATCGACAATGCGGTGATCCGCACCTATGCTGTATCTTCCGCCGTCATGCGCGGTCTGAATGATTTCTACGCTGCCATGAATGAGGATTTCAAACGGCTGAGCTACACCTCCGCCGAAACCATCCGCTCCTTGGATGCGGTACCGCCGCATCTCACCGGAGAGGAAAAAGATCCCGCCACTGCGATGGCCGGTCTGTTGAACCATTACCGGAACATGCACCATGCGCTGTATGGCACGGGGCGGCTGATTTTCGTGCTGGACGGCGTGGATGAGATGACACCGGAGGTCGCGAAGATGCTGCGCTATCTTCCGGCGTCCGGTTTGCTTCAGGAAGGCGTCTTTGTGATTTGCACATCCCGTTTTGCGGATGAGGAAGGCATCCCGGAGGACGTCAGAAGGGAGATCACTGCCCTCAGACATCTGGCGGATGAGCGCTTGGATGTCCGCAGGGAGGATCCGATTAATCTGGAGGTTATGAAGGCGCATGTGAAGGCCTGGAAGCAGAGCCGGAAGAACCAGGGAGAAAACACCGGCAGCATCCGGGCGGAAGACCTTCTGGCAGGTGCTGATTACAGAATGCTGTATCTGAAGGCCTATCTTCCTCTCGTAGAAATCATGAAAGCGCCGGTGCATTCCACCACTGCCATCTTTGATTTTTATCTCTCCCATATTCAATCCATGCATGATCAGGCATCCGCGATAAAAATGTTACGCTTCCTGATGACCGTCGCGGTGTACGGGAGCATCTCGCTGGATGACTATTTCAATTTGATTGCCCCGGAGGAACTGACCTATCGGTTTATCGGGCGTCTGAACGATCTGATGCCCCTGCTGTCCGCGCACAACACGGAAGGCGGTCGTACTTACGCCATGGCCAATGAAACCTACCGCAGCCGGATGCTGGAGGCGCATCACGAAGAACTGCTGCCGCAGCTGATCAGGGAGTTTCAGGCATCCTTTTCCGCCTGGTTCACGGAGACCGGCACAACCACACTGGAATTTGACGCGGAGCAGTTGCGGATCTGCGATTTCTGGATCAGGAATACGGAGATGTTCCAAAAATACGCGAAAACTTATCATCTGGAGGCAGTGTTTTATCAACAGGGATTCGTGGAGGATGTGGTACAGTTCCAACTGCACTTTGAGGTAAATTACGAGGGCTTTCGTACAGACGAACTTGGTTCAATGTATGATTGCCTTAAGGAACTTGCAAAAGAAATGTGGCTGAGCGCTTTTTTGAACGACGGATTCGGCAGCAATACGCCGATGAAAACTCCCACGCATCTGTTTGAGCTTTCTGATTATGACTCATGGGACATGGAGTGGGAAGATCACCAACGCATCAGCCGGCATCTTGCGGATCTCATTAGGGAAGGCAGGGATATCAGCCCATGGCGGAGTGAGATCTTTTTATCGGATTTTTCTATAGAATTGTACTCGTCTATCTATAGGCATGGGGAACGTGAGTTTTGGAATGGAAGGTGGGATAAAACCGGGTGGCATATTGGAAAAATGATTTCCGCGTTTTTCGAGTCGGGAAGAGAGAAAGAACTGCTGAAGACAATCGCGGATATTGAACCGAAGGAAGCAGCGCCGGGCATCCGGATAGTGAAGCGGCTCCATATCCTGTATCTGGAAGAGATGCTGCGTTATCCGGACCTCCCGGCGGATCTGAAGACTGCAGTACAAAACACATTGAAGGAACAGCTTGGCATAGTGGAAGAATGGAGACAGATGAGGGAGCCGAAGGAAAACTGGTTCGCGCTCTTTGAATGGATGTTGGCGTATGAGGACGACCCGTATGCGCACATCCCGGGAGCGGTGCCGCTTTCTGCAGAAGAACGGGAGGCAAGGAAGGAGCGGCAGCGGGAGCCTTATCGTCTGCGTGACGCGTTGACGGAACGCTTAGGTACACCAAAGGAAGAGCGCCTGCAGGAGTGGTTTTTGGCTGCGAAAGAGCCGGGTGCCTGCCCCGAAGAAATTTTCGAGTGCTTCCGCTTTTTGATGCAGGCTTTTTCGCAACAACAGATCCGGACGGCAATTCTTGCCGAATATGTGTATTGTCACGACACGGCCGGTTTTTTTGCGCTGAAACACGAAAAGGATGTTCCGGACGCATTGCGGGAGCTCATTCTTCCCACGGACAACGCGATTGATCTGATCAGGGTATATCACGAGGCAGGTGATGCGCAGACTGTGCATAAGCTGTGTATGGATGTCTGCACCGGGTTGCAGCGCCAGGAGCAGACGGATGCGGAGAGCCTTGATTATTGCCGCATTCTTGCGTTTGAAAACGTCTGTAAGGATGCGGGAGAAGACTTTGTTACGCTGGTGACGACACCCATGATTCAGAAATGGATGGATGCGGAGACAACGGATGCATTGTGCGAACTGGAAAAAACCAACCGGTACACATCGACCATTCCCGCCGAGGAAAGAATCGGGCGTGTGATTGGTGCTTTGTTTCTGAACCGCAGGTTTGAGGAGATCAGAACTGTGGTATTGCCCCGCCTGCATCGCAAGCTGGATTATCTGACAGAAACATCGGAAGAATCTCTGCGCAAGATGTTTTACAATTTGCAGGAAAGACTCTGCTCCGTGGAATCACTCATCGAATATGAAATCTCCCATACGCTGCCCGCATTTTGCCGTTATCAGTTCTTCTTCGAAGCACCGATTCATCAACTTTATTCCGACGAAGCAGGATATGATGTCTTTGATGATGTCAGCGAGTTTGAAGATGCGCTATGGTATGACGGATTATACAAGGAAAACGGAGAACCGAACGACGAAGCTGTTGACAAATACTTATCGGAAAAATCAGAAGAAGAATGTGAGGAAGACCTGTACGAAGACGGCATGGAGGAAGACAATGAAGACGACATTGAGGAAGACGGGATCACCGTGCCGGATGATACGGACGATGATTTCGTCAAAATGTTAGACGATTCTTTCGCATCGCAGGGGAGAAAACAGTTCCTGGAAGAAACTTATTGCCGCTATGAACGGGATCCGAAGGTGTCTATTCTTTGTAGTGCCGACGAGTATCGCCTTTGAAATTCAAGACCAAAACACTTTCCGAAGGCACAAACAGCGCCCCCTGCGGGGCGCTGTTTTATGTCCAAATTTTTTGTAAATCGGGGTGCTATGCTGAAACAGTCGGAAGCGAAAACAACAAACACAAAAAAGGAGAGACGATATGGGAGAGAGAAAGATCATCGATATCCGTGATATTGCAAAGAAGAAAGAAAAGCCGAAGCTCTATACCAGTGAATATTTTTTCATTTGGGAGGAAGGCAGGTATAGGGGCTGCGGGGTTGGGCTCCATTTTTATACAGGAGCATCGGTGCGTGAAGGAAACATCATTGAGCGTACGTTCGTAAGTGAGCCTTTGCCGATGGAAAGCACGAATACGATTATCTATGAAATGGTGGAGGGGGAAGACTTGGAAAAAGGGTTTTGTGATGCCATCATCCTGTCCTCCGAGGAGGTCTTGTGTCCGGAACAGTATGTGGGGGTCATTATGGAGGAACCGTATTTGATGCTCGAGCTCTTTGACCGTCATAAGCGCCGCTTCAACATGATGGAAACGGAAAATGCCTTTCAGGAGCTTGCACAAATCCGTGTCACAGGGAGGAGCTGCGAGTTTGAAGCCAATTATGTAGAGGGAACATGAAAGAGCAAAGGAAAGTCATGAAGACAGGTTGCTTTTTCCGCAAAAGCGTGATACACTGTACAGGTTGATGCACTGGGACGTTTTTCACTGCATCATTGGGGTATGGCCAAGCGGTAAGGCAACGGACTCTGACTCCGTGATTCGAAGGTTCGAATCCTTCTACCCCAGTTTAAGGAATACCCCCTTGCAGGGGGTATTTTTTTATGGATAACGGAAGGATTTCGTGATATCCTTTTGTAGGGAGTCTTTTTTAGATGGGAAGAACAATCGGAAGAATCTTCATAAGAACCTTTGCCTGGCTGGCGGTGACGCTCGTTGTCGCGCTGGCGGGGATTTTCTGTGCCGTTTTCGTGATTCTGAAGGGGCCCTCCGTGCACGCGAGGGATCTTCTGGTCATGTCTTTAAGGGAAACCAGTGCGCTTTACTGGATTCCGGGTCTGTATCTTTCACCGGAGCTGTTGGATGAGATTATCGCGACAAATACCGTGGTGTATACCGAAGAGGAAGTGGATACGGGGATGATCGAGATTCCCGCGGATCCTGCGGGCGATGCGGCGGACAGCGAAAAGGAAGTCCCGCCCATTGAGGTCTTTGAGATTTCCGGATCCTCCTATGTGGGGGACGTGCTGCTGATCCATGACCCCTCGCGCGTGTTCATCGGCAACAAGGGCCCGTATGACGGAAGCGCGGGCAATAATGTTGATAAAATCGCGGAACGCTACGGCGCCGTGGCCGGCATCAACGGCGGCGGCTTCTATGATCCGAACGGGCAGGGCAACGGCGGCACGCCGGACGGCTTTGTCATCTCCGAAGGAAAGGCGGCCTACGCCGTCGGCGGCACGCATCTGATGATCGGGCTGAACACGGAGCATAAGCTGATCATCAGCCGCACCTCGCTGGAGGGGGCTCTGGGCATGGGCTTACGGGACGCGGTCTGCGTGCAGTCGATCTACGCGCCGGTGCTGATCGTCAACGGTGAGGAGCAGGCGGTGGCCGGCTACGGCGGCGGTCTGAACCCGCGCACGGCCATCGGACAGGCGGCGGACGGCACCATCATCTTTGTCACGACGGACGGACGCCAGGCCAATTCCATCGGCGCCACCTTCGCGGACATGGTGCGCATCATGTCGGACTTCGGCGCGGTGAACGCGGCCTCGCTGGACGGCGGATCCTCCACCTCCATGTATTATGAAGGCGAATATCTCAACACTCCCTACGCGCTTTCCGGCCCGCGCATTGTGCCGAACGCGTTTCTGGTGCGGCCATGAGGAAGCGTACCTTTCGGATTCTGCTGCTGGTCTGGGCGCTGATTCTCATCGGCGTCATCGCGTTTTTCATCACAAAGCTGATCCGTTTCCTGACGGTCTATGAGGCCTCCGTTTCCACACATACCGTGGACGCGGTCTTGGAACAGCTGAAGACGGGCGATCTGACGGGCCTTGCCGTGACGCTGCAAAACGGCGATCCGGTGGAAGAGGACAGGCTTTTCGCGGAGCAGGAAAAAATCGAAGCGTATCTGCGCGAAACACTTTCCACTAAAGAAATTGAATACAGAAAGCTCAACAGCGTCGGCGACGCAACCCATGAGTTTTACACGGTGATGGCGGACGGGGAAAAGATTCTGCGCATCGGCATCGAGGCGGCGTCGAAGACGGAATATAACCTGACTGTCTGGAAGGGCGTGTCCGCGGAGCTTTTGGACACTGCCATGAATCCCGTCACGCTGCGGATCAAGGCGCCGTCCTTTGCCACGGTGCGCGTGGACGGAACGGTGCTGGGCGAAAGCGCCATGGTGGAAGCGGAAGAACCGGAATTGATCGGGCGCATGGTGGAGCTCGGTTACACGAAGGACATTCCGAAGATCTATACCTATGAGGTGGAAGGAATTTTCACGCAGCCCGAAGTGCGCGCGACGGCGGCCCACGGAAGGGAACTGCCGGTGCTGGTGCGGGAGGGAGGAGTTCTGTACGAAGCGCCCTTTGCCCCGCCGGAAGGCTTTTTGGACGAGATTACGCCGCTCATCATGGAGATCATCCCCTGCTGGGGCCGGTATTTTTCAAGGGACGGCGGCTATGACGCGGTCAGAAGGTTCTTTGTCTGGGGTTCCCCCGTGGACAAAACGGTGCCCGGCGCGGACATCAGCTGGATGCAGGCACACACCGGCACGGAGTTTGCCGAGGAACGCGTCGAAAACATCCGCTATTACAGCGATACCTGCTTTGTCTGTGAGGTGCATTTTTTACAGACGATTCTTCATAACGACCCCACCCGCCAGCGTGAGTGGGAGACGAATGTCACCTGGGTCTTTGTACGTGAGGACGCGGACAGCGAGTGGAAGATCGCGGACCTTGTGATGAATACGGGCACGGGAAACTGAAGCAGATTTCCGCCCCTTCTTTTACGCGCCGGTCATTCTCCGGTGCGCTTTCCGGTCAGATAAAAGATGGCGAGCTGTGTGCGGTCGCGCAGCTGCAGCTTTTCCAGAATCACGCTGAGGTAATTGCGAACGGTGCCTTCGCTCAAAAACATGCGCTCCGCGATTTCTTTATTCGAAAGTCCCTCCGCGATGAGCGCGGTGATCTCTGCTTCGCGTTCGTTTAAGCCCGCGCCGGTCAAGGCGGGGTCCTTCCCGCTTTCTCTGCCGAGCAGTGCCGGCATTCTGGCGGTGATCATGCTGCCGAAAACATTCTGTCCGCCGTGCACGGAGCGGATGGCGGCGGCCAGCGTCGCGTAGTCCTGCTTCAGCAGATAACCGCTGACACCGAGGCGCAGCGCCCGGATGATGTATTCGTCATCGAGAAAGGTGGTGAGCAGAAGAATGCGCGCGTCGGGATGTGCTTTCAGAATCTGCTCCGAGGCCTCCAGTCCGCCGGGGATTTCGTCCGCCACGGCTGTGCCTTCGGCAAAGGGCATGCGGATGTCCGTCAGCAGCACATCGGGCAGCAGTTCCTCGTATTTCGTAACCGCTTCCGCACCGTTCGTGCCGCTCGCGCAGACCGTGATGCCTTCTTCGGCGGAGAGAATGGTCTGCAGCGCCGTGAGAATCAGCGGGTCATCATCAAAAATCATCAGGCGGATGTCTTCGCTCATACTTCCCCTTCCTCTTCTTTTTTCGGGATTGTCAGGAAAATGCGGAACCCGTTTTCACTGCTGAATCGTACCGTTCCGCCGAGCGCGCCCGCACGTTCGCTCATGCCGACAAGGCCGATGCCCCGCGGCACATCTTCCCCCTTTTCGCTTTCCGCCGCGGCCTGCGTGCCGTCATCCTGCACGATCATCTGGAAGAGCGCGGGATGCTCCGTCATGGAGACAGAGGCCTTCGTGGCGTTGGAATGCTTTGCGATATTGGTCAGCGCTTCCTTCAGCACGGTCAGAAAACAGTAGCGCACCTCCATCGGCGTCGCAGCGGAGCAGCGGTATTCCAACGTGACGGGACAGAAGGTGAAATCGCGGATGAGCGACTGTGCCGTCGCTTCGAGATCCAGCGAATCGTTGTAGAGCCGGTGCACGCTTTCGCGGATGGAATCCATGGCCTCGTTCAGCGACTGGTCCAGCTGCGCCAGCGGTTCCGCGAGGCGCTCGTCCGTGCTGCTGACGGTTTTCAGCGCACCGGAGAGCAGGATGGCGCGTGAGAGCAGATGTCCCACGTTGTCGTGGATTTCCCTTGCGATGCGGTTGCGCTCCGCAAGCGTTGCCGCGTAAACCTCCGCGTCCTGTTTGCCGGAGAGTGCCTGCTGTTCCTTTTTCAGTGACAGCTCCTTGTCCGTCGCGTCGTCCTGCGTTTCCGTCAGCTCGCGGCGCAGCGAGGCAATGCTGTACAGCGCGTAGGCCTGCATCGCGGCCAGTACGGCGGCACCGAGCAGCAGCGGCAGCGCCGAACCTGCGGGACGGACGAACGCGAGCGACAGCACAGCCGGCAGCAAAGCGGGAAACACGCGCAGGTAAACTGCGTCAAAGACCAGCAGCGGGACAAAGGTCAGTGCCTCCGGCAGCAGGAGCGGCAGGAAGCAGAAGAGGGCAATCACCACGGCGGACAGCGCCTTTGCCTTCGGTAAGTGCGCACCGAAGGAAAAGGCCAGCGCGAGAAACACGCACAGCGCAAGATGTGCGCGGTCGCCCGACTGTATTGCCTGCAGGATGCCGGAGAGCAGCAGCAGTGCTTTGACGCTGAGCATAAATGCGAGTTCCATGGATTCCATTATACCACACGCGCCGTCTGCTCTGCCGTCCATGGCAGAGCGCAAAACATCCGGCGCGGTAGTATCGCGCATCCATGCACAGATACCACGGCGAAGAACATGACAAATGTCATATCGCAGATTCTGACAAATGACACTGTTTCCGTGCAGCGCGGCGCGATAGAATCATAGATAACAAAGACACAAGGTTCACCGGAGGTGAAGCAATGCTGGAAATCAAAGGACTGGTCAAACGATACGGAGAGACGCTCGCCCTCGATCATCTGGATCTGGAGGTGAAGGAAGGGGAGATCTTCGGGCTGCTCGGCCCCAACGGCAGCGGCAAGACAACGACAATCGGCTGCATTCTCGCGCTGCTGAAATACGATCGCGGCGAGATCCGCCTGTTCGGAAAGGAAATGTCACCGACGGCGTATGACTCGAAGCGGCAGATCGGCGTGGTCTTTCAGGATGTCGCGGTCTTTGACCGTCTGAGCGTGTTTGAAAACATCGATTATTTCTGCGGCCTTTATGTGCCGGACCGCGCGGAACGCAGGCCCTTAGTGGAGGAAGCGCTGAGCTCGACGGGGTTGAACGAGTACCGCAAAAAACGTCCGAAGCAACTGTCGGGCGGCCTGCTGCGCCGTCTGAACATCGCCTGCGGCATCGTGCACAAACCGAAGCTCATCATTCTGGACGAGCCCACGGTCGCCGTCGATCCGCAGAGCCGCAACCGGATTCTGGAAGACATCAAAGCGCTGAACAAAGCCGGATCCACCATCATCTACACCTCACATTACATGGAAGAAGTGGAACAGATCTGCACGCGCATCGCGATCATTGATCACGGACGGCAGGTCGCCTGCGGCACGAGCCAGGAACTGAAGGAAATGATCCGCACCGGAGAAAGCGTGACGGTGGAAGGCGTGGTGCTGACGCAGGCGCAGATCGACGAGATCCGCCGGATGCCGCAGATCTATGATCTTTCTTATGAAAACGAGGAACTGAAGCTGAAATACGAAAACAGTACGGGACATCTGCTGCCCCTGCTGCATTATCTGGAGCAGGAAGGAATCGCCTTCGCGAATGTATTTTCCGAACAGCCGACCTTAAACGATGTCTTTCTGGAAATCACGGGAAAGGAGCTCAGGGACTGATGCAAAGCCTGAAGTACCGTTATCTGCAAGTTGTCCGCGACCGCGGCAATATGTTCTGGGGCCTGTTCTATCCGATGATCCTCGCGACCTTTTTCTTTATCGCCTTCGGGGATCTCGGCAAGGACAGCTGGAAGGAGATTCCGGTCGCGCTGGTCGCGGAGGAAGTGCAGGAGCCGGCAGCCATGTTTGTTTCCTTTCTGGAAACCATGGACGGCGAACTGATCACGGTCACGAACATGACGGAGGAAGAAGCGCTGGCGGCACTGTCCGGAGAAACGGTGGAGGGAATCTTCTTTGCGGACGGCGGGGACGGCGCGCCTGCGCTCACGGTCGGGAAGAGCGGCCTGCGCGAAACCATGCTGTCCATGCTGCTGGATGCCTATGTAAAAAACGCCGCGATGTACCGGGACATTGCGCTGTCACATCCGGAACGCCTGCAGGACGCCCTGTCCGTGATGCAGGAGGATGTCTCCCATATCCGCGAGGTCACACTTGGCGGCAAAACGTATGATCACGTACTCGAATACTTTTTTGCCAGCATTGCCATGATGTGCTTTTTCGGCTGCTTCACCGGGCAGAAGCTCGGCGAGGAAGCCGCGGCCAATGTTTCAAGGCAGGCAGCAAGACGCAGCATTTCACCGGAAAAGAAATCACTTGCCGTGCTCGGGGACCTTACGGTCGGTATCAGCATCCAGTTTGCTTCCGCGTTGCTGTTCCTGCTCTTTTTGCAGTACGGTCTGCGGATTTCCCTCGGCGGCAATTTTTTAGGGATGGCACTGATCTGCCTTTTGGGATCGATGGTGGGCGTCTCGCTCGGGATGGTGGTCGGCAGCGCAAAAATCAAAGAGGGGTTCAAAACCGCGATCTTAGTGGCATTGCCGCTGTTTCTCTGCTTCCTGGCGGGACTGATGTTCGGCGAAATGAAGGTCCTCATCGAGCGGAGCTTTCCCCTGCTCAACCGCGTCAATCCCGCGGCGCTGATCAGCGATGCGCTGTACTTTCTGAATGTGTATAATGACCCGGCAGGCTTTCGGCTTCGTCTGTTTCTGCTCTTTGTCTTTGCCGCAGTGATGACGATCTGGGCCTTTGTGTCCTTAAGGAGAACACGCTATGACAGCATTTAAGAAGAACCGCACCGTTTTTTTTCTGTATCTTGCGGAGATCCGATATAATCTCCCCGCGATGCTCATGTACATGGTGATCTTCATGTCGATATGCGTTGCGATCTCGCGTTCCCGGACAGAAACGATGCAGGAGATGTTTGAAAAAACGGCGGTGCCCGTTGCCGTGATTGACCGTGACGAAAGTGAACTGTCCAAGGGGCTGATCGCGTTTCTCGGACAGGAAAACAAGGTAATTTCTTCCGACGGTGAAGAAAATGAGCTGACAAGACAGCTCTACTACCGTGAAATCGGTTATGTGCTGACAATCCCGGAGGGCTTCGGAGCCTCGTTTGCGGATGCGCTGACCGGAGAGGCGAAGGAGGAAATGTCCCTGGAGGTTGTCAAACTGCCCGACCATGCGGCGGGGTATTATCTCGACGCGGATATCGAACAGTTTCTGTCGCGCGTGAAGGCGTATCTTGCGGCGGGCGACGGATTGGAAGAGGCTTTGGATCAGACACTTGCGCTCAGGGAACATCAGGCGGAAGTGCGGATTGCGGAAGGTGCGTATGCCTATGACAACATGCCGCGCTTTACCTATACCTTCAATTACTATCCCTATCTGTATCTTTCGGTGCTGACCTATTGCGTGGGCTTCGTGCTGAAAACCTTCCGAGAGAAAAAACTGGCGGATCGCTTAAATGCCAGTCCCATCCCCGCCGCAACGCGTAACCTGCACGGCATCGCGGCGTTCTCGGTCGTGTTTTTCGTCTTCTGGCTGTTGTCCCTGCTGATCCCGCTGGTGACGGACGGCACCTCCTTTTATACCAGTCCGCACAGAGGTCTCTATCTGATCAATACGGTAGCGTTTTTGCTGGTGGCGGCTTCGATCGCGTTTTTCATCGGCCATGTGGCGAAGAACGAGATTGCGATCACGGCGCTGACCAATGTTGTCGGTCTTGGCATGTGCTTCCTCGGCGGTGTTTTTGTGCCGCTCGATGTGCTGAGTGAGAATGTGCAGAAGTTTTCACGTTTTCTGCCCTCGTACTGGTATGTGCGCGTCTGCAACATGCTCGGCATGCGGCAGGGCGATCTCACGGCGGCTGATTTTGGCCTGTTTCGGGAGTCCATGCTGTTCCAGTGCGTCTTCGCCGCGGCCCTGCTGATGCTCACGCTTTACATCGTCAAGAAACGCTCGGAAAATGTCTGAGGGGGATGTTGACCAGCAAAAAAACACTTGATTCCTGTGTTAAGATTTGATATCATTTTGATATCAAACAGATTTCAGCCGTGTGACGCGGCGATGTTTCAGGCACAGGAGGTGCGACATGACGGAAAGAGTTATCACAAAAAACAAGAACGGGATGGCGATGCTACTGGTCTGCATTCTGCAATACGCGGTCGGTATCATGCTGCTTGTGATCGGCGTCATTCTTTTGTCCGGCGGCGAAGAACCCGATCTTCCCATCAACAAGCTTCATACGGTGCCCGGCGGCATCCTGCTCGCCATCGGCATCATCTGGATGCTGGCCGGCTGGATTCCCTTCCTCGGGCTGAAGGTGCTCCGGCCGCAGGAGGCGCTGGTGCTCACGCTCTTCGGCAAATACACGGGCACGATCAAGGAGCCCGGCTTTTATTTCGTGCATCCCTTCAGCGTGGCAGTGAATCCCGCGGCGGACACGAAGCTGCGTCAGTCCGGCGATGTGGACGACGGTGACAAAAAGAGCGGACCGTCCATCCTGCTTGCCGGAACCGGTGCCAATCTGGCGGCAGCGAAAAGCGCTTCGTCCTTCAGCAAAAAAATCTCCCTGAAGGTGATGACGCTGAACAATGCCAGACAGAAGATCAATGACGTGCTCGGCACACCGGTGGAAATCGGCATCGCGGTGATGTGGCGCGTCGAGGATACGGCGAAGGCCGTCTTCAACGTGGATAACTACAAAGAGTTTTTGTCCCTGCAGTGTGATTCCGCGCTGCGTGACATTGTGCGGCTGTATCCCTACGACGTGGCGCAGGGTGTGGACACCACCGGCGACGGGGTGGAGGATGACGGTTCGCTGCGCGGTTCCTCCGTTGTCGTGGCACAGCGCATCCGCGACCGCATCCAGGAAAAGGTTGCCGAGGCGGGCATTGTCGTCCTGGAAGCCAGAATCACCTACCTCGCCTACGCGCCGGAAATTGCCGCGGCGATGCTGCAGCGCCAGCAGGCTTCGGCGGTGGTGGATGCCAGAAAGCTGATCGTGGACGGCGCGGTCGGTATGGTGGAAATGGCACTGGATCATCTGAACAAAAAAGACATTGTGCAGTTGGATGAGGAACGCAAGGCCGCGATGGTCTCCAATCTTCTTGTGGTGCTTTGCGGCAATTCGGAGGCGCAGCCGATCGTCAACGCGGGGACCCTGTACTGATGGCGGAAAAAAAGCAGGTGCCGCTGCGCCTGAGCGAAAAACTGTATGCCGCCATCGCGGCCTGGGCGGAGGATGACTTCCGCTCCGTGAACGGGCAGATCGAGTATCTGCTGACGGAGTGTGTCAAACAGCGCAAAAAGGACGGCAAGTATGTCGGGCAGCAGATTGACGTGCCGCCGGAGCTGGATCTGTCATAGCGGATTTGGAACAACGCGCGCCATAGCGGACCGATGGCATCACGTTCCGCCGCGGATGGCGCAACAGGCAGGGAGTGTGGTACAATCAAAGCAACAACCGTCTTCGAAAGGAGCGTGAACGCACATGTTGCATCCTTACACCAAAAAACTCATCGCGCCGGTGGCGGTGACAACGCTGATGATCATCGCGTATATCGCTTACATGATCTTCGCGATCAAGACCGGTTTTCCCACATGGGTACAGGTGCTGGTCACCATCGTTGCCCTCATCATGACCGGCGCCATGCTTTATGTGTTATACACCAGGTACAAAGAGATCATGTCCGGCGAGGAAGATGATCTTGACAAATACTAATCATCCGGACAGCCGATGTCCGGCAAGCACAAGAGGAGGTATTGCCATGCTTTTAGTCACAACAGATTTTATTCCCGGAAAAGAACTGGAATTCCTCGGACTCGTCCACGGCTCCACCATCCAGACGGTCAACGCCTTCAAGGACATCGGCGCCGGCTTAAAGACACTGGTCGGCGGTGAGCTGACGAAGTACAACGAGATGATGAACAATGCCCGCGCGCTGGCGACGAAGCGCATGGTGGAATCCGCGCAGCAGCTTGGCGCGGACGCGATCATCGCGATGCGTTACTCTTCCGCCTCCGTCACGCAGGCCGCCGCGGAGGTCATGGCCTACGGCACGGCGGTGAAGTTCCGCAATTAAAGCGCCTCGCGTTCCAGCGGCATGCTCATGCACCGCGGGCCGCCGCGTCCGCGGGACAGCTCGGAGCTTGGCATTTCCAGCACCGTGATGCCGTTTTCGCGCAGGATTTCATTTGTCACATAATTACGGTCATATACAACGACGGTTCCGGCTTTCACGCAGAGTGTGTTGGAACCGTCGTTCCATTGTTCGCGCTCCGAGGCGACACGGTCGGTGCCGCCGCATTTGATCAGCGTAACGGGACCGCAATGCAGCGTTTCTTCCAAGACCTGTTCCAGCGCACCCTTCAACTCCGTCACCTTGAGCGCCTCCGTCCCTTCGCCCCGCGTGATGCGGAACACCCGCAGCGCCCCGAGGATGCCCGGATGCACCGTAAACTTCGTTTGGTCCACCTGTGTAAAAACGGTATCCAGATGCATGAAGGCACGCATCGTCGGAATGTCAAAGGCCAGCACGGTATCGACGGCACAGCGCTCGTCGGCGAAGAGCCGCTTTGCCAGAAGCTCCACCGCCTCCGGCGTCGTGCGCTGTGAGATGCCGACCGCCAGCGTGTTTTCGTTGAGATTCAAAAGATCACCGCCTTCGATGCTGTAAGGCGCTTCCCGGTCATAATAGCGCGGCAGGTCCCGGAAGTCCGGATGATATGCGAAGACAAAGGATGCGTAGATCGTCTCCCGCCGTCTGGTTGAGGAATACATCCGGTGCAGGCTGATGCCCTGTCCGATGCTCGCGAAGGGATCCCGCGTGAAATACAGATTCGGCATCGGGTCCAGCAGAAAGCGGCTGTCGCTTTTGAGCAGATCCACGAGCGGTGTGTGCTCGCGACCCCGCAGTTCCTTCATGCTCACGCCCGCCATGGATTTGAGCACCAGCTCCTTCGGGTCTTCGAGGGACAGCAGATACGCCGAAAGACGTTCACGCACGGACAGCGCCGCCGCTCCGCCTTCATCAATGAGCCGCTGCACAAACTGTTCCCGGACCGCGCCGTCTTTCAGCACCTCCGCAACGAGGTCTTCGAGATAGACCACCTCCGCGCCCTGTTCCCGCAGCATCCGCGCAAAGGTATCATGCTCCGCCTGTGCGGTGTTGAGATAAGGAATGTCGTCAAACAACAGACGTTCCAGCTCCCCCGGAACAAGATGCTCCAGCTCCGCGCCCGGACGGTGCAGCATCACTTTTTTCAGTGTTCCGATTTCACTTGTCACATGAAGCGCCATGCATTCTTCCTCCCCTCATGCAAGCTGCAGTTTTTCTTTTAAGGCGTCCTGGAGTGTCTGGGAGAAGTTGACACCGGCTGCGGTTGCGGGTGTAAAGGATCTGTAAACGATCTTTCTGTTAGGCCCCTTGTGCGAGAAGGCTTGCACGCGACAGTTACCGAAGAGGAGTTTCTTTGTGTTTGCCACGATTACGCCTCACCTTCCGGAGTGTCATTTCCTTGGAGAGAGATTGGATGTTGAGGAACCTTTGTCCGCATGCCGTCAATATGCTCATACAAATCATCTTTTATTGGATTGCGCATAGGGTCGAGTATAAAATCTATTCCCTCTCTACGCGCCTGTTTTGCGGCAGGCACAAAATCGCTGTCCCCGGAAATAAGAATGATTCTATCAACTTGTCTTTTATAGGTAAGGGACGAAATATCAACACCTATACGCATATCCACGCCCTTCTGCTTTACATCAAGAACAAAATCACGTTCCGATAATTCTTCAATTTGCATGGCACCGGAAAGGAGTTTTCGCATGGTCTTTTGACGAATAATGTATTGAGCTTGCTCAACAGCAAGGCGGCCACGCCGTAATGCGAATTTTCTTTTGTGGATCAATTCTTTAAAAAAATCATCAGACCATTTATAAATATCAGTGCTTGAAAAATCAATTTGCTTTTTCAAAAGAGGATGATAAACCATTGTGTCCATAGGTGGACAGTCATAATAAAACACGCGATATAGTTGGCACACATCGTTTCGCTCATCCTTTATATGACGTTTACAGTAGTGCTCAAGCTCATCCGCACGCTTTTTGGGGGAAACATCTCCGTAAAAGTAATATGCGCGTTTTCTGTAAAAAGCACCATCTACAAGAATCGCAGTTCTGATCACAGTCCTTCACCTCCCAAAAAAATATCCATAGTTTCTGCCGTTCCCGTATAATGGGGGCTTACTCCTATGGATACACTTTCAATTTAGGACGGGGCAACCCCGTCACTACATCCAATATATCGGAATAAAACCCAAAAGTCAATATGTTTTGCAAAAAAACAACTTACGACGCGGAAGCGTGGTTACAATTCAGCGCCCAGCCAAATAAGGGAATAGCCTGCTGAGAAGTAATCCAGCGCATGTGAGGCAAAACGCCAGAAACTCAAAAAAACTTGAAATTTCTGGCGTTTATCTCTTGCATTTGAAATAGGTATGTGTTA
>JAFZLB010000068.1 GCA_017551665.1 Lachnospiraceae bacterium
CAACATGAATTACTATACACGAGAATAGACAAAAGAAGAATAAGGCGATAGGGCGTAAGAGTAATTTCCAAGTGGAAATGCCTGCAAGACTTGTTTCCACTTCGCCCCCTTCAGAGTGGAATTTACTTTTTCACTTCACGATCCTGTATTTTGTGTTGCGGTAAGATTGATTTTTTTCGCCAAAAATGATATAATTTTCTCTTACAGTTTTCCCGCGACAGGTATGGCGATTTGAAGAAAAAAAGGCGGAAGTGGAAGAAGGACGATACCCAGCTGGCACTGCTCGGATTGCCGACGGCGGTGTGGTACCTTGTGTTTTGCTATCTGCCGATGTTCGGTCTGGTCATCGCCTTTAAGGATTATAAAATCTCTCCCGGCAAGGGCTTTCTGTACAGCCTGTTCCACAGTGAATGGTCCGGTTTTGCCAACTTCCGTTTCTTCATCACAAGCAATCATTTCGCAAGGCTTTTGCGGAATACCATCCTTTACAATCTCGTGTTTATTGTCCTCGGCGTGGTCGTTCCCGTGACGCTTGCGATCATGATCAGCCAGCTGCATTCCAGAAGGAAATCCAAGACCTACCAGACGATGATGTTTTTCCCGCACTTCCTGTCCTGGGTGGTCGTCAGTTATTTCGTCTATGCCTTCCTGAATCCGGACAAGGGCATGGCGAACATCATCCTGAAGAGCCTCGGCTATGACAGGGTCATGTGGTATTCCGCCGCGGAGTACTGGCCTTATATTCTGGTCTTCATGCAGCTGTGGAAGACGGTGGGTTACAGCATGGTGGTTTATCTCGCCTCCATCACGGCGGTGGATACCTCCCTCTATGAGGCTGCGGTCATGGACGGCGCCACAAAATTCCAGCAGGCGCGTCACATCACCCTGCCGGCCATCAAACCCATCATCATCGTCATGTTTATTCTCAACATCGGGCATATTTTCTATTCGGACTTCGGACTGTTTTATCAGGTGACACAGGGGATTCCCAACTCGCTGTCCGGGGTGGCCAGCACCTTTGATACTTACATTTACCAGGCACTGCAGCGCAATGTGACCATCGGCAGGACGGCGGCCGCGGGTCTGTTCCAGTCCGTCTGCTGCTGTATCACGGTATTGATCGCAAACTTTATTGTCCGTAAAATTGACGAGGAGAGTGCCATCATCTGATGAAGAAGAAGAAAGAACGCCGCATCAATATGATCAAACCCGCCACCAACGCGTGGTTTCATCTCGTATTCGTGCTGCTGTCCTTCATGAGCATTTTCCCTGTGTTTTTTGTCTTCATTATTTCGATTTCTTCGGAGAGCTCTCTCAGAAAAGCCGGATACGCCCTGATTCCGATGGAGTATTCCTCTGCGGCCTATGAGTTTTTGTGGAACGAGCGCGCCACCATCATCGGCGCATTGCTGATTTCCGTCCTGGTGACCGTTGTCGGCACCGTCGTCGGCGTGCTGCTGACCACATCCTTAGGCTACGTGCTGTCCAGACCCGTTTTCAAGCTGAAGGGGCTATACACCTGGATGACCTTTATTCCGATGATCTTTTCCGGCGGCATGGTTGCCAATTACGTGGTGGTGGCGAATCTGTTGAAGCTGTCCAATACCGTCTGGGCGCTGATTTTGCCGCTGCTCGTTTCCAGCTTTAACGTGATCATCTGCAAGACCTTCTTCCGCTCCACCATCCCGGATTCCGTGATTGAGTCCGCCAAAATCGACGGCGCTTCGCAGCTGACGATCTACACGCGCATCGTGGTGCCGATCAGCAAGCCGGTCTTTGCGACGATCGCACTCTTTCTGACCTTCGGCTACTGGAATGACTGGTTCCAGAGCTCCCTGTACATCAGCAACACGAAGCTGCTGTCGCTGCAGGCGCTCTTAAACAACATGATGCGTAACCTGGAATACATCGCAAACAATCCCTCCGCGGGCCTGTCCCTGCAGCAATACCGCATGATGATGCCCTCGGAGTCCGTACGTATGGCGATCGCCATCGTCATTGTCGTGCCGATTGCCTGCGCCTATCCTTTCTTCCAGAAATACTTTATTTCCGGACTGACGATCGGCGCGGTGAAAGGATAAACAACCATCAATCTTTTTTTCAAAGGGAAGGAGAGCAAGTATGAAAAAGAACGTAGTGAAACAGCTGTTGGCGCTGGCGACTGCATCGGCTCTGGCGTTTTCGGCCGTAGCCTGTTCCGCGTCTGACACGGGATCTTCGCAGGCAGCCACAACCACCGCCGCCGCGGAAGAAAGCACGGCAGCCGCGGATGTTGCGGAGACCGACGGGGGAGAGACGACAGTGGATGAACCCGCGGACAACGGCGACATCGTGACCTTAAAGTGGTGTGCGGTCGGCGGCGGACAGCCCGCCAACTATGACGCCTGGAAGGAACAGATCAATCCTTATCTGGCGGAAAAGATCGGCGTCAACATTGAAATGGAAATCATCGGCTGGGGCGACTGGGGTCCGAGACGCAACGTCATCGTGTCCACCGGCGGAGATTACGACATCCTCTTCACCAACCTGGATACCTTCTGGGCCGATGTCAACATGGGCGCGTTCACGGACCTGACGGATATCGTGGAGAGCGCGTCTCCGGATCTGTACAAGATGATTCCGGAAGCATACTGGGATGCGGCAAGGATCGACGGAAAGATCTACGCGGTGCCGACCTACAAGGACAGCTCCCAGAGCGAATACTTCATCTGGGATGAGAAGCTTGCGGCAGACAGCGGCATCGATCCTTCGCAGTATAAGGAGATGTCCGATTTGACGGAACCCTTCGCAACGCTGTCCGAAGCACTGGAAGGTGATACGGTATTCCCGCTTTATTCCAGTGGCGCAACATGGATTTCCTACACCTATGACCAGATGAACACGGGTCTCATGGCCATCGGCGTCAAATACAATGACCAGAGCGCACAGGTGGTGCCGGTCTATGAGCAGGATGACATGATGGAAATCCTCAAGCTCTTCCATGAGTGGTACAAGGCCGGCTACATCAATTCCGACGCGGCGACCGCTCCGGAAGAAAACGCCTACAAGCCCTTCGGCGTGGCGCAGGGCTGGGCAGGCGCTGCAAAGACAACCTGGGGCCCGCAGATGGGCGTGGATGTTGTGGCATACCAGTGGGGACCGACGGTCGTTTCCAATGACACGGTGCGCGGCTCCATGAACTGCATCTCCTCCGCCTGTGAGCATCCGGACAAGGCGCTCCAGTTCCTGGAACTTGTCAATACGGATTCCTATGTGAGAGATCTTCTTTACTACGGCGTGGAAGGCGATAACTGGGAATACACCGCGGACGGCAAGGTGCACAAAAACAATTCCGACTGGTCCATGGCGGGTTACACCCAGGGCACGTTCTTCAACGTCACCCCCACCGACGATGTGGAATTCAACCAGTGGGATGAGGTGAAGGAACTGAACGAGAAGGCGGAGCCTTCTGTGCTGCTCGGCTTCACCTTTGATCCTTCCGCCGTGCAGGATGAGATCGCGAACTGCGCTTCCATCATGGAGCAGTACAAGGGAGAGCTCCTGACCGGTACGGCCGATCCGGAAGTGACCGTTCCGCAGATGATGCAGGAAATGCGCGACGCGGGCTTCGATGACATCGTTGCCGAAGCACAGGCGCAGGTGGATGCATTCATGGCGGCACAGTAATATGATTCAAGTGTTGAAAGTCATGAAGACGATCCTGCTTGCAGGAATCGTCGAATGACTTTATGACACGCACCGACATGAGGAAGTAGCGAAATGCCTGTGCAGCAGGCATTTCAGCGGATTCCGAATGGAGGCCGGATTGCGAAAGCTGCACAGCAGCGAAGCAATCCGAGGAATCATATGCATAGTAAACTTACTCAGGAGCCGGGCGGCGTTTACGTCTGCCCGGCTCCGTTTCAAAAACGACGGAGAAGAGCGCAATGGCAAAGATCATCGGAGAGGCGCTGCCGGGGATTCCCTGGCAGGACGCGCCAGAGCAAAACTTACGGACACCGCTGTGGCGCTATGCGCAAAACCCCATTATCGGAAGAGACGGCAACGCGGTTTCCAATTCCGTTTTCAACTCCGCGGTCGTGCCCTTCGGGGACGGCTTTGCGGGGGTTTTTCGCTGTGATTCCTTAAGCATCAGCATGGATCTCTTCGCGGGATTCAGCAAAGACGGCATTCACTGGGAGATCGAGGATACGCCGATTCACCTGACCGGCGAAGAGGAAGAGATCACCAAAAGAGAATACCGCTACGATCCCAGGGTCTGCAAACTGGAAGACAAATATGTTGTGACCTGGTGTAACGGCTATCACGGGCCGACGATCGGCATGGCATGGACCACGGATTTCAAAACCTTCCACCAGACGGAAAACGCCTTTCTTCCGTATAACCGCAACGGCGTGCTGTTCCCGAGAAAAATCGGCGGCGAATACATGATGATGTCAAGACCTTCCGATACGGGACACACGGCCTTCGGCGATATCTTTGTCTCGCGCAGCAAAGACCTTGTCTACTGGGGAAAGCACCGCTTCATGATGGGGACGGTCAAAGAGGACGCCTCCGCCTGGCAGAGCCTGAAGGTGGGTCCCGGTCCCGTTCCGATCGAAACGGATGAGGGCTGGCTGCTCATTTACCACGGCGTGATTCTGACCTGCAACGGTTATGTTTACCGGATGGGCGCGGCGCTTTTGGATTTGGAAGAACCGTGGAGAGTGCTGTGCCGCTCGAAAAACTATATCCTTGCGCCGCAGGAGCTGTATGAGTGTGTCGGAGATGTTCCGAACGTCACCTTCCCCTGCGCGGCGCTTTCGGACGCGGACACGGGGAGAATCGCGGTGTACTACGGCTGCGCGGACACGGTGACAGGTCTGGCCTTCACGACGGCGGACAGACTGATTGCGTACATCAGGGAAAACGCATTATAGACGAGGAGAAAACGCTATGGAATTTCTGGACAGACGCATAGAGGTCATTTGTAACGAACTGAAAAGGCTTTCCGTCAGGGGGCAGTATGCGGCCTCCGGCTGGAAGTACAAAGAAGGCCTTTACCTGAACCCGAAGGACGCGGACGCGGATGTAAAAACCAATCCCTTCCGCCGCTATGACGCGGAGAAGATGCACTGGTACGGACCGGACGCGCATTACTGGTTCCGTACGGTCTTTCGCGTGCCGGAGGAATTGCATGGCAAGGAGCTGTGGATGTACGTTGCCACACAGGTCGAAGGCTGGGACGCGCGGAATCCGCAGTTTCTCTTTTTCGCAAACGGCAGGGTGCTGCAGGGCGTTGACATGAACCACAAGGAAGTGCTGGTTAAGGAGAAAGCGCGTGCGGGCGAAGAGATCACGATCGATCTGCAGGCCTATACCGGCACGGAGAAGAGCGAGTTTTCCCTGATTGTCTATGCCTTCGAAAAGATGCGGGAGACGGAGGCACTGTACTATGACCTGAAGGTGCCGCTCTCCGCCTTTGCCAGACTCGGCGAAGACTCGGAGGAACGCAGGAAGCTGGAAATCGTCTTAAACGATGCCGTGAATCTGATTGATCTGCGCAGCCCCTACAGCGAAGCGTATGAAACAAGCGTCAGAAAAGCCCGCGCGTTTTTGAAAAAGGAACTCTACACGGCGCTGGCCGGATGTGAGGACGTGATTGCCTCCTGTATCGGACACACGCATATTGACGTGGCATGGTGGTGGACGGTGGCGCAGACAAGGGAAAAGACGGCGCGTTCTTTTTCCACGGTGCTGAAGCTGATGGAGGAGTATCCGGAATACAAATTCATGTCCTCGCAGCCGCAGCTCTACCAGTTTTTGCTGGAACGCTACCCGGAGCAGATGCGCAGAATCCGGGCGCGGGTAAAGGAAGGCCGCTGGGAACCGGAAGGCGGCATGTGGCTGGAGGCGGACTGCAATCTGACAAGCGGCGAAAGTCTTGTGCGCCAGTTCATGCACGGTAAGCGCTTCTTCAAAGAACAGTTCGGCATTGACAACGTGATTCTCTGGCTGCCGGATGTGTTCGGATATTCCGGCGCCCTGCCTCAGATCATGAAGCTTTGCGGCATCCGTTATTTCATGACGACAAAGCTTGCGTGGAACCAGTATAACAAGATGCCCTATGACACCTTTTACTGGGAGGGGATTGACGGCTCGCGGATTCTCACGCATCTGGTCACGACGCTGGGCATCGGACAGGATCTGAAGAAAAGCTTTTTCACCACCTACAACGGGGAACTGCATCCGGACGCGGTACTCGGCGGCTGGCACCGTTACCAGCAAAAGGACATCAACAACGATATCCTGGTCAGCTACGGCTTCGGGGACGGCGGCGGCGGTCCCACCCGTGAGATGCTGGAATTCCAGAGACGCATGTCCTTCGGCGTGAAGGGCATCCCGAAGACAAGGCAGTGTTTTTCGCGCACCTTCTTTGAGGAGATGGAGGAACGCGTCAAGGACAACCGGCGCACACCGTCCTGGGTGGGAGAACTGTACTTTGAATACCACCGCGGCACCTACACCTCGATGGCACGCAACAAACGCGGCAACCGGAAATCGGAGCTGCTGATGATGGATCTGGAATTTTTCTCCGTGCTGGCGGAGAAAAAAGAACGCTATCCCGACGGAGCGCTGGACCGGATGTGGAAGGTGATTCTGCTGAACCAGTTCCATGATATCCTGCCGGGTTCCTCCATTCATGAAGTGTATGAGGTGACAAAAAAAGAATACGCGGAAATCGAAAAGGAAGGGAAGGAACTGATCGCAAAACGTCTGGACGCGCTGCATGAAAAAAAGAGAGGCGCGCTGACGGTCTGGAATCCCACGGGCTTCGTGCAGGATGCGGCGGTGGAGCTTCCCGCGGCGTACCGGGACAAAGTGCTGAGGGATGACGCGGGCCATGTCTGTCCGGTGCAGAACACGCAGGAAGGCGCGCTGGCCTTTGTGAAAAACATTCCCGCCAAAGGAAGCCTCGTGCTGCAGGCATCTGCCGCGGGCAAAGACAGCGCGGCAAAGAACGGTGCCCTGACGGTGGACGTGAAGGCAAACAGGGTGAAAACCCCGTACTACGAAATCGGCTTTGACCGTCACGGACGCATCCGGAAGTTTTATGACAGACAGGCGAAACGCGAGATCTTCCGCAAGGGAGAACGTGGCAATCTTCTGCGGATGTATGAGGACAAGCCGATTTATTACGATAACTGGGATATCGACAACTTCTACAAGGAGAAATACTGGGATGTCACGGACACCACGCGCATGGAATGGACGGAAACGGGACCGCTCCGCGCGACGCTTCTTGTGGAGAGCAGCATCAGCAACACGAAGATCAGACAAAAGATTCGCATGTACGCGGACAGCCGCCGCGTGGATTTTGAGACGCAGGTGGACTGGGGCGAATGTCAGCATCTGCTGAAGGTGCTGTTCCCCGTGGATGTGCATACGGACGAGGCGACCTTTGAGATTCAGTTCGGCAACGTAAAGCGCAAGATTCACCAAAACACCAGCTGGGACCGCGCACGCTTTGAAAGCTGCGGACAGAAGTGGGCGGATCTCTCCGAAGGTCATTACGGCGTTTCGCTTTTGAACGACTGCAAGTACGGCCACTCCTTCCTGGACGGACAGATGGCATTGACACTCATCAAATCCGGCATTGAGCCGAACCCCGTGGCGGATCAGGAACAGCATGTCTTTACCTACGCGCTGTATCCGCATGAAGGTGCGCTCCGGGCGAAGCAGACGGTGAAGGAAGCGTATGCGCTGAACCAGCCCTGCTTTGCGGTACCGGGCAGCGCTTCTTTCGGAAATCGTTTTTCCTTTGTTTCTTCCGACCGCGAAAACATTGTCATTGAGACCGTGAAGCGCGCGGAGGATAAGAAAGGCGTAATCATCCGTCTTTACGAATGTGAAAACGCCAGAACGGAGGTTACGCTGACCTTCGGAAACAGGTACAAAACGGCGGCTCCGTGCAACTGTCTGGAGGAAGCGCGGGAAACGCGTCCCGTGCAAAACGGCAGCGTGAAGCTGACGGTGCAACCGTATGAGATCGTAACCCTGCGTCTGCAATGAGAGGAATCTTCTTTCCGGCAGGGACGTACAGTGAAGGGCAGATGAAGGCGGGCAGGCGGCGCATCATTGAAGAGGGCGCCGTCGCCGCCGTGATTTATTCCGTGGCTACCGGCAATATCATGGCGGGATATCTGAGCTATCTCGGTTTTTCCGTCGCGAGCTGCGCTGCGATTGCCATGATCCCGCAGCTGGGTTGTGTGCTGCAGTTCTTTTCCCCTTTTTTGTTTGAACGCCTGCGGTACCGGAAACTCAGCATCTGGATTCTCTGCGGCGTGTTCCGATTCTTTGCGTCCCTTTGTTTTCTGCTGCCGCTGCTGCGCCTGCATGATACATGGTGCGCGGTGCTGGTGGTGGTCTTTTATTCGGTTTCCTTTCTGGCGGCGGGCTATGTCACGCCGGGGCTGCAGCTGCTGGTGCTTGCGGCATCACCGCAGGAAGGGCGCGGCACGTTTTTTGCGCGAAAGGATATCGTTTCGACCATATTCAACAGCGCCGTGATTCTTTTGTTAAGCAGGCAGCTGGACGAATATACCGTGCGCGGCACGGAGGAAAAAGGATATCTGTTCATCGGCGCAGTGTGTCTGGTCTTCGCGTTGATCGATTCCCTGCTGTTGCTCGGGATTCACGAGGTCCGGATGCCCTATACCCGCAACCTGAAGTTTTCGCTGATTCTTTCTCCCGGAAGGGACATGCAATACCGGCCCTTTTTTCTTTTCAGCACACTTTCCGGTTTTATGGGCGGCATCGCCAGTCCCTTTCTGGCCGTCTACCAGGTTCGTGTGCTGCAGTTTTCCCATACCTTTATCACGACGATCGGTGCCGTGAGTGCCGCGGCGGGAATGATCGGCAGTTATGTCTGGGGCAAGGTGCTGGACCGCAGCTCTTATGTGCGCGCGATGAAAACCACCTCGGCCATTTCTCTTTGCTGCACGCTCGGCTGGGCATCCACCGCCTTTTTGCCGGGCAAGATTCTCGCGCCGCTGCTTTCCGTAACCTCTGCCACCTGCGCGGGCGCCGCCGGTATTGCGTCGCTGAATCTGCAATATTTCTTATCTCCGGAGGAAGGCAAGACCGTGTATCTTGGCGCGACCAGCGCCTGCGCTTCGCTTGCGGCGGTTGCGTCCGCGGCACTGGCGACATCGTTGCAGCCCTTGTTACAAACCGTCGTCGCGGATGACAGTATTCCGCTGCTTTTTTTCATTTCCGGCACCGGCGGTTTTTTGAATCTGCTGTATCACGGGCGCAGACTGAAGGAGGAACGCGCCGATCACAAATAAAGTGGGGTTTTATGGGATACAATAAAGTTACAATATAGATAAACACAGATAAACACAGGCAGACACAGTACTAAAGTGGGAATCATACGAAACGGAAAAACATAAAGAGATAATAAAATTTTATGTAGACAGTGTTTATGTTTTGATGTATGATGGTAATCACGATTATATAAAGGAAAGGCGGTGATCACCATCAGAAGCGCGCCGGAACGGTTCCGCATGGAGGAATCCACGATCTGGTCGTTTCCTGACAGAGGCAGCTGGGCGACACATTCCGGCAGATATAGAGGGAACTGGTCGCCATACGTCCCAAGAAACTTAATACTGCGGTATTCTAAGGAAAACGACTGGATACTGGATCAATTCTTAGGAAGCGGTACGACATTGATCGAGGCGAAACTGTTGAACAGAAACGCCATCGGGGTTGACATCAATCCTAAGTCCATCAGCATATCAAAGCATAATCTTGAATTTCAATGCCCTTCCAATCCCCGGATACATATAAGACAAGGTACAGCGAGAGACTTAGCATTTATTAAAGATAACAGCATTGATCTGGTATGCACGCATCCTCCGTATGCGGACATAATTAAATACAGCGAGCAGGTTGAAGGTGATATATCTCATCTGGGTTATGAGTCCTTTTTGGAATCTATGCGCGATGTTGCCGGGGAAGCGTATAGAGTTTTAAAATATCGTCACCACTGTGCGTATATGATTGGCGACATCCGGCGTAAGGGGCGGGTCCTTCCGTTGGGAATGGAATCCATGCTTGTGTTTACAGAAGCAGGGTTTCAGCTGAGGGAGATCATAATCAAGGAGCAGCACAACTGCCGCTCGGAGGACTATTGGAAAGACCGCGAAAAAGGGTTTTATTTGCTGGCACATGAATATGTGTTTGTCCTTAGAAAGTGAAATAATCTCAGCGAACGCGGAAATATCTATTGCAAAACAGGAAAACACGAGGTATAGTAGATAGAAGAAGTCCCAACCACTATATCTTGCGATAGGAGTATTCGTTATGACAATAAGCTATAAGAAGCTGTGGAAGTTACTGATAGACCGTGACATGAACAAAGGCGATCTTTGTACCGCCGCCGGAATCAGTCACACATCCATGGCAAAACTGGGAAAAAACGAAAATGTCACGACAGACATCCTTGTGCGGATTTGCAATGCTTTACGTTGTGACATCAGCGATATTATGGAGATGACAGGGGGCGTCGTGCAATGAGCGTAAGCGCAACAGCAGTAGCATTAGAGTCATACAGCGTTGTTGAGGCATCGGCCAAACCGTTTTTGAAATGGGCTGGTGGAAAAACACAGCTGTTGAGCGAAATAAAAAAACGAGTTCCTGGGAGATATGAGCGCTACATTGAACCTTTTGTTGGTGGAGGTGCGGTGTTCTTTGCGTTGCAGCCGGAGCACTCTGTTATTGCAGACAGCAATCCGGAATTAATCAATACCTATACACAGGTGGCAAGCAATGTCGAAGATGTGATTAAGAAGCTGCGGAAGTATCAAAATACGCAAGAGATGTTTTATGAGGTTCGCTCGCAGGAATGGCAAAGACTTTCACCGGCAGAGGCTGCCGCACGAATGATTTTCTTGAACAAGACGTGCTTCAATGGATTGTATAGGGTGAATCGGAAGGGACAGTTCAATGTTCCGTTTGGGAAATACAAGGCCCCGCATATTTGTGATGAGGGCGCACTGCGCGCTGCATCTGATGCGCTTAGCAAGACTGAGATCATTTGCGGTGACTATTTGACTGTTCTTGGGGATATTGCTCAAGAGGGAGACTTTGTGTTTTTAGATCCGCCGTATCTTCCGGTTTCTGAATACGCAGATTTCAAGCGATATACGAAAGAGCAGTTTTACGAGGAAGACCATGTAGAGTTGGCTAAAGAAATCATGCGTCTGCATGAATTGGGATGCCACGTGATTCTTACGAATTCTAACCACCCGTTGGTCCATGAGATGTATGGCCGGTTTACGATTGATGTTGTTCCGACAAAACGCCATATTTCCTGTAACGGTGGAAAGCGCAAAGGAGAGGATGCGATTGTTTCCATTCCACCGAAGAAAAAGACACAATTCAGGGTGGTTCCGGAGGCGTTGCCTAAGCAGGTGTCGCTGTATCCACCTACACGTTTTATGGGGTCCAAGAACAAGCTGTTATCAGAGATCTGGTCTGTGGCATCACAGTTCAAATTCAATACAGCGATAGATTTGTTTGCCGGCTCTGGTGTTGTTGGCTATATGCTGAAAGCACATGGAAAAGCGGTCATCAGTAATGACTATATGGCAATGTCTGCAACGTATGCAAAGGCAATGATCGAGAATAATACTGTCCGCTTGAGCGAGAGGGAAGCACTCAGCTTAATGAGAACAGATGTTAAAACAGATGGATTTGTTTCTGATACATTCCGGGGACTGTATTATACCGACGAGGAAAATGCCTTAATTGACGCTATGAGACATAGCATTGCGGCGCTTCGAGATCCATATAAGCGAGCCATTGCTATGTCAGCGCTCATGCGGGCCTGCACAAAGAAGCGTCCACGCGGCATCTTTACCTATACAGGACATCGGTATGACGACGGCAGGAAGGATTTGAAAAAGTCTTTAGAGCAACAGTTTATGGAAGCGGTAGAAGCAGTTAATGCGTCTGTGTTTGATAACGGACAGCAGAATCAGTCAAAGTGGGGAGACGCGATGGATTTGCGAGCACAGGCAGATCTGGTTTATATTGATCCGCCGTATTATTCCCCTCTATCTGACAATGAATATGTACGTCGCTATCACTTTATTGAAGGACTTGCCCGTGATTGGAAAGGTGTAGAGATACAGGAGCATACACAGACCAAGAAATTCAAATCATATCCTACGCCTTTTTCCACACGAAAAGGCGCGGCAGAGGCTTTTGACAAACTGTTCCATAAGTTTAAGGACAGCAGATTGATTGTATCATATTCATCCAACAGTCTTCCGACAAAGGACGAGATGGTTGCAATTATGGCAAAGTACAAAGAGCGAGTGGAGGTTGTGCCGATAGATTACACATACTCATTTGGTAATCAGAATGAGGCAAAAACAAACCGAAACCGAGTGCAAGAGTATTTGTTTGTGGGTTATTGAGAGGACGAGGAGAAAAACCATGGGGTTTTGGCAATTAGGAAACACATCGGTCAGGAGTGCTATGCGGATACGCGACGGCTTGATTGCGTACTCACAATCGGCCATTCAGGGCGATATTCGCAGGGTTGAAGGGGATATTGCATTTCGCGAGCTGTTAGGGAAGAGCGGCGTTGTGTCCCTTGGAGAGGATAAAACCAATAGCGTTGGACGCAAATGGCGTGCGGCGATGTGTAAGCTCGGATTCCTTTATCCGGAAATAAAGCAGACCATGGGTTTTACACAAAACGACCTGGGCCCGCTCGATATGATCACTCCGTCAGGTTGGGATTTGATTCGTGCTGAAACCGTGCCGGCTATGCAAGAATGCTTTCTGCGTGCCATGGTGACGCCTATGACAGAGATGGAGGATGGTAAAACCTTTTCGCCTCTTTGTTGGACAATGGCGATCCTTGTGGAAATTAAACAGAGGGGCTTAGAGCCGGTGTTGAATTTCGTGGAGATAGCGTATATCGTTCAAACGACAACACCAGTAAATGGAGTTAAAGAAACGGTCGATAGAATTCTAAGTCTTCGCAAAGAACGAGAACGCGCAGAGCGAAAAAGAGTATTTGACCGGGAATTATATGCGCGCGGTGCGGTTGAACAAAAACGTGCAGAAGGAACCTTCCGGGACTATGCAGATATGAATATCCGCTACCTGAAGGCATCGGGCATGGTTCAGGCGAAAGGAAAGGGCATATCACTCATTCCGGAGAAGTATGCACTGGCGGTGGAGCTATCAAAAGAGCTCAGTTTTGATATGTCGCCGCTCGATTTATATCGGACCCTCTGTAAGGGAAGTGAGTTGCCAACAGACAATTCGGAGGTTGCAAATGAAGTCTTGCGTGAGTTGTTAGAGCAGTTGAAGGCGTATGACATTTCTTACTCTGTTGCTGGGAAGCCGTTGGATACACCAGCACAGATCAACCAGGTGAGATATGAGATTGAGGAATTGATCTTTGAGCAGAAGGAAGTTGCATATGCCAATGCTCAGGCATCGCAGTGGGAAGAGATAGCGGAATACATGGACTTGATTGCGAGCAAGAAAGACAAGAAAAGAGTATCAGAAGACGAAGAGATTCGAATCCCACGGACAGAAGCACCTGCATATTTGGAATGGAGTTTATGGAGGGCATTCCTTGCCATAGACAGTCTTGCAAACAAGCCATATGAGGTCAGAAACTTTAAGATTGATCAGGATTTCTTGCCCGTAAGTACGGCACCTGGTCGGATGCCGGATCTGGTCGCGGAGTTTAATGACTGTGTGATTGTGATAGAGGTCACATTATCTGAAAGCAGTCGTCAGGAAGCGATGGAAGGGGAACCGGTGCGCAGACATGTCGCCGACCTGGTCGCGGAATACAACAAGCCGGTGTACGGACTTTTCATTGCGAATCGAATTGATACGAACACTGCTGAAACGTTCCGGACAGGAATTTGGTATTCGCAGGATGATGTCATGCAACGACTCCAGATAGTGCCATTTACTCTGAAGCAGTTTAGTTTCTTTTTCCGGAAGATGTTTACAACCAACAACCATTCGCCGGAGAATGTTGTTTCACTCCTGTCGTCGTGCGGCGCAAAACGCGACGCGTTGAATGCCCCGGAATGGAAATTGGAAATAGAAAAACAAGTGCGGAACGCGGCATTTGTGTCTGGGACAAAACTCTGAATCTTCTGTATCACGGGCGCAGACTGAAGGAGGAACGGGCGGATCACAACTAAAAATTCAGTCATCGTGTATTTTGTGTTGCGATAAAAAAATATCACAAGAAACGCGAGATTCCGTTGACAATATAATCATTTTGCGTTACACTTTTTTTGTTAATACTTATTATTAGAAATTTTGGAGGCATTCATGGCTGACCGGAAAAAAAATCAACAGGAGAAAATTGTTGCGACAATCAAACGTCCGGCAACAGCCCCGACTCTTCCCGTAAGTCACATCACATCCGTTAAAACAGAAAACAAAAAAGTCAGTGCGGCTCCGGCACCGCCGGAAAAATCAGGCGCTGAATCTGCGGCGGAGAAAAAGCAACCCGCAGTTACAAATAAATCCAAAGTAACTGACAAAGAAACAACAACAACGAAAGAAAAGGTGAAAAAAACTATGGCAACAACAGTAAAGAAAACCACGACCAAGAAAGCCACCACGGCAAAGAAACCCGCAGCAAAGAAACCCGCGGCGAAGAAGGCGACGACGGCGAAGAAGACGACAGCCGCGAAGAAGCCCGCCGCAAAGAAGCCGGCCGCGAAGAAGGCGACGACGGCAAAGAAGACGACCGTCAAGAAGACGACGACAGTAAAGAAGACCGTCGCGAAGAAGCCCGCCGCGAAGAAGACGACGACAGCAAAGAAGACCGTCGCGAAGAAGCCGGCCGCAAAGAAGACAACGACGGCAAAGAAGACGACCGTCAAGAAGACTGTCGCGAAGAAGCCCGCCGCAAAGAAGACGACGGCCGCAAAGAAGACGACGGCCGCAAAGAAGACGACGGCTGCGAAGAAGCCCGCCGCGAAGAAGCCGGCAGCAAAGAAGACCGTCGCGAAAAAGCCCGCCGCAAAGAAGACCACAAAAAAAAAGTAATTGACGCTCCCGCGGCGGAACGACTCGTCCTTCAGTTTGGCGAGATCGACATCGACCGGGAGACATTACTGGAAAACGCGGCGAACTATCTGAAACACGACAGGCAACTGCCGGATGAGGATCCGAAAAACACGGAGATCTATGTGAAGCCGGAAGAAGGCCGTGCGTACGTTGTGGTGGACGGTACGGAAGAAGGGTTTTTCCTGTTGTGATTTCATAAGATAGCGCTAAGAGCACAAAAGCCGTGCCGGGAGATCAACTCCCGGCACTTTTTTTCCGAAACGAAGCCGGTATTTGCAACAGACCCCCGAAAACTGTACAATAAGACTGATAAAACAACACCCTACGGAGAAGACAGATGCTTCACATACACTTTGGCAGCATGGACGGGGAGGTGTATGATCCCGCCACATATTTCCTGAACCAATACGACGATGACTGGATCACAACGGATTTCGTGAAGGAGATGATACTTGACGTTGACCGTTCCGAGGTCATCAGCACGCGCGTGATTGATTCTCCTGTTTTGGGACCGATTACCCCCAGGGAATTATCGGGAGGTGTGAAGACGCTGATTCTCATGGCCTTGGATGAAAGCGGACGGATTTTCAACGCTTCCGCCTGCGGTGATAATTGCGCCAAATGGATTTTGGAGATCGCAAAAAAGAAGGATCTTACGGTCACCTTGCACAACATCATGAAGTTTGATTTTTCACCGCTTGAAATCCATATACTGAATTCAGGGCAGACCGTACACAGCTTTCGCGACTATGTTTTTGCCGCGATCGACTATGTATGACGGAGGCTTCGCTTGAAGGGCAAATACCACATAATAATAGAGAACAGACGCATCCGGTATGAATTTACCGTTCGCAGAAATATCACGATCATTCGCGGTGACAGCGCGACCGGAAAAACACAGCTTTTGGAAATGCTGCGTGCGTTCAGCCGGCAAAACGGTGACAGCGGCGTAACACTGCAATGTGAAAGACCCTGCATCGTTCTGGACAGCGTTCAATGGGAACACAGTCTGCAATCCCTGTCACAAAGCATCATTTTCATTGATGAAGGAAATACCTTTGTGACATCCGAAGCATTTGCGCGTGCCGTCCGGTCGTCCGACAACTACTTTGTGATCATTGCACGTGATTCCCTTCCGAATCTCGCATACAGTGTGGATGAAATCTACGGTATCCGCACTTCCGCAAAATACGCGGGGCTGAAAAAAACCTACAACGAACTGTATCATCTGTATGGTAATGTTCCTTCCGACATGCTTTCACATGCGGAAAAGACGGTCATTGAGGACTCCAACGCCGGGTTTTCGTTTTTTGAAGCAGTGTTTCAGAACCGTCTTTCCTGCGTCAGCGCCGGTGGAAAGTCATCGATCCCCGCGCTCGTAAGAAAAGAAACCGACGGTCATACCATGCTGGTGATTGCGGACGGCGCGGCGTTTGGCGCCGAGATGGAAAACATGGAACGCCTCATGGATGCGGGGCAGCACATCGCACTGTATTTACCGGAATCCTTCGAATGGAGCATCCTTAGCTCCGGGCTGATCGAAGACCGCGAAGTCACGGAGATTCTTTCACACCCGGAGGACTTTATTGAAAGTACGGAGTATTTCAGTTGGGAACAGTATTTCACCGCTCTACTCGTTCAAAAAACCGACGGAACTTACTTAAAGTATTCCAAACGCAAGTTGAATCCCGTTTTTCTTCAAGAGAAAGAACGAAACGCGCTTCTGGGCGCGATGCCCGCGCTGAAGCCATTGCTTGAATAAGCAAGGGCTTATGGTAAAAAAAATGGGGTCGCGTCAATGTCAAAAAACCCCCCATTTGTAGGGTGTACATCGGTGAAAAACATGCTATCATCGTGTCATGACACGATGATAGCATGTTTTGTGCAATGTCACGGGACGGAAACCGGGCCGGATACGGAAAGACTGACAGCTTAGGGAAAACGGACAGATGAAGACGGCGATAATGAAAGCATATAGACAGACAGA
>JAFZLB010000008.1 GCA_017551665.1 Lachnospiraceae bacterium
CGCCCGAAAGCGAAGCTCTGGCAGCGATCACGCCGCCGATGCCGCCCGCGGCATAAAGCGCTTTCACCATCTCGTCTTCCGAAAGGCCGTAACGCTCTTCCATGGAAATGAGCACCGCCGGCAATACGCCGCAGCTGCCCGCGGTCGGTGCCGCGACAATGCGCCGCATACAGGCATTGGAAGCCGCCACCTGCAGCGCCCGCTGACAGACCTTGCCGGAAAAGGCGCCGAGCAGCGCGTCTTCGCCTTCCTGGTCCAGATAAGCCGCCAGCTTTGCGCCTTCCCCGCCGACCATGCCGCTGTCCGAGCGCAGGGCCGGGTCATACGCGGCGTCGGATTCCTTCATCACGCGGTACATACGCAGAAGCTCCTTTGCGGATTCCTCCGGCGTCTGCCCGCTTTCGTTGCAGTCTTCGTCGCGGACCGTTTCCCAGAAGGAAAGCCCCGTCCGCTCCGCGCTTTCTACGATCTGTGCAAGTGAATCATACATGGACGGCAGCACCTCCCGCACGAGACTGACTGAGATATATGACGCGTACGGTGGCTTCCTGCTCCGAGAGCCATTGCACATCCGACGCGGGTACTTCCTGGTCACACTCAAAGACCATGACGGCATTGCCGCCGCGCCTCGCGCGATAAAGACGCATGGACGCGACATTGATTTTTTTCCGCTCCAAAAGCGTCGCCACCTCCGCGATCTTGCCCGGCTGGTCCATGTGGTGAATGACGAGTGTCGGCAGATCGCCGGAGAAGGAAACCGCGAGGCCGTCCAGCTCCGTCACATGAATCCTGCCGCCGCCGACGGACGCAGCCACCACCGTCATTTCCTTGCCGCTTTTTCCCTTCAGCGCGAGCTTTGCCGTGTTCGGGTGCACCTCCGCGCCGAGATCCGCGTGCAGGAAGCGGTAGGTCAGCCCCGCTTCCTTCGCCGCCGCAAAGCTCTCCGGAATCCGCGGGTCATCCACCTTAAAGCCCATGAGCCCCGCGACAATCGCCTTGTCCGTGCCGTGCCCCTTGCCCGTGGTGTGGAAGGAGCCATGCAGCGTGATGTCCGCGTGCGCCACGGGTTCGCCGAGCAGCTTGAACGCCACCCGCCCGATCCTGGCCGCGCCGGCCGTATGCGAAGACGACGGACCGACCATCACCGGCCCGATAATATCCTGCAGGTTCATTCACTTTCCTTTCTGCCGTACATTTGGTATGCGGATGATTCCGCTTCTTCACCGATACCTACTATCATACAGAAACCGCTGGAAAAAGCAACTCGTCAGTCCAAATATCCGGTCCGTACTTGACACTTCCCGCTTGCTACTGCTATGATGGCTTTGTTGTTGTAAACACTTTGAGAAAGGGGGGATCATCATGACCATCAAAATCCATTCAGGGAAACTGTACACGGGTGACAGTGGCATGATTGTCCGCCGGAAATAAAACCTTCTTTTTCATACCGTAGCGCCCGTTCCTTTTTGTGGCGCAACGATTCCCCGGATCATCGGCCTCTGTCATGCAAGGAGAGCATGTCTGCGCGCTTTGAAATCTCGCGTGCACATGCACAGGACGACGGAGGTTTTTCTATGTCCAAACACAAAGATGTCACATTGACGGAAGTGAATGAAAGTAACTTTTTGGAAGCGATGTCCCTTCGCGTCGCGGAAAGTCAGCGCAGCTTTGTGGCGGATGCCGCGGGCATTCTCGCAAGGGGATATGTGTTTCGTGCCGACCGCGCCAGAGTATATGCCGTGCAGGTACAAAATGAATTGGTCGGATTACTGCTGGTGCGGGATTTGAAGGAGGAGCCTGCCTGCTATGATCTGCAGCAGCTGATGATTGATGCGCGCCATCAAAACCGGGGCTATGGGACAAGCGCCCTCGGGCAGCTCCTTTCATCACTGAAACAGGAGCATGCCTTCGATATGGTTGAGGTTTGTGTGAAAAAAGATGACACAGCCGCTTTGCACCTGTATGAGAAGGCAGGATTTGTCGACAGCGGTTATATCGATGAGGAAGCAGCGGACAGTTTGAATCTGGTGTATTACCTGTAAAAAAAAAGAGAGATAATGAGCAAAACGGTCAGTTCAAGACCGATAATTACGGGACGAGAACGCCATCGTTTTTTGCGTGATATATCTCGTGCAGAAGTCGCCGTGCGTCCTCCGGCGAAGCCTTTTCTTCTCTCTCCAATTTGGCGTACTCTTTCCACTCCTCAGACGGTTCTATGCCGGGAATGACAATTTCATCAAGATAGTATTTTTTATCACTCATTTCTGTTCCTTCCCCCGAATTCCATCCTTTACAATCCGGATTAGGTGTTCCTTCTGTGACAGGTCTCCCGCATCGTGAAAAACCGCGTTATACGCCACAAGTGCATCTCTCACATATTTACTGTTCTTTTCAAAAAGCATCCGGTCAAGGTTCAATCCGACCTTGTCAGAATACTGGCAACAAAAAGTGATGACGGTTCTTGTATTACCTTCCCTGAAAGGATGAATCTTCCATAGCCTTGCAAGTGATTCCGACATCTCTTCTGCTGCTTCCTGACACGACATCTTTACCCATTGCTTCTTCTGCATATCAACAAGACAGTTTTCCGTGTCACGCGCAACATCAAATGCGTCCGAATAATCAATAGACAGACCGGCAAGAACCCTTTCAGACTTGAATATATTGATACGCCGGAATTCTCCTGCCCAGTCGAATAAATCCTCAAACAGGAAACGATGCATTGCCAAAAGATGGGTATGATAATAATCTCCCGGGATCGGATCCGTCACCAGTTGACGCAGTTTGCAGACAACATAGTCTGCTTCCGCATCATCCAGTTCTTTCTGTGTCTTTAATCCCAGCTTGTTTCGAAGAACCTCACTATTCTCATACAGATAGGGATCACGCATTTGCCAATTTTTCCTTTACACCGTATTTTCTGTTCAGATAGAGATAAAGATCATCCATTGTGAGTTCATCCCTTTTTTCCCGCTCGATCATCTCCAGAAAATCCGGTGTCGGTTCCAGGTCATCCACTTTGATGAGCCCCATTGCAAAAGCCCACGCCTGTTCTTTTGTCATAGCATCTTTCATTGATATGTCTCCGTCATGTATATAACTATTTTAATTTTATCACATTTCACACGCCCATAGAACCTTTTCCGTACTTGACACTTCCCGCTTGCTACTGCTATGATGGCTTTGTTGTTATAAACACTTTGAGAAGGGGGGGATCATCATGACCATCAAAATCCATTCAGGGAAACTGTACACGGGTGACAGTGGCATGATTGTCCGCCGGAAATAAAACCTTCTTTTTCATACCGTAGCGCCTGTTCCTTTTTTGTGGCGCAACGATTCCCCGGATCATCGGCCTCTGTCATGCAAGGAGAGCATGTCTGCGCGCTTTGAAATCTCGCGTGCGCATGCACAGGACGACGGAGGTTTTTCTATGTCCAAAAACAAGCAAAACAACAATGAATTGGAAAAAAGGGAGAACGGTATAAGCAATTACAACTGGATTGACGCAAACGAATATACAATGAACAGCTTTTTGCTGCTGGACCGCTGGGTGTTCCGGTGGATTTTCACGGATTGCAGCCGCTACAACTGGTTCCCATCCGGCGGCAGGGATTACAAAACCGAACTGGCCAAAGCGCTTCACCGCTACCCTCACGTCAGGGAATTTGTACGGGAGAAAGCACCGGAGTGCCGTGCGTTTCTGGATGAACTGGAGGAGATTCCCGATCCCGGCTGGTCGGAACAGGAACTGCGGGACGCGGAAACCTATATCCTTCAGGCGCATGAGACCTTTGTTGTGTATGCCTATCCCGAGGTCATGAACCGGGTGAACTACATCCGCAACTGGAACGAAAAGTATTTGCATGAGCTTGTGGATGTCACCGGGAAAATCGTCCTGGATGTGGGCAGCGGTACGGGCCGGCTCGCCTTTGCCGCCGCGAAAAAGGCAAAACACGTCTACGCCAGCGAACCCTGCGACCGCCTGCGGGAATACATGCGGGACAAAATCAAAGCGGAAGGAATCTCAAACGTCAAGGTGCTGGACGGTGAGGTCTGCAATCTTCCCTATGAGGACGACACCTTCGACATCGTTTGTAGCGGGCACGTCGTCGGAGATTTCTATGAGGAAGAAATCGCCGAGATGACGCGCGTGACGAAGCATCAGGGCTGGCTTGTGGTGTGCAACGGCGAGGACGAATTCAAACGGACGGCGCCGGACGATGAACTGACCGGGCGCGGCTTTGAGTGGTTCCGGCACGTAAGCGCGGAGGGCGGTATCATTTACAATTACCGCAAACAGGTGGTGAAGGCGTAGCACCGTCGCGTCTGCAACACGTACAAGGAGTTTTATGTCGGAAAGAAACTATATCACAGCGGAAAACATCATCGTCGGCTTCGGAGAGCAGGAGGTGCTGCACTTTGACAGCCTGCGCATCCATGAGGGAGAAAAGATCGGACTTGTGGGCGCAAACGGCGCGGGCAAGACAACGCTGCTTAGGCTGATTGCGGGAGAGCTTGCACCGGACAAAGGGCGCGTTGCGCGCAACTGTGAGCTGCTGTTCTTCCGGCAGTTTGGCGAGGAAGAAGCCGGAACGTCCGGGGCGGATGCCGACGGCAGGCACTTAAGTCTGCTTGGCGTCAGAGACCGGGCGTTCCGGGAACATGTCAGCGGCGGAGAGGAAACAAGGCTCAGACTGGCAAAGGTGTTCAGCGCGGAACGGCCGCTGCTGATGCTGGATGAGCCGACCTCCCACCTGGACAGCGAGGGCATCAAACTCCTGACGGAAAAGCTGCTGCGCGTGCCGACATTGCTTTTGATCAGCCACAACCGCGCACTGATGAACGCGGTCTGCACGCGCATCATCGCCATTGAGGACGGTGCGCTGAAAAGCGTTGACGGCAATTACGACGACTATCTGCGGCTGAAGGAAGCGGCGACCGAACGCGCATGGGCGGAATACGAGCAGTACAACACGGAGATGAAGCGCTTAAAAAGCGCTTACCGCGAAAAGAAAGATCAGGCGCGGCGGATGGAGAAGAAGCCGCGCCATCTTTCCTCAAGCGAGGCAAAGGCCATCGCTTTTGGTTCAAAACGCAAGCCGGAGGATAAGGCGCGCAGCAAGGAAAAGGCCGCCCGCAATATCCTCATGCGGATGGAACACATGGAAGTGAAGGAAAAACCGAAGGAAGAAGCCCGCATTCGCCCGGATTTCCGCCTGACGGATCCGCCGGAAAACCGGATTGTCATCAGCGCGGAGCATCTTTCCTTTGCCTATCCGGACGGCACGGAAATCTTCCGGGACGCGTCCTTTCAGATCGGGCGCGGGGAACGTGTGGCGATTACCGGAAAAAACGGGGCGGGCAAAACGACGCTCCTGCACCTCATCCGGGACCGCGAGGGTGTCTATGTCGTTCCGAAAGCGAAGATCGGCTATATTGAGCAGAACCTTTCGCAGTTGAATCCCGAAAAAACCGTTCTGGAAAACATGATGGCACACAGCATCCAGCGGGAGGATATTGCGCGGATGATTCTCTCCCGCATGCTGCTGTCCGCAAGGGATATGCAAAAGAGCGTCGGCGTTCTCTCCGGCGGGGAGCGCATCAAGCTCTCCTTCGCCATGCTCTTTGTCAGTGACATTAACGTGATCGCGCTGGATGAGCCGACCAACTTTTTGGATCTGCCCTCCATCGAGGCGCTGGAAAACATGTTCCGCGAGTACGAGGGCACGATGCTCTTTGTCTCCCACGACGAGACCTTTATCCGTCGCATCGCGACCCGCGTTCTTCACGTGGAGGACGGAGGGATTCGGGAAACGGCTGCTATATGAGTTGCTTTTACTGATTATTCATCTCCGTAGTTCGAACCGCATTGGACGATTTCCATTCCCTCGTCGGTGATCCGGAAGACAAGCCTGTTTTTCTCGTCAGTCAACCTCAACCAGTTCATGCTCCGAAATATTACGTTTGGCATTCATATCCGCAATTCGACACTTTAGTTCGGCCATGTTCTCCTCGCTGTAGAAAGGATCCTCGTCCGCTTCGATGATAAACGGAATCTTGCGCAGACGCAGTACCGTCTTTGTATAGGTTTCGTAAAAGGTCTGCTTTGTCTGCCCCATGCTTTTCAAGATATCATTCAGCAGGCTGTAATCATGGTCTTCCAATCGGATACTAATTGTTTTCATCATATTTACCTCCTTTTGAATCAATTATATTTCAAATTGAATCAAATAGCAATCAATGGATTTCATTTTCGTAAAGTGCTTAATAATCGCAATCAGACCCTTGACAAACGCATCCTCCTCCCCTATAATTTGAAAACGGTTTTCATTTTTAAATAGCCGCAACATTTGCAAGGGGAGGTTCCCATGACCGTCAAAGCCAAATACCGCACCCAGCAACGCGAAGAGCTGTTGGATTACCTTGCCTCCGTGAAGGGCAGACACGTGACTGCGCAGGACGTCTGTCTGCACCTGCAGTCGAAGGGGGCAAAGATCGGCACGACCACCGTTTACAGGCAGCTGGAGCGCATGGTGGACGAGGGGCTTGTCGGCAAATACATCATCGACGCCACATCCCCCGCCTGCTTCGAGTACATCGGACATGAGGCGCACGGGTCGGAGCGAACCTGCTTCCACTGCAAGTGCGATGTCTGCGGCACGCTCATCCACATGCACTGTGACGAGCTGGCACAGATCGGCGCACATTTGAAGAAGGACCACGGCTTTGCCTTGAACGCGATGCGCACGGTATTTTACGGCACCTGTGCCGCCTGCGCGTCCGCGTAAATACGCCGCGATCAGCGGCGAGCAACACACATTTTCGGAGAGGATATGATGAACAACAAAAACACAAAACAACACAGCGGTATGCGGATCGGTCGCAGACTGTCCGCGCTTCTTCTTGCGGCACTGTTCCTTTTTACTTCCTGCGGCGGGTCCGAAGGCGGCAATCCCGGCGGTTCGGCTCAGGCAAATAAGGACAAACTGTCCGTCATCGTGACGATTTTTCCGCTCTATGACTGGACGAAGAACATTCTCGGCGAAGAGACGGAGGCGGAGCTGACCTTTCTCCTTGGTAGTGGCGTCGATCTGCACAGCTTCCAGCCGACGGCCTCCGACGTGATGAAGATTTCCTCCTGTGATGTCTTCATTTATGTGGGCGGCGAATCCGACGAATGGGTGAAAAGCGCGCTGGCGGAATCTTCCAATCCGGAGCTTGTCGCGCTGAATCTCCTGGAGCTGCTGGGCGAAGACCGCGCCCGCGAGGAAGAACTGCTGGAGGGAATGCAGGAGACGGAACACGATCATGATCACGAAGACCATGATGATGACGATCATGACCATGATGACGATCATGACCATGATGACCACGATCATGATGATGGGGATCATGAGGATCACGATCATGAAGATCACGACCATGAAGATCACGACCATGAAGATCACGACCATGATCACGACGAAGACCATGACCACGAAACGGAATATGACGAGCACATCTGGCTCTCCCTGCAGAACGCGATGTACCTCGTCCCGCAGATCGCGGATACGCTCGCGGCAAAGGATCCCGCAAACGCGGAACAGTACCGGAAGAACGCGGAAGATTACACGGCGCAGCTTTCGGCACTGGACGCGGAATACCGCGCGGCGGTCGCGTCCGGCACAAGGGACATGCTTCTGTTCTGCGACCGTTTCCCCTTCCGCTATCTCGCGGAGGATTACGGCCTCACCTGCTATGCGGCCTTTTCGGGCTGCGCCGCGGAAACGGAGGCGAGCTTTGAGACCATCACCTTTCTCGCGGAAAAGGTAAAGGAGTTTTCCCTGCCCCACGTCCTGACGATCGAGGGCTCGGATGCCAAAATCGCCGACACCGTTTTGGAAAGCGCGGGCGCAAAGGAGAGCACGATCCTCAGCCTCGACTCCATGCAGTCGACGACCACACAGGACGCCGCAAACGGCACCACCTACCTTTCCGTGATGGAACAGAATCTTTCCGTGATAAAGGAGGCATTGAAATGATAAACTGTTTCAGGGGTAACATCCCGACACTAAGCTCGACAGAACCTCGCCAAGTGTCGGGATGTACACTCACACGTAAGCAGGCACAGGACGCCTGCTAAGTGTTCGTAGCATGTCACAGATCAGTGTACAAAACTTAACGGTCGGCTACGAAAAGGACATTGTCCTGCGGAACCTGAACTTTGCGGTGAACGCGGGCAATTACCTTTGCATCGTCGGCGAAAACGGCAGCGGCAAATCGACGCTGGTGAAGACCCTGCTCGGGCTGATCGCGCCGATGAACGGCTACATCATCTTCGACGAGGATTTGAGCCGTTCCGAAATCGGTTATCTGCCGCAGCAGACCGATATTCAGCGGGATTTTCCGGCCTCCGTCCGCGAGGTTGTGTTGAGCGGCTTCCAGGGACGGATGGGGTTGCGGCCGTTTTATAAAGCCGAAGAAAAGCAGGAAGCGGAAGCGCAGATGCGCCGGATGGGCATCAGCGACTTCGCAAAACGCTGTTACCGCGATCTTTCCGGCGGACAGCAGCAGCGCGTGCTTCTCGCCAGGGCGCTCTGTGCCACGAAAAAACTGCTGCTCCTGGACGAGCCCGTGACGGGGCTTGACCCGGCGGTCACACAGGAGCTGTATGAGCTGATCGCTTCCCTGCACGCGGAAGGCGTGACAATCATCATGATTTCGCATGATGTGGAAGCCGCGGTGAAATACGCCACGCACATCCTGCACATCGGCGACATCACCTTTTTCGGTTCCAAAAAAGATTACCTGAACAGCCAGCCCGGCCGGCGTTTTCTTTCCGGAAAAAAAGAGCGGGGGGAGAAATAAGATGTTTGCACAACTCGCCTATTACCTTTCGTATTCCTTTGTGCGCAACGCCCTGATCGTCGGGGTGCTGATCGCGCTGTGTTCCTCGCTCCTCGGGGTGACGCTGGTGCTAAAACGCTTTTCCTTCATCGGGGACGGCCTCTCGCATGTCGCCTTCGGCGCGATCGCGATCGCCAGCGTGATGAAGCTCACCAACCGGATGTTTCTTGTGCTGCCGGTGACGATCCTCTGCGCGGTGCTGTTGCTGCGCGCGGGCACGCGTACCAAAATCAAGGGGGACGCGATGGTGGCGATGCTCTCCGTCGGTGCGCTCGCCTTCGGTTATCTGCTGATGAATATTTTCTCCACCTCCTCCAACCTTTCGGGGGATGTGTGCAGCACGCTTTTCGGCTCCCAATCCATCCTGACGCTCACGACGACAGATGTCATTTTGTGCAGCGTGCTTTCCGTCGTGGTCGTATTGATTTTCGTCGTCTTTTACCATAAAATATTTGATGTTACCTTTGATGAGAATTTTGCACGTGCGTCCGGAACGAAGGCAGGACTTTACAACCTCATCATCGCCGTCACGATCGCCGTGATCATTGTCCTCGCGATGAATCTGGTCGGTTCCCTCCTCATTTCCGCACTGGTAATCTTCCCGGCCCTTTCCGCCATGCGTGTCTACAAAAGCTTTTTTTCCGTCACGGTCTGCAGCGCGGTCACCGGTGTTGTCTGCGCGCTGATCGGTATGATCGTTTCGATTTTTGCGGACACGCCGGTCGGCTCCACCATTGTAGCCGTGGATGTGCTGGCCTTCGGCCTGTTTACCGCCGCCGGCTTTTTGCAGGGACGCGCAAGGGTTGTGGCATAAGAGAAAGGAAACGCGAATGAAACGAACACTTCATTTAACAATATGCGCCGTTTTGGCAGCGGCCCTGTTGTCCGCCTGTGGCAGTGACAGTCCGGAAATGGCACACGGCACGGCAAACACGGGCAACAATACCATCGATCAGCTGATCGCGGCGGAGGAAGCGTCAAAGGACGGCCTCATGCCGCCGACCAATTATCAGGAGACGCCGCCGGAATACACACCGGGCACAAGCTCCGAAAAGACGCAAGCCGACGAAACGGACGGCCCGGACACCGACGGCAACTTCGGTCTCGGCATCCCGACGGAAGCAGCCGCGCCGACGCTGAACGGAACGGAGGACGGCATTGATGTTGACCTGACGAAGATGAACAGCAACATGATCTATGCCGAGGTCTCCAACATGGTCTATTTTCCGGACGAGTACGTCGGAAAGAAAATCCGCATGAACGGTTCCTTTGTTCTTGCTTACAGCATGACCGAGGAGGACGCGATTTATTATGCCTGTCTGATCGAGGACGCGCTGGCCTGCTGTGCGCAGGGCATCGAATTTGTCCGCGAGGGGGATTACTCTTACCCGGAGGATTACCCGGAACTCGGAGACCCCATCACCGTCACCGGCACCTTTGAGCTGTATGTCGATGAAGCGGACGGGCTGGAATACATGCACCTGGTGGACGCCGAGATGATCACCACTGGATAACAACAACTGCGAAACCGGCGGGTCTTGCGGATCCGCCTTGCATCCATGAAAAGGAGAAAACGCCATGTCGTACAAAAAAATCTTAACCGTGCAGGACATTTCCTGTGTCGGACAGTGCTCGCTCACCGTCGCGCTTCCCATTCTTTCGGCCACCGGTCATGAGACCTGCATCCTGCCCTCCGCAGTGCTTTCCACGCATACCGCAGGCTTCACCGGCTTTACGGTGCGCGACCTGACGGAGGATATGCCGGGCATCTGTGCGCACTGGCAGAAAGAAAAGATCCGCTTCGACGCGATCTACACCGGTTATCTCGGCAGCACGCAGCAGATCGGCTATGTGAAGGATATGCTGACCACGCTGAACGCGCCGGAATTTGTCAGCTTCATTGACCCCGCCATGGCGGACAACGGAAAGCTCTATCCGGCCTTTGACAACGAATATGTCGATGCGATGAAAACGCTGATTGCCGTCGCCGACGTCATCCTGCCGAACATCACGGAGGCCTGCTTTTTGACCGGCGCGGAATACAGGGAAAGCTACGACGAGGCTTATATCGACGATCTGCTGAAGCGCCTTGCCGCGACCGGCGCGAAGACGGTCATCCTGACGGGTGTCAGCTTCAAGGAAGACACCACCGGCGTCATGGTCTACGAAAACGGAACGAAGTCTTACTACGAGCACCGTAAGATTTCGAAGAACAGCCACGGCACGGGCGATGTCTACGCCTCCGCCTTTGTCGGCGCGTTCATGCAGGGGAAGAGCGCTTACGACGCGGCCGGCATCGCCGCGGAATACACGGTGCGCTGCATCGAGAACACGATTGACGACGAAACCCACTGGTACGGCGTCAAGTTCGAGCCCGTGCTCCCTTACCTGATCGGGGAGCTTGCCTGATCACGACGTTTTAGCGGCGTTCAGTTCCTCCCGATACACCTTGTAGGAATACAGCGTAACGACAACGCCGCTCATAACCGACAACACAAGCAGCAGAATGAGCGCCGCGGAAAAGTTGGCCAGAAGCGCGGTCAGGATGATGGCTGCGCCCGTCAGCATCAGGACGATTCCGCCGAAGCGGTTGCTCTTTCTCCAGGTGTTGTCATTGTACATGCTCCACTTCAGGCGGACGCCCGCGGCGCGGTTCATCTTCGCTTTGGGCATCATGTTTCCGAGAATCAGGAACAGAACGCCCATCATCACGATCATGGCGGTTCCGATCCCGGTGCCCGGCGCCGCGGCAGTGTTTTCTGCGGCCGCGTTCCGATACGCGTCGTACAAAATGAAGCACTGCATGACCGTAAAGAACAACTGCGTGCATGTGGCGATGATGCCCAGCACTTTCATGTTTGCCCTTGCCTCTGCAGCTTCCCTGGAATCCGGTTCCGCCTTGCTGCCCTTTTTTTCGATACTTCTCATTACGAAATAGAAGATCGCCGCGGACAGGGCCGCGATTGCGGGGAACAAAAACGATTCGTATTTGGAGCCCCAGCGGTCAATCTCCCCTTCAAAATTGTAATGCAGGGGGATCTCGTCCGGAAGCATCGTCATGGCGAAAGCCGTAATGACCCAAATCAGGGCGGTGATGATCCACGCTTTTTTCATGTTTTGTTCCCTCCGAATTGGCTGACCCATAAAATCAGTTCGTCAAATACGCTCGTGTTGATCTCATAGTAAATGAAGTTTTTTTGTTTGTACTCCATCACCAGATCCGCTTCCTTCAGCAGTTTCAGATGATAAGACAAAGCCGCGGGAGATATGCCGAGCGCTTCGGCAATTTCTCCCGCGTTCATTCTTTCGTCCTTCAGCATGGTAAGGATGTCCCTGCGCTGCTGATCCGACAGTATTTTGAAAATGTTTGTCTTTGCCATTGCCGTACCTATTTCAAAATAATTTTAATTAGATTCTACGGCATGGTTTTCTTTCTGTCAACCCCCTTCCGCTTACAACTTCCTGCAAGTCGCCTGGTCGTTGATGGTCAGGCAGTTTTCGCCGAAGGTGAGCCTGGTAAAGCCGCCTTTCCGGCCGAAGGTCTTTTCCCCGATGGGATAAAGCTGACTGGTTTTGACACCGTCTTCTTCGTCGATGTACTTCGCGTACAGCTTCCCGTCCTTCATAAAGACTTCGTCCAGCCGGAAGTCTTCATACAGCTGCTCGTATCTGCCGCAGTACGACGCCCAGTCCGCCCGGTCTTCTTCCCCGGCCATGGCTTCCTCGACGGTCTGGAACAGCTCGATGGCGATATAGGACTGCTTCCAATCCATCTCTTCCGTGGAGCGGTTGAACATCACTGCCACCGACAAATTCTCCCGCAGTGAAAACATCCAGGTCGTCAAAAAGCCCTCGTTCCATCCGTCGTGGTAGCCGATGTCGCCTCGGAATCTGTGAACACAAAGCCCGTAGTTGTCCATGACCGGCGTCAGCATGCGCCGCGCGGTCTCCTGTTTGAGAAGGCCGCCCTCGCGATAGCTTTTCGAAAGCACAAGCCCGATCTTCACCAGCTCCGTCGGCGTGGACCATAAGCCCGCGGCGGCGTGCTCCGGATAATAATGCCAGCCGCGGGCGGCATCCTCCTTGAGGCCGAGTCTTCCGCCGAAGGCGGCGTTGTCTGCAAGATCCTCGTCGAGCGGTTGGAAAAAGCCGGTGCGGGTCAGACCGAGAGGTTCAGCCACTTCTTTTTGGAAGGCCTCCCGCAGCGTCAGCCCGGTGATGCGTGTGAAGGCCAGCTCCGCCAGCGTGATGCCGCCGCCGGAATACATGTACTGCTTGCCGCAGGGTCTGATTCTGCGCAGCTTCGGCGTTTTTCCTTTGCCGTCCAGCACGTCCTCCAAGCGAAACGGCGCGTGATCCGCCCGGTAGCCGGGGAAGCCATGCAGGTTGAAGCCGGCTGTATGGCTGAGCAGCGCGGAGAAGGTCATCGGTATTTTCGTGTATTCCGGAATGACTCCGGAGATGTCCGCGTCAATGTCAATCAGTCCCTTGTCCGCAAATCGCAGAAGCGTCAGCGCAAACACGGGTTTTGATACGGAGCCTGCCTGAAAAAGCATATCCGGAGTCACCGGAAAATCCTGCCCGTATCTGCCGCTTCCGGCGCAGTAAATCTCCTGATCCTCTCCGTCGGAGACCGCCATGCTGACGCCGTACCCTTTTTTCTCCCGGATCCGCAGACGTTCTTTGACGTTGATGCCATACCAGAGAGTTGTGTCGGGTACCAGTTTTATTTCCATTTGTTATCATCTCCTTTATCCTGTGCTATCAGTGTATGATCCTTTTTGTTGTTGCAAACGGACGCAAAAATACCGCAGCGAAGCAGCTCCCGATGTGGCTGCGTCCTGCGGTTCCCACGATCCGAAAGTACCTCTTGGCGCTGAAAAGCACATCACGCCGGTGCTTTAGCCATTTCCGCAATTCTTCGATTCCGTTCCGCAACAGCTTTCATCATGGCGGCATATCTTTCCGGTGTTTCTATCGGATCCGTTTCAGGGGCATCCTCATCATAAACATATCCGCGTTCACGGGCTGCCTCTATCATCTCAATCTGTTCCTGTGTCGGTTTTTGGCCTTTGTGTATCGAGTATCTCACCTCTGCCATTTGCGCCTACCTCCTGCCGCTGACATTGTTGTTATATGCCTCTATTTCGTACTTTGTCGCCCGTCTCGCGGAAATCATGCGGATATCGACATCGCCCGTTCTTTTGTTATCTCTGTCGCAATATACCACAAACAAAACATCATGTACCAAACCGATTGTATCATAAATAAAGCAATATAAAAACGGTTAATCATCCGGCCTCGCCTACCGCAAATCTTCCTGCCCGCAGAGGATATCGCTGATAGATCTTACAGTTATCTCGTTCCACATAGGCATCTGCGTTTAGCCCTTGTTCAATTCCTCCCGATACACCTTTTAGGAATGCAGCACGATGACAACGCCTCCCTGTTATCCGCATTGACGGGTACCAGTTATATTTCCATTTGTTATCTCTCCTGTGCTTTTCTTTTACTGTTCGTACTCTCTGTTCAACTCTTTGTTAATGTCTCTGCCGCCATAGATTACACGGATAATCGTGACTGTCTTTTTGATGGCATCCGGAATGTAAAAAACACAAAAATTATCAACAGGAAAGTATCGCAGATTCCTGCTGCGCCAAGGCTCTGTTTCGTAGCGACGATACTTTTCCGGAAATGAAGCGGATTCCTCTATTGCTTTCTCCAGTCTGGTTAATTGGGAATCTGCGTTTTCGGGAGACAGGAGTTCATAGGCTATGTAGTCATATATCCCCTGTAAATCCGCCGCAGCTTCATTTGCAATAACTACTGTAAACTTTTTCATTTCGCCTGTTTGCGGATTTCGGCGAAGACGGCTTTTGCAGGTTTTGTCCTTCCCGCCTTCATATCCGCATACCCTTTCTCCAGTTCTTCTGACAGTTCGTTCTCGCTTAACTCAGTCAACGTGAGCGGTCTTGGTGATGGCAGCACCACCTGAAACGGAATCCCTTTGGTTAAGATGATCTGCTTATAAAACATATTGATCGCATTTGAGACGGGAAGCCCCAACGCGGAAAGAATGCTTTCCGCCTGTTCTTTTACATCAGGTTCGATTCGCGCGTATACATTGGCTGTTTTCTGTGACATCATCATCACCTCCTCATCGCTATTATATCGCATTGTGCGCACAAGCGCAATGCATTGCAATGTGCTCTCCTCATACAGCCGCTCCGGTTTTTGGGGATCCGCCGTGCAGCCTCGCCTTTACTAAGGGGCAAATCAAAACCCTTCCCGTTTCCATTATCGGAAAAGTCATCGAAAACCGGCAGAAGTACTGAGCTCCTCCAGATACAGACCTTCTCTCCATTGATACTTTGCAAGATCCACGCAGCCGTCCTTCACCGGGATGCCGTCCTGTTCCAAAAGCGCGATCTGGCGGTTTTCCCCGCCGAAAACAAAGGCCTTCGACACGCGGCCTTCGCGGTTGACCACGCGGTAGCAGGGGATGTTTTCGCTGTCCGGATTGACGTGCAGCGCATAGCCCACCACACGCGACCAGCGCCTGTTACCGGCGAGACGCGCGATCTGTCCGTAGGTTGCGACGCATCCCTTCGGGATCCGCCGGACGACATCGTAGATGAGATCGTAACTTGTTTTCTTCATTTCCTCACTGCTTTTTTATCGATGGACCGGATTCTGCTTTCGGACATCTTCACATAAGCATCCACCCAGCTCTGTTCTTCTTCCGTGATATGTTTCTGCCGCGCGCAGTATGCGATAAATTCCTGATAAGCTTTCCTCGCCGCGGCGTAGTTGTTTTCATAGAAAAGATTGTCGCCGACTTCATACAGACACTTGAAGCGCAACGGATGCTCCGGGTGTTCGTCGAAGAATCTCTGATAGATTTTTCCTGACGCGACGTAATCCCCGCCCCGCTGCAAATCATTCGCGAAGACAAGCTCGTCGGGAATTTCAATTTGGCTCATTGCATGCCTCTGCCGATATCATCATCCGCCATACTATGTGCTTTCCGGTTTTTTTGTTTTTACACCAATCTGCCTTATGGAATCCAGGTAGTCTTGTTCCGCCGCGCTCAATGTGCGTTCCTGATACTTCCTGTATTCACCATGCGCCTTCTCTATCGCTTCCTGATGAGATACGCTTCCTGCGCCTTCCAGCAGTTTTTCACCCGCAGAGGTAAGGATGCCATTCAGGTGCGCAGCCCAATCCCTCATGGTCATATATTCCTCTCTCTCCGCTTGTCTTTCCGCAAAATCAAGATAACCGGAGACAATTTGACCCATGGCTCTGAGTTCCTTCTCGTCCAGGTAATTCTTTGCAATTTCAACATCGCGCAAATGAGGTCTGTCTCCCTTAAATGACTTTAATCCCATAAACTCTTTTTCCGCATCTGCTCTGTTGTAAATCACTTCAGCCGCGGTTTCACCATGCACCGCATAATGAATCTTATTCTGAACTTTACGGAAAAAGTCGATGGAGATTTCCGCTTTGGGATCATAATCTACACTTGTCGCATAAATATCGAGCACTTGCCTGTAAAACACTTTTTCCGACGCACGGATGTCACGGATTCTCTCCAGGAGTTCCTTGAAGTACCCGCCTCCGCCGAGTTCCTTCAGGCGTTCGTCATCCATTGTGAATCCCTTGCGGATGTATTCGTTGAGGCGTTTGGTGGCCCACTGTCGAAATTGTGTTCCGCGAATCGATTTGACACGATAACCAACGGAGATTATTACGTCGAGGTTGTAGTAGTTTGTTGGCTTTGTAGAAAATTCGGAATTTCCGAATTTTCTCATCGAGTCACGTTCCTCCAATTCTCCTTCGGCATATACATTGGAAATATGCTCGTTTATTGTGGATTTGGCACGCCCAAACAGTTCAGCGATTTGATCCTGTGTCAGCCAAACAGTCTCTTCTTCGAACCGTACATCAATTTCAACTTTTTCATCTTCGGTTTTATATATGATAAAGTTGTCCGCCATGTTGCACCTCCGTGAAGGGCGTATTTGTAAAAACTATTATACCATTCTTTCTCGTTTGCATAACCGGATCATACCGGCAGTCTCTCGTCCGCAACGATATGTTTGGTTTCTCTTGCCGGATGCAGCAACTCTGTTTTGAAAAACGCCGGATAGATGGTCTGATCCGTATAGAGCGGAACCCATTCCAGATACTCCGGTGTTCCGTCCTCCAGGAATGTGTCTTTCTGAATTTCAAAATCATCGGGCACTTTCATGTAGAAATAAAACGCAGGCTCATAAATCAATCGCTCTTTGTCATCGCCGATGGTTCCGTAGAAAAAAGCTTCGCAGACAAAACCAAGTCTGTCGATTTCCATTTCAAAACCCAGTTCCTCTTTCACCTCGCGCCTGACTGCCTCCCCGGCGGTTTCTCCAAACTGAATCCTTCCCCCGACGGAATAATAATAGTCATCACGATGGTTCTTCACCATAAGAATCTTGCCGTCTTTGAGAATGATCGCACCAACCCGTATATTGATGACTCCCTCGCCGCAGCGCACACACAGATCCATCTCACCCTCCTACCACCGCCTCTGCGCAAAACATGACAGATATCAGAAATTGCCACGCCAACAGTCACTCATCTCCGTCACAATAAATCAGTGATGCGTCAAATCGCTTTTATCATCATCATTTCCATCGGTTGTTCATAACCCGGAATATCAACGACAAAGCCTCCTGCGTCTTTATATCCGAGTTTTCGATAGAAGTGCTGTGCGTCTTCATTCACCTGCGTGGACGTCATTGTCATTCCGCACCCCGCAGATTTCATATCCTGTTCCCAGCGCTCCATCAGCTGTTTCCCATATCCGCGCCCCTGATATTCGTCATCAATACGCAGCAATGTGCAGAAAGGAATGCTGTCCCAAAAAAGATTATAGCGAAGAATTCCGATCACTTTTTCATCCTCAACACAAACATAACCCTGCCGGTTCCTGACCTTCTCGTCAAAAACGCTTTCCGATAAAACATCATCAAGCGCATACCACGCGGATTTGTCTTTACTCTCAACGTTTCTTATCATACTCTCTCCTTCGCAAACTCCGATAAAAAATCTTAGACCACACTAAAACGTTTTTCCTTCTTTCATAAATTCCATCAGATTCACATGACTTATGCCACTTCTCTTTTGAAACAAATAATCTGTTGTAACAACGTACCTTGGATAATTGTCTCTGATTGTTTCCAGTGGTCTATACTCACGATTTTCCGTTTCTTTGCTTGCAAGGATTGTATATGCAACCTGAATATATGCGTAATTTCTTTCTCTGTTTCTTGTGATAAAGTCGCATTCAAATTTGCCAAAGCGTCCTACGCTTATTGCGCAATCCTGTGATCTTGCATATACATAAACCATGTTCTCTAATGCCGGTCCAAAGTTGATTTCATTATCTGTATTATCAGCGTAATAAAAACCAAGATCCGCAAGATAATACTTCTTTTCCCCGGATAGCATACGCTTTGATTTCATATCAAAACGATTACACTCATATAATATCTTTGCATTTACCAACGCATGAATATATCTGGAGACAGTCTCCTTAGAAATATGATTTCCGTTCTTTATGAGTTCATCGCAGATGTTGTTAATGCTTGTTGTTGCCCCGAAATTATTAGTGATGTACCTGCGCACCAATTCAAATGTCTCTCGCTTTCTGATCTTGACTCTTCGGCGAATGTCTTTCTCAAAGATTTCTGTAATGATGCTTTGCACATAAGCGCGTTTGTCTCCAATATCGTCAAGATGAATCGTTCTTGGGAATCCGCTTTCCAAAATATAATTGCGGAGTTCCTGCTGCGGGTTAGGATCTATGCTTTTTCCGTAAAACATCTTCATTTCTTCGTATTCCTCAAACGTCAAAGGGAACATCTCAAATTCAAGATATCGTCCCGTTAGTTTTGTCATGATTTCCCCACTGAGAAGATACGAATTTGAACCTGTTATGAAAATTGACCATTCGCCATCTGCGCGAAAACCATTGATCAGTTCTTCAAAATCCTTGACATTTTGAATTTCGTCTATGAATAAATACTTTAATCCTTTTGCGGTTCCCAATTCCTCTATACGAGCCTCTAACGCTTCAGGGGTTCTGATTGATTTGTTGCCTCGTTTTTCTAAATCAAGGAAGATAATATTCTCTTCAGGAACACCCCCTTCTTTGATTTCCTCAGCTATTGTTTGCATCAAACTGGATTTGCCCGATCGCCTGACTCCGGTAATCACTTTTATTAAATCATCCGCATGATAAAACCCTCGAATTTTCCTTAGGTAGTTTTCACGCCTATATAGCTTCATTCTATAAACCCTCCAAGATATTGTCTCCGCATTGTTTACCAATATCATACTCCATTATGGGGGTAAAATCAACGTTAACGCTACCATTTTCGCATTTTTTTCGTTTTTAGTATCGTTAACCATGCATTATGGCGAAACATAATCCCCTGCCTCCCAAAAAAGGGTCAGCAGGGGATTTCGATTGTCAGTTCTTCATATAAAATAATCTTCAAATTTTCTCGCCGATCCGGCAACAGTTTGTCAGGGATTTTCCGGCGTTATCCTCTGACTTTCTCCAAAAGCCTTGCCTTTTCTCTTTCGATTTCTTTCACCATGGCTACTTCTGTAAGGTTCCACTCCTCCCGAAGGTTCTCAAGATACCTGTCACAGATGTTGGCCGCTTCCTGATACCTGCCCTGAATCTCATAAATCGTCACGATCCCCTGGAGCGCATCGGCAAAGCGCGGCTTTTCATCCTTCTCATAGGAGGCTTCATACAATTCAACCGCCCTGTCATAGGCACCCTTTTTGGCATAATACTGGGCCGCCTCAAACAGGAATCCCGGGTTCTCTCCATGCGCATCAAAGGCTCCGGCCAGGATTTCCTCGGCTGTTTTCTCGTCGTACTCCGCGAGCGTGATATTGGCTTCATAAATCGGAATCATAAAATCGCGATTCTTCTGCAGCGCCGAAAAATCCGCAAGAACCTCTCTTGCTTCTTTTGTCCGGTGATCGGCAATCAGATTGTCAATGAGCCAAAAATGCGGCTGGTATGTCGGGTTATCCGGATTCGCCTTTTTGTCAGCTGCAATGATTTCCTGATAAAAGGAGATCACCTTTGCATGGTTTCCCGCGTTCCAATCCCACGCCACGGCACCTTCCGCCTTGTCCAGGAGCCACTGGCAGTCTTTCTTTTCCGGCGCGAGTCTCACGGACGCTCTTGCGTATTGACTGACCTTCTTTGCATCCGAGGCCATTCTGTGATGATACAAGTGCGCCAGCAGGCTGTAGATCTTTGCTTTGTCCTCCGTCTTTTCAAGAGCGTTTGTCAAATAGTCCTCGTATTCCCAAAACACATCCCCGCTGAGTGCTTCCTCAAATTCCAGCCGGTTTTCTATGCGCCGAAGCTTTTCACTCTCGTTTAATCCGAAGAGTTCATCTACGCTTACACCAAAGATACCTGCGATGTTTGGGAGAAGTGCAATGTCCGGCATGGAGATATTGTTTTCCCACTTCGACACCGATTGCGGGCTGATTCCCAGTTTCTCCGCAAGCCGTTCCTGTGTCATTTTTGCCCGAAACCTCATTTTTTTAATAACATTTCCAAGTTCCATATGATGTCCTCCTTTTGAGGATATTGTATATGTGAATGATACGAAATCCAATGACGCAGATTTACATCCTGTTCAACCGGCAGTTGAAGAACTCTCGCCGATCAGTGCCGCACCGATGATCAGGATTGCGCCCGCGATGCCGAAAAAGCCCAATCGTTCCCGCAGTATAACGGTTGACAACAGCAATGCCACGACGGGATCCAAGTAGCTGAAAAAGGCAACGGTCTGTGCCTTCACGCCATCCATGCTTCCGAAATAAAGCGCATAGGCCACACCGGTATGGATAACACCGACGATCAACAGCATCGCGATCACCGTCGGATTCCATTCAACTTGAAATGACTGTCTGCTGATGAGCAAATACGGAACAAGGATGAGCGCCGCGGACAGGAGTTGAATGACGGTTTTTTCGTAGGCGTCCAGTCCGGGAAGCTTCTTGTTCATGATCACAACCGCGGCGTAGAGTACCGCAGCCCCCAATCCGAACAGAACGCCTTTGGATTCCGAAAGCGGCGGGATTCCGCTTTCCATAATCCCGGACACGAATATCATGCCAATGACAGAGAGAATCACGCACACCCACTTTTTCGCCGTGATCGCTTCTTTGAAAACAAAGGGCGAAAGCAGGATGACAATCGTGGGCTGCATATAATAGCAGAGCGTCGCGGTTGCCACGGTTGTGTGGTTATATGCTTCAAACAGCAGCATCCAGTTGAGGCCGATCGCCGCACCGCTGAGGACAAGCAGGAGCGTTTGTTTCACTCCGATGCGGTGCTTTATATGCTTCTTTTGCGTCTTTGCAAGAATGAACAAAAACAGCGCGCCTAAAACTCCGCGAAAGAACGCAAGCAATGAGGAAGATAACGGTATATACCGCCGGACGATTCCGATGCTTCCGAAAATCACCATGGAGAGCGCAAGCATCCACAGCGACTTTTTGTTATTTGAAGCCATGACGATTCTTCACCCTCGCGCTTCCGATTCGTGCTTTCCCTTTACAATTCCTTCGCCATCCACAGAGCATCCGCGTAGCTGCCATCCTTGTATTTCATATAACGCGGAAGATGACCGTGTGTCTGAAAACCGATTTTTTCGTATAAGGCAACGGCGGCTTTGTTATCGGCAACGACCTCCAGCTCCGCCTGCTCGTAGCCCGCTTTTTTCGCCTCGGCAAGAAGCACGCGCATCATCTGCTCCCCGATGCCACGCCCCCAGTATTTCCGATACAGCGCAATGGCAACGCCGCAGCGGTGGGCAAGTCTTTGGAACCTGCCGCTGCTGTTGAAGGAAGCGTTTCCGATGTGCGTTCCGTCCATGGTCGCAACCAGCATGAGGTCACGTTCGGATTCCTGCATCTCCCGGATGAAAGAGATTTCCCGCTCCATGGTCATCCTGTTTTCTTCCGGCTCGCGCAGCAGCCACGACGTCTCCGCGGAGGTTTCCTTCATGTAGCGGAGCATGTCCTCCGCGTCCGCTTCCTCTGCGCTGCGCAGTACGATGCACTGTCCTCTTTTGTCCTTCACTTCTATGGGGTTCAGTATCATGTTGTTATATCCTCCTCGAAAAAAACGTCCTTACCGGAATCCAAACACATCGGGAATGACATCCGCGCCGAAGGTTTTGACGCCCATGCGGTACATGGCCTTTGCATGGATTCTGTCATGCCAAATGAAACGTCTCAACACCTTTCTGACGGACCATAACTCATCATAACTGCCCTTCCTCACTCCCGGTGACAAAAAGTCCTGGCTGTGTTCCAGCGCGTCAAAGCCTCTTTCCCTGCAGGATACAATGGTTCCTTCGTTGTCGGCAACAATACCGATTTCGGCAAAGTAATATGCGTTTACGTTTTTCGTATGCAGGTACATTTCTTCCGCGGTGCGGGGGACGGCTCCGTAAAAGGTCTCGCGTATCGGGTTGGCGCTCTTTGTTTTGTCGGGAAACGCGGAATAGAGCACGAAGAAATCCTCTGCGGATTTCATTGCAATCGCCTTGAGATCCCGGTATTCGTCCATGGTCAGCGGCGCTTCTTCTGTTGTAAACAGCACATCACTGTCCGCGTCCCGGATCTGTAAACCGGATGCCTTTTCCTGCACGATCTCGATATCCAAATCGTCAATGACCGCTTCCCCCTTCCAAAGCTGAAACCGCCGGACTTCCTCCCGCATCTTGGATTTTGCTTCTTCCGGCGAAGCACCTCTCGTATAGGCACCGATAAAATTCCCGGCATAAAGCAGGCTGTCATTGCCATTATGTTCCCAAACGCATCTGATTTTCATGCTGTCCTCTCCCGCGACCTTCGTTCTCTTCTCACAGCACATCCCGCATCATATCCTCATGCCGGCGGTTGACCAGCGGCGGGAGTTCGTCTTTTCCGAAAAAGGCAAGCTCCAGCGTTTCCGCATCTTTGCTGCCAAGCGCACCGCCGGTGATCTCACAATCATAAAGCATCGTGACGGTCTGCGCGCGGTCGCCGTTCGGATATTCGTCGTAATAATCCGAATACACCGAGGTCAATTTCCGGACGCGCACTTCCAGCCCGGTTTCTTCGCGCACCTCCCGGACGGCGGCCTGTTCCGCGGATTCGCCGTATTCCAACGCGCCGCCGGGAAATCCCCATGTTCCCCTGTCGGCACGCCTTTGCAGCAGAATCTTTCCTTCCGCGTCTTTGATACAGGCTGCGGCAAAGTTCAGAATGATCGGGGCGTGCCCGACCTTCCCGCGAATCCAGCGGATGTAGTCTTTCTCCCGCGTCGGGGCGTCGGAGAGTTTTAAGTCTCTCCACTGCGCGATGATGCTGCGGATGGGCGGCGAAATCTGCTCCGGCAGTTCGTTCGCGGCAAAGAAACACAGATCGTCGGATTCTTCCGCGTCAAAGCACAGCTCGCCCTCATAGTCTTTGCAGAGAAAGACGATATCGATATTGGAAACCTCATCGCCGTTCGGATAGATGTAGTGATATTCCGCGCCCGAATAAATCCCGAAGAGCTCCAGATGCTTTGCCTTAAGGCCGGTTTCTTCCAGCATTTCCCTCGCCGCGGCATCTTCCACGACTTCGTCCAGTTCCACGCTGCCGCCCGGATAGCCCCAGCAATGGTTATCGTGCCGTAATTGCAAAAGAATTCTGCCTTCCGCGTCCTCCACGATCACGCTCGCACCGACCTGCAGCAGTGTCCTGTGCCCGACAATTTTTCTTAAGTCCATAATATAATCCGACATACGCGTCCTCTCACCTTCCGATCGTAAACCATCGTCACGATCCGTTCATCTCAAACATGATGGTACGCATTGCTCCCGTTTTCGGTCATTGTCTGTTTTGTATTTGACCGAATCGGGAAGCCCCGCTATTTTCCATAAAGCATACCACCTTGATCTGCACTTTTCAACGCACTTTGATATCATATAGCCTTTACCTATATAAATTGATATATATTATTTATTTGTGCTATACTAATCCCAATGCTATGATCACTGTGTAAGGACGACCGCAGCGTCGCCCGCAGAAGCAAAAGAAAACACGCACACAACCGGAGGACAAGATCATGGCAGACAAACAAAGCATCCGTAACCCCGAAAGCTGGAGTTTTGAAACAAAGCAGTTACACATCGGCCAGGAGCGGCCCGACGCGGACACAGGTTCCCGAGCGGTGCCCATCTACGCGACGGCAGCCTACGTGTTTGAGAACAGCGCGGAGGCGGAAAACAGATTCGCGCTGAAGGAAGCCGGCAATATTTACAGCAGACTGACGAATCCGACGCAGGCGGTCTTTGAGGAACGGATCGCGGCGCTGGAAGGCGGTGTGGCGGCACTGGCGGTTGCCTCCGGCATGGCCGCCGTCGGCTACGCGGTGCAGGCGCTGGCCGCAGCGGGAGAGCACATCGTTGCGGCAAAGACGATTTACGGCGGCACTTACAATCTGCTGGCGCACACGCTTCCGCTGACCGCGGGCATCCGCAGCAGCTTTGTGGACCCGGAAGAAGAAGGCGCGTTTGAAAAAGCAATTCAGGAGAACACGAAGGGCATTTTCATCGAGGCCATCGGAAACCCGAACGCCAATCTCATTGACATTGAGGCGCTGGCAAAGGTCGCGCGCGCGCACGGGATTCCCCTGATCGTGGATGCCACCTTCGCAACGCCTTATCTGCTGCGGCCCTTGGACTACGGCGCGGACATCGTGATTCACTCCGCGACGAAGTTCATCGGCGGGCACGGTACCGCGATCGGCGGCGTCATCGTGGACGGCGGGCGCTTTGACTGGCAAGCCTCGGGAAAATACCCCTGGATCTCCGCGCCGAATCCGAGTTACCACGGCGCGTCCTTCACGGAAGCGGCAGGCACGGCGGCCTACGTCACTTACATCCGGGCCGTCCTCTTACGGGATACCGGTGCGGCGCTGTCCCCCTTCCATGCCTTCCTGTTTTTGCAGGGGCTGGAAACCCTGTCGTTGCGCGTGGAGCGGCATGTCGAAAACGCACTGCGCATTGTGGACTATTTACATAAGCACCCGCAGGTCGAGGCGGTGCATCATCCCGCGCTGGAAACAGACCCCGGAAACGCCCTGTACCAAAAGTATTTCCCGAAGGGCGGCTGCTCCATTTTCACCTTTGAACTGAAAGGCGGCGCGCAGGAAGCCAAAACCTTCATAGACCACTTACCGCTCTTTTCGCTTTTAGCGAACGTGGCCGACGCGAAATCGCTGGTGATTCATCCAGCCAGCACGACACATTCGCAGCTGACGGAAGAAGAGCTTTCGGAGCAGGGCATCAAGGAAAACACCATCCGCCTTTCCGTCGGTTTGGAAAACGCGGATGACCTGATCGCCGCTTTGGACTGCGCCTTTGACGCCGTCGCCTAACAGGAGAACAACATGACACTGAACCAATTACATTATTGTATCGTCATATCGGAAGAGGGTTCGCTGAACAAAGCGGCAGAGCAGCTCTATATCGCGCAGCCCTCGCTGACGAAGGCCGTCCGGGAACTGGAAAAGGAACTCGGCTTTGCGCTCTTTACCCGCAGCGGAAAGGGCATGAGCGTCACGCCCGAGGGTGCCGACTTCCTCTTATACGCCCGTGATCTCTACGGAAAATACCGCGATCTGTCGGAGCGCTTCACACCCGGGAAGGGCTTTAAGAAAAAGTTCGGCGTTTCCTGCCAGCATTATTCCTTCGCGGTCAAGGCCTTCGTGGAAATGGTGAAATGCTTTGACACGGCGGAATACGAATTCGCCATCCGGGAAACCAAAACAAAGGAAGTCATCGACGATGTCACAAACCGGAAGAGCGAGATCGGCATCCTCTACCTAAGCGACTTCAACCGGCAGGCCATCCGCAAGCTCTTGAACGGCGCGGGTCTGGAGTTCCACCGCCTGATCAACTGCAACGCTTATGTATATTTATGGAAGGGACATCCGCTCGCGAACAAGCGCAGCATCACCTTCCGGCAGCTGACGGAATACCCCTGCCTTTCCTTTGAGCAGGGGGAACAAAGCTCCTTCTACTACGCGGAGGAAATTCTCAGCACCAACGAATATCCGCGCATGATCCGCGCGAACGACCGCGCCACGATGCTGAACCTGATGGTGGGGCTGAACGGTTACACGCTCTGCTCCGGCATCATCTGCGAGGAACTGAACGGCGATGACTTTATCGCCGTGCCCTACCGCGCGGACAAAAGCAATCCGAACAGCGTCATGGAACTGGGTTACATCACCATCAAAGGCTCTCGTTTAAGCGCCACCGGAGAACTCTATGTGCAGGAACTGAAGAAAAGCCTTGGCATCAGTGATATAATGAAAAGCAAAAAGAAGAGGACAACGACATGAGCAGAATTTTTCAAAGCGCAAACGAACTGATCGGCAACACGCCGCTGTTGGAAGTCAAAAACATAGAACAAAAGCACGCACTGGAAGCAAGGCTTTTAGTGAAGCTGGAATACCTTAATCCCGCGGGCAGCGTCAAGGACAGAATCGCGAAGGCCATGATCGAGGACGCAGAAGAACGCGGGATCTTAAAAGAGGGCAGTACCATCATCGAGCCGACCTCCGGCAACACCGGCATCGGCCTCGCCGCCATCGCCGCGGCAAAGGGCTACCGCATCATCCTCACGATGCCGGAAACCATGAGCGTGGAGCGGCGCAATATCTTAAAAGCCTACGGTGCGGAGATTGTGCTGACCGAAGGCGCAAAGGGCATGCGCGGCGCAATTGAAAAGGCCGAGGAACTGGCGGCGGAGATCAACGCCTCCGGCGGCAGCGCCTTCCTTCCCGGACAGTTCGTCAATCCGGTGAATCCCAAAACGCATGAAGAAACGACCGGCCCGGAGATCTGGAACGACACGGACGGTGCGGTGGATGTTCTTGTTGCGGGCGTTGGCACCGGCGGCACGATCACGGGCTGCGGCAGATATCTGAAAGCAAAGAATCCCGAAATCAAAGTGATCGCCGTGGAACCGGAAAGCTCCGCCGTGCTTTCCACGGGCACGGCCGGCACGCACAAAATCCAGGGCATCGGCGCGGGCTTTGTGCCGGAGACACTGGACACAAGTGTTTACGATGAGATCATTACGATTGATAACGAAGTCTGCTTTGAAGCGGCAAAGGAACTCGGCCAGACGGAAGGCATTCTCACCGGCATTTCCTCCGGCGCCGCGCTCCATGCGGGCATCACAGTTGCGAAGCGCCCGGAAAACAAGGGCAAAACCATTGTCGTCATCCTGCCGGACAGCGGCGACCGTTACTTCTCCACGCCGCTCTTTTTGGAATGATTGTTTTTGTTATAAGCAAAGGCCATCCGCAGTGTCTGCTCAAACACGCGGCGGCCTTCCTTCTTCAGATCAAAGGAGCCGTTTTCCGCGCACCAGTCATACACGATGCCGTGTGCCAGGTGCATGATTTCTTTTGCGAAGATTTCATTGTCGGTTTCCTTGGGCACCTCGCCCCGCGCTTTTCCGTCCTCCGCGATCTCGCACAGAATCGGGATGATCTTTCGTTCCGGGCGATTCAGGATGCTGACATCCGGCTGCAGATGCAGCAGCTGATGCGCATAGATCACGCGCAAAAATTCAACGCCGCACTGATCCGCGCAGAAGGCGCACATGATGTCCACCATGCGGAGCAGCTTCTTTTCGGTCGTCTGGTTTTTCGACATCCTGCTATATGACTCCGCGTACAAATCATCGATCTGCAGGAAGTATTCCGTCAGAACGGCTTCCTTCGCGGAAAAATGAAAATAGAAGGTTCCCTTGGACACGCCCGCATGCTTCGTGATATCCTCCACGGTCACACGCTCGTAGCCCCGCTCGGCAAACAGGGCAAACGCGCTGTTTAACAGCGAGCGCCTTGTCTGTGCGGCCTTCTTTTCCTGTTTTGTGGCATTGAAATTTTCTTTCTTTCCCCCTGCAAGCATCTTTCTTTTCCTTTTCCCCCTGATCCTTTGCTCCGGCTGCCGGACATCATCCTGTCTGTTTTTTTGGACAGCATCCGCAGCCCGTTTTTGTCCCGTATCATATTATAAACGCTAATGTTTTTTTTTGCACGTCCCGCGCCTTCCGTCGCCTTTTTCCATTTGACCATAGTCGGTTCTGGTGCTATACTGACTATAGTCAGTTGTTGTTGTTTCACAGGCGTATCAGGAGGTTAAAACATGGCACAGGCAAGAAAAGGGAGTCCGGCCCACGCCGGAGGCGGGTTTGGCATCAACGCAAATCGTCTGATGCAAATGAAAGTCGAGAAGAAGTTTTCTTATGTGTTCAACCGGTTGCTCATTTTTATGCTCATTGCGTCTTTGGCGCTGATCTTCACGGTCGTTTACTGCGTCATCCAGTACCGCACCATGTACACGCATTACTACGAAACGCTGGAGCAGGTGGCGGAAGCGCGCGGCGGTATGCAGTCGCTGGCGAAAAATGTCTGCTACGTCATTGCGGCCGAAGAGGAAGAGGTGGCGCTGGCAAGACTGGAAGCGGCAAACAGTGATTCCGCGCAACTTGCGGAGGCCATCTCCAACCTGAAAGAAATGTATCCTTCCAGTGATGTTGTCGCCAAAACGGAGGCAACATATAACTCCGTTGTTGCGGGTGCCCAGAACTGGATCAGCATGGTCAGCAACGGCGCCAGCAAGCATGATCTTTATGTGGAATTTGAAAATGTGATCGTGCCCGGTCTGACGGAATTAAAGGACAACATTCTGGATGTCCAGGACACGGCAAACGGAAACGCGAGCAGCGCGTACACCATGGCGCTGATCATTGCGATTGTGTTTTCGGCCATCGCCGTCTTCCTTGTGGTCATGCTCTTCATCACGGTGAATGACGGCAAGAAGAAACTCACCTACGGCATTGTCACGCCGGTGACGGAGGTGGCGCACGCCGCGCAGGAAATGTCCAAGGGCAATTTGAATCTGCAGATCGATTACCGGTCGGGCGACGAACTCGGTGATCTCGCGGACAGCATGCGCACCTCCACCGATGTGCTGCACGGCATCGTGGCGGATTTGCAGGATGTCATGCACCGCCTGGGCGGCGGCGATCTGGTGCACGGCAGCCGCAATCCGGACTGCTACATCGGTGACTTCCTGCCGATCGCGCAGGAAATCCGTTCCTTCCGTGATACCCTTGCGGGCACGATGGGGAACATCAAGAACGCCTCCGGACAGGTGTCCACGGGCGCGACCAATATGAGCCAGGGTGCGCAGGATCTTGCGGAAGGCGCAACCGACCAGTCCGCGGCGGTGCAGGAGCTGACGGCTTCCGTCCAGACCGTCGTGGAACAGACAAAGGCGCTTTCGGAATCCGTCGAAAACGGCGCGCGCGTGGCAAACGACGTCAAGCGGTCCACGGACGAAGGCGCGGAGCACATGTCCCATGTGGTCCAGGCCATGGCGAAGATCACGGAAGCATCTTCCCAGATCGCAGAGATTTCCAACACGATTGCGGATATCGCATCCCAAACAAACCTGCTGTCCTTAAACGCTTCCATCGAGGCGGCGAGAGCGGGACAGTCCGGCAAGGGCTTTGCGGTTGTTGCGGATGAAATCCGGAAGCTGGCGGGGCAGAGCGCCGAAGCGGCCAGCCATACGAAGGAACTCATCGACATGACGATCGAGAACGTCAACGAAGGAAACACCGTTGTGGAAGAAACGAACCAGGCGCTGCAAAAGGTCATGGAAGGCATCAACGAGATTCAGGAAATTATGAGCCAGAACTCCGAAGTGGCGCAGCAGCAGTCCGAAGCAATGGGTGAAATTGACAAGGGCATTGAGCAGATTTCGCAGGTGGTGCAGTCGAATGCTGCAAGCGCCGAGGAATCCAGCGCGATTTCCCAGGAACTCTCCTCACAATCTGACAATCTGAACGATCTGGTTGCCAAGTTTGTGATAGAGTAACATCATACTGTGCAGGGGACGGTTTTCCTGCGGAGACCGTCTCCTGCCTCCTCCTAAAGTTCCAGCGCTTTCAGCAATTTTTCCGAACGCTCGTAAAGAAAAATCTTCCTGGACAGCAACGTGCCGGGAAAGGCTTTGTTGTTTTCCTTCAGTCGTAACAGCAACGACTTGGGAGAGGACGCGCTTTTGGGATGCACCCACGCCTCCGATGTGCTGGTGAACACCACATAATAATCATCCTGGCATAAGGCCGCGATTC
>JAFZLB010000069.1 GCA_017551665.1 Lachnospiraceae bacterium
ACACAGCTTATCTTGAAGCCTATGGTTCTTGCCCTGTTCATGCATATCGCAAGAAGATACAGGCTCGAAAAATCAGATATCAAAGCTGCCACTCTTTCAGAAAGCATTGTAGGCTATATTAACTCCCACCCGGAGTCTGTTACACTTAAGGATATTTCCGCTCATTTTTCCTATCACCCGAATTATATTTCATCCCTGCTCCATAAGGAACTTGGAAAGACCTTCTCGGAAATCGTTCTGGAAAAGAGAATGGACAGAGCCCTGATTATGTTAAAGGGAACCACTCTGTCCATTGAAGAGATCTCTTCCATGCTCGGGTATACAAATACAAGCAATTTCTATAAGGCCTTTCGCGCTTATTACGGAAAATCACCACGTGAATATACCGGTGAAAGCCGCTGATCAGAACCTGTCCATATCATCCTGAGATGCGATCAGGTCATGGAGATCCTTATAGATATCACGATGAAACTTGTTTCTGTATATCCTCGGAATGGCAGCGGAAGCCCTGAAAGTCACATCCTTGCCATCAATATTTACTGTCTTTGTAAGTGCCATTTCACTTTCCTCCAATCAAAGTTATGGGCAGAGCCGAAGCCATGCCCTTAGATGAATCAACCCTGTCCGTTCTTTGTCACCGTTACGGTATAAGCCGTACTTGTGCTGCCGGTCTTGCTTGCGATCACCGTCACGGTATTGGTTCCGCTCTCCCAGGTCGCATCCTGACCGCTGGTATGAGCCGCGCCATTTACCAGAATCGTGACCGCCGTTCCGCTTGCTGCCGTGGCCGATACCGCATCCTCATCATTCACGGTCTCAGCCGTGTAAGAAGTCGTGCCGGCATCAAACTCAGGCGTAAGGTTCAGGCTCCCGATCGTGATCCCTGTAAGCACAGCCGATACCTGTGCGCTTTCCGTCTGATAAACACCGGAATACCATAGGCTATTCTATCAAAGGCTTTTACTATGTTCTTTTCTTCATCTGTTTGTGGAGGAAAACGATCTATCAGTTTATGTATAGTCCCATCTCATCAACACTTCTCGACACTACACCTTTGACATCAAGCAAACACTCTCGACGTGGGTCGTATGGGGGAACATATCAAAGGGTGAGGCTTCGCGGAGCTGATAGCCGCCATCCGCAAAAAGGTGCAGGTCGCGGGACAGTGTGGCCGGGTCGCAGGAAACATAGATGATGTGCGCAGGGGCAGCGCGCAGAATGGTGTCGATGAGTGCCCGATCCAGACCTTTGCGCGGCGGATCAACAACGATGATGTCCGGCGCGGGGAGCATATTGCTTTCAGCATCCGTCGTTGCGACAGCGTCGTGATTCGTCGCGACGTGGATGTCCTCACTCTTTGCGCAAAGGAAGTGTGCGTTTTCAATCCCGTTGATGCGGGCGTTTTCCTTTGCGTCTTCGATGGCCTGCGGGACAATTTCCACGCCGTAGACCTTCGCTTCCGGAAAGCGCTTCGCCAGCATCAGGGATATGGTGCCGATTCCGCAATAGAGATCCCAGATGACAGCCGCGCGATTGCAGGAAGAACGAACGTCCCTTTGCAAAGCATCGGGCAACGCCTTCGCAGCGTGCTCCGCGACCTTCCCGTACAGTCGCTCCGTCATCCACGGATTCACCTGATAGAAGGACTGCGCGGAAATGCGGAAGCGCAGACCGCAGAGGACATCCTTAATATAAGCCATGCCAAAGACCGTACGCGTATGCCTGCCCAGAATCACATTCGTGCGCTGCGGATTGTAGTTAATGCACAGGCTGACAAGGCGGTTGTCATTGGATTCTTCCGTAGAAATCGCATCCGCCTGTGTAGAAACAACATCAACGGCAGAGCCTTCACCGGAACACACACGCTGAAGTTCCTCCGCCAGTCTCCGAAGACCGGGGTAATCGCTTTCCGTAGACGCTGCCTGATTCACCACAAGGCAGACCATGACCTCGCCCGTCGCGAAGCCCTTACGGATCAGAACATGCCGGACCAGTCCCGTATGCCCATCCTCGTCATAAGCGGGAATCCGCTGCTCTTCCATCCAGGCACGCACCGCCGCCAAAACGCCCGCACAAACCGCATCCCCCGTCAGGCAATCCTCCTGCGGAACGATGCGATGAGAATGCGGCGCGTAATACCCGCAAACAATGCGGTGATCCGACACCCCCACAGGCACCTGGGCCTTGTTGCGGAAGCGGTAGGGTTCTTCCATGCCCGTTACCGGCAGCAGGACCTTCGCAATCTCTTCCTCCGGAAAATGTCCGATGCGCACAAGCAGCTCCTTCACCTTGCGCGCTTTGTAGCGCAGCTGTGCCGCGTAATCATATTGCTGCACACGGCAGCCGCCGCACTGCTTCGCAATTGTGCAGGCAGGCAATACGCGATCCGGAGAAGCCTCCATAATCTCCTCCAACCGCGCGTAAGCCATATTCTTTTTGACCTTGGTGATTTTACATTTGACCGTATCACCGATCACGGCACCGGACACAAAGACGGGGATGCCGTCCGCGCGTCCGATGCCCTCTCCGTCATCGGAGAAGTCGGTGATCACACAGCTTCTGTATTCGTTTTTGGAAAGTCCCGCTAAGGCACTCATTTCTTCGGACGTTTCGCGCCCTTCTTCGGCTTTTCCTCCCGGAGCGGAATCAGTTCCTCCGCTTCCTCGGGATCCACGATTTCCTCGCCGGACAACACATGGCGGATTTTGATCTCTTCCTGCTCGTGATACTTGTCCGCGATGGCCTTTTCCTGCGCGGAGATTTCCTGCTCATATCTGGCACGCAGTTCCTGCAGTAGCTTCTCCTCTTCCATCCGGAGCTTCTCTTCCATGGAGCTGCGCGTTTCCTTCCGCTCCTGTTCCATCCGGTCATGCGAATCATGGCGGATGGCGCGGATCTTGTTTTCCTCTTCCGTGTACGGTTCATGCCGGAACACCGCGACGGAAAGCGGCGCCACGAACAGCGTCAGCATATACTCCCTGCCGTCACATTCCTGGTGCACGGGCTCCAGGACCTGATCACTGCCGTACACTCTGCCCGTCCCGCCGAAACGCTTGTCGTCCGTATTCAGAATCTGCGTGTATTTGCCGTCCTCCGGCACGCCCAGCGTCAGTTCCTGTTCGACGCCGGCCATGTTGCAGACACAAAGCAGCGTTTCCTCCCCCTTGCCGTCCCTTCTGAGGAAGGCCATATAGCAGGCTTCCGCCGCGATGGAATTGATCCATACAAAACCCTCGGGATTATCGTCGCCAAGATACAGCGCCTTGTTCATCAGGTACATGCGGTTCAGCTCACGAATCAGTCTGCCGATGTTTTTGCCGTCGTCCTTCTGGAAATCACTGATGCCGCGGTAGACCATCTTGCGGCCAGGATGCAGATAGAGGTAGGCCAGCGCAAAGCGCGCATTGGCGGCCTTCGCGGCGTCGTCCCCCGGCATCATTTCCAGCATAGGCTTCAGGCCCCCGATGTCCTCATGGGAAAAGGCCAGAATGAAATGCTCCGAATAATGATAAATCAGGGAGAAGGTCAGCTCGTTGTGATGCGCGGAACGGTAGATCGGATCATTGCGCATGTACTGGAAGAAATCACGCGACCAGCCGTTGTTCCACTTGTAATCAAAGCCAAGACCGCCGTCCGCGATCGCGCCGGTGACCTGCGGATAACAGGCCGTCTCCTTCGTGATCATCAGCAGGCCCGGATCCTTTTTGTTCACCATCGCGTTCAGGCTGCGGACAAATTCCTCCGCTTCGAGGTTTTCGTTGCTGCCGTAAATATTCGGCGTCCACTCACCCGGCGCGCGGTCATAATCCAGATACAGAATCTTGGAAATATCCGGCAGGCGCAGCCCGTCCAGATGAAAGGTGTCCAGCCAGTACAGCGCGCAGGACAGCAGATAGTTCTGCACTTCCTTGCGGCCGTAGTCAAAGACAACGTACTCCGAATTCGGACGGACGCCTCTGGAATCACCGTATTCATACAGCGCATTTCCGGTGAACTGGCGGAGCGCCATGTTCTCGCCGGAAAAGAAGGTGGCGGGGAAGTCCATGATCACGCGAATATCGGAAGCGTGCATGAGCTCCATAAACTCACGGAACTGCTCCTTTGTGCCGAGTTCGTCCGATACGGCAAAGTAGCCGGTCACGGCGTAAGGATCCTCCGTCAGATGCTCCATCACCGGCATGAGCTCCAGCGTATTGAAGCCCGCGTCCTGCAAATACTCGGCGACATAAGGTGCCAGCGTTTCATAATTGGCGTTTTCCAGACCGTGGTCCGCGGCAAACTTCGTCAGCGAAAGCTCACAGATGGAAAGACGCGCGAAGGCTTTGTCAAAGCGCCTGCGCTTGTTCATCCAGCGCTCATCCTCCCAGTCAACCTCCTTCTCCGCACAGACAACGGAGGTCTGCACCCGCTTGTGCACGCCGCCGAAGCGGATGGTATAGGGATCCGGCTTCACAAAGACATGACCGTCAACGGTCTTGATCTCATACTGATATTCCGCGCCGGCCTTCAGATCGGGAATAAAGATTTCAAAAATCCCGCGGGAATCGCTCATGCGCATTTGATGAATACGGCCGTCGAAGCCATTGAAGGCGCCGATGACGCTCACGCGCGAAACATGCGGTGCCCAGACCGCAAACTGCACGCCGTTCACGCCCTCATGTTTGACCGGATGCGCGCCGAGGCGCTCATAGACGGAATAATGCACACCGCCGGACAGCTTGATCGCGTCCTCCCTGCCGATCACCGGTTCAAAAATATACGGATCCCGGAAGCGGATTGTCTCGCCTTCGAGCGTCAGCATTTCATATTCGTATTTTTTGTTGTCCTTCTGATACGGAATCAGCGCCGCAAAAAAACCGGCCTCGTCCGCCACTTCCATTTCATAAGCCTTTTCCTTCGCGCCGCTGCCGGTGATGACGGACAGCTTCTGTGCGTCCGGACGAAAAGCCTGCACCAGGAAGAAGGAGCCGACCTTGTGCGCGCCCAATATGCGGTGCGGGTCATTCCCGTCGGAATAGACGATTTCCTCAATTTCCGGCCAGTTCATGAGCTTGTAGAGTTTATTGTTCATAAAACCTCCAGGGTATGAATAAATAATCCGCTCAACAATTTCGGTTCAAACCAGGTTGACTTCGGCGGCATGAGCCTCCCCTCGTCCGCGACGCGGAACAAATCCTGCAGGAGTGTCGGGCACATGGCAAAGGCCACCTTGGCATCCTCTTTGCATCTGCGTTCCAGTTCCTTCAATCCGCGGATCCCGCCGACAAAATCAATCCTTGCGTCCGTCCGCGGATCCTCGATGCCGAGAATCGGTGTCAGCACATGCTTTTGCAGCAGCGAAACATCCAGTCCGTCCACCGCGTCAATCGAGCGGATGGAAGGATGTGCCGAGAGCAGATACCATTTTTCTCCGAGGTACATGGAGATACAGCCCTTCGCGTGCGGCTTCGGACAGCCTTCCACATCCGCGAAGCAGTTGGCCTCGCCGTTCCAGGGCTCCACGTCAAAGCCCTTGCGCAGTGCCTGCAAAAACTCCTCCGGCGTCAGTCCGTTCAGATCCTTCACGACGCGGTTGTAATCCAGAATTTCCAGTTCATTGTCCGCAAAGAGCACGCTTAAGAAATGATCGGAAGGCAGCTCGCCCTGTACCTTGCCCATCTCGCGACGCTGCAACCCCACCTTGACGGCGGAAGCACAGCGGTGATGCCCGTCCGCGATATAGACCGCGTTCATGGAAGCAAAGGCTTCCTGAATGGTTTTGATGCGCATTTCATCACTGATGACAAACACGCGGTTCGTACTGCCGTCCGCGCCTTCAAAGGCTACGGCAGGTTCCTCCTCCCGGATGTCCGCAATGAGCGCGGAGAGGCTTTCGTTTCGGCGGTAGCAAAGAAAAATCGGACCGGTCTGCGCGTTGCAGACATCCACGTGTCGGATGCGGTCCTGCTCCTTTTCTTCCCTCGTGTTTTCGTGCTTTTTGATGACGCCGTTTTCATAGTCATCAATGGACGCCACGGCAACAATCCCGCACTGCGTTCTGCCGCGGAAGCTCTGCTCATAGAGGTAATAACAGGGCACATCCTCCTGTACAAAGGTTCCCTCATGAATCAGTTTCCACAGGAGATCATGAGCCTCCTGATAGACCTTCGGCGCGTACATGTCCGCGTCCGGCGGAAACTGCGTCTCCGGACGGTCGATGGCCAGGAAACAGCCGGGATGCTCCGCCACGTAAACCCTCGCCTCTTCACGGCTGAAAACATCATAAGGAAGCGACGCGATTTCGGCGGTTTTTTCTTTGACTGGACGGTACGCCCGGAAAGGTCTGATGTCTGCCATAACGCACTCCTTTACACTTTTTCTCTCACCACACGCACGCGGAAGACGCCCTTGATCTTCTCCAGTTTTTTCACCAGCGCCGAAGTGACATTGTTTTCCAGATCAATCAGCGTGTATGCCACCTCGCCCCTGGATTTGTTGGACAGGTCGGAGATGTTGTATTTCAGATCACCGATCTGCTTTGTGAACTGGCCCAGCATACCGGGGCTGTTTTTATGGAAGATGGCAATGCGCGGTCCCCTGCAAAGCCCCATGTCACACTGCGGATAATTGACGGAATTGTTGATGTTGCCGTTCTCCAGGTAATTGCGCAGCTCATGCACCGCCATCACGGCACAGTTATCTTCCGACTCTTCCGTCGAAGCGCCCAGATGCGGAATGACGAGGCAGTTGTCATGCCCGGCGATGGAAGGCGTCGGAAAATCGGTCACGTACTTTCCGATCTTCCCCTTGCCCATGCCGGCAAAGAGATCGGTCTCGTTGACCAGGACATCGCGCGCGAGATTGATCAGGATGGTGCCCTTTTTCATTTTCGCGATGGCCTCTTTGTCAATCATCCCCGTCGTGTCCTTCGTCGCGGGAATATGCAGTGTGATGATGTCGCATTTGGCGTAGATCTCATCGAGATTATCAATGTGTTTGACATCCCGGGACAGCTGCCAGGCCGCGTCAATCGAAAGAAAAGGATCATAGCCCCAGACCTCCATCCCGAGGTGCTTTGCGGCATTGGCCACGCGCACGCCGATCGCGCCGAGGCCGATGATACCGAGACGCTTGCCCGCGATTTCATTCCCGGCAAACTTCTTTTTATTCTTCTCCGTCAGCGCGGCGATGTCAGGATCTCCGGCATTTTTCCGCACCCATTCCACGCCGCCGATGACATCACGGCTGGCCAACAGCATGGCGGCAATCGTCATTTCCTTCACGGCGTTGGCGTTTGCGCCCGGCATGTTGAAGACCACGATGCCCTTGTCCGCGCAGGCCTCGATCGGGATATTGTTGACGCCGGCACCGGCTCTGGCGATGCAAAGCAGACGGTCCGGCATCTTCATGTCGTGCATCTTTGTGCTGCGCACGAGTATCGCGTCCGCCTGGTTTGCGTCCTCCACCTGCTTATAGTTTTTCGTGAACCCGTTTAAGCCGACCTTTGCGATGTTGTTAAGACACTTGTACTGAAACATTTTTTCCCTCCCCCTCACGGCGCATCAGCCGTGTTTCTTTTCAAAGTCCTCCATAAATGTGACAAGTTTTTCCACGCCTGCCTTCGGCATGGCGTTATAGATACTGGCCCGCATGCCGCCGACGGAACGATGCCCCTTCAGGCTGACAAGACCGGCCGCCGTCGCTTCCTTGACGAAGAGATCATTCAGCGCATCGTCGCCCGTGACAAAGGGTACGTTCATCAGCGAGCGGTCCTCCTTGCGGACCGTGCCCTTAAACAGCTTGCTGCCGTCCAGATAATCATAGAGAATCTTCGCCTTCTCTTCGTTGCGCGTTTTCATCGCGGCAAGACCGCCCTGCTCCTTCAGCCACTGGAACACCAGGCCGCAGATATAAATGCTCCAGCAGTTCGGCGTGTTGTACAAAGAGCCGTTGTCCGCCTGCGTCTTCCATTTCAGCATCGTGGGCGTGCCCGGCAGGCAGTCCTCCGTAATGAGATCCTCGCGGATAATGGAAATCACCAGTCCGGCGGGACCGATGTTCTTCTGCACGCCGCCGTACATCACGGCGTATTTGCAGATATCCACCGGCTCCGAGAGATAGCAGCTCGAAACGTCCGCGACAAGATCTTTGCCCTTCGTGTCCGGCAGCGTATGGAACTTCGTGCCGTAGATCGTGTTGTTTTCGCAGATGTAAACGTAGTCCATGTCCTCCGTCACCGGAAGATCGGAGCAGTCCGGGATGTAAGCGTAGGTCTCGTCCGAGGAATCCGCCAGTGCCACGGCCTCGCCGTAGAGCTTCGCTTCCTGAAAGGCCTTCTTCGCCCACTGCCCGGTCAGGACATAGCCCGCCTTTTTCTTCTTCATCAGGTTCATCGGCACGGCGGCAAACTGCTGTGACGCGCCGCCCTGCAAAAACAGCACCTTGTAATTCTCCGGAATCTGCAGCAGCTCCCGCAGATCCTTCTCCGCCGTCTCAATCACGCCGTCAAAGGCTTTGGAGCGGTGGCTCATCTCGTTGATGGACATGCCGCTGCCCTGAAAATCCATCATTTCTTCCGCGGCTTTCTTCAGGACTTCCTCCGGCAGCACCGCGGGCCCGGCGGAGAAATTGTAAACTCTGTTCATGATGTAACTTCCCTCCATTCTGTGAAAGGCTCTGTCGGAATTGTCTGCCTCTTCTTCGCACACGCTCCCGCTTGGAGCTCGCTCGTTGCGTTACATAGGTTCGCTGGAATACGCGAACCAAGTAACGACGGCTCGCTACAGTGCTCAGCCGAGGCAGAAGCAATCCCGACGCGCCGTATTTCAGTTACGATGATTACTTAACAACAATGTTCACTATTTTATTTGGTACATATATTTCTTTGACAATATTGCCGGATAATTTATCACCCAGTGCATCTTTCGCTTTTTGAATGACAGTATCCTTGTTTTCGTCGATATTGATGTTCAATACACCCCTGGTTTTCCCGTTTACCTGTAAGGCGATTTCAATTTGGTCTTCTTTCATAAGTGTCTCGTCTGCTTCCGGCCAGGTGCTGTGGAAGACGCTGTCCGTTTCGCCGAGTCTGGACCAGAGCTCTTCCGCGATGTGCGGTGCGACGGGCGCGACAAGCTGTACAAAAACCTTCAGCGTTTCGCGGTCGACACCGCCCTGTGCGCTCATGTCCAGCAGCTTGTTGTTGAATTCCATGTAGCCGGAAATGACCGTATTCAGGTTGAACTGTTTCAGACGCGTGGAGATCGTGTGGATCAGCTGATGACGCGTCTTCAGAAGCTCCGGTGTCTCCTGTGTCTCACGTTCCAGGTTTTCGTTGACCAGGCGCCAGAAACGACCGAGGAAACGGTACACGCCGTCGATCCCTCTGTCATCCCATTCGGAATCTAAGTCAGGCGGTCCCACGAACATTTCATACATACGCAGGGAATCGCAGCCGTAGTCACGGATGAGATCATCCGGAGAAACAACATTGCCGAGGCTCTTGGACATCTTCACGCCGTTCTTTCCGGTGATCATGCCCTGGTTGAAGAGCTTTTTGAAGGGCTCGTCAAAGCTGACCACGCCGATGTCATGCAAAAACTTGGTCCAGAAGCGGGCGTACAGCAGATGCAGCACCGCGTGCTCCACGCCGCCGATGTACATATCCACCGGCAGATACTTGTCCGCCTTTTCTTTGGACACCAGCATTTCGTCGTTATGCGCGTCCACGTAGCGCAGGAAATACCAGGAGCTTCCGGCCCACTGCGGCATCGTGTTTGTCTCACGCTTTGCGGGCTTTCCGCACTGCGGGCAGCTCGTGTTCACCCAGGATTCGATGGCGGCCAAAGGACTCTCGCCCGTGCCCGTCGGCTCGTATTTTTCAACCTCCGGCAGCGTCAGCGGCAGCTGCTCCTCCGGCAGCGCCACCGCACCGCAGTCCTCGCAGTGCACAATCGGGATCGGCTCGCCCCAGTAGCGCTGTCTGGAAAAGACCCAGTCGCGCAGCTTGTAGTTTACTTTTTTATAACCGTAACCCTTCTCTTCGATTTCCTCCGGTGCGCTGACCTTTAAGTCCGCGCTCTCCTTGCCGTTCCAGTCGCCGGAGTTGATCATGGTGCCGGCGGCGTCCGTGTAGGCTTCCTGCATATCTTCGATTTCCACACCGTCCTTCGCGATGACCTGGACGATGGGAAGATCAAACTTTTTCGCGAAAGCAAAGTCGCGGTCGTCATGGGCCGGCACGCACATGATGGCGCCGGTGCCGTAGTCCGCGAGAACATAATCCGCAATCCAGATCGGAATCTTCTCCTTGTTCAGCGGGTTGATCGCGTAGGAACCGGTAAATACACCGGTCTTTTCCTTATCCTGCAGGCGGTCAACATTGGATTTGTTCATCGCCTGCTTCACATAAGCGTCCACCGCGTCCTTCTGCGCTTCCGTCGTAATCTGCTCCACCAGTTTGTGCTCCGGTGCCAGCACCATAAACGTTGCACCGTAGAGCGTATCCGGGCGCGTCGTGTAGACGCGGATGAACTTCTCACGCAGCATGTGGATCTTGCCGTCCGCGCTCTCCGGCACGTTCGACCAGTCGATCTCAAAATCCACCTCCGCGCCGTAGGACTTGCCGATCCAGTCCGTCTGCATCTTCTTGACCTTCTCCGGCCAGTCCAGACCTTCAAGACCCTCCAACAGCCGGTCCGCGTAGGCCGTGATCTTCAGCATCCACTGATTCAGATTTTTCTTCGTCACTTCCGTGTGGCAGCGCTCGCATTTGCCGTCCACCACCTCTTCGTTGGCCAGACCCGTCTTGCAGGAAGGACACCAGTTGATCGGCATCTCCTTCTGATACGCGAGGCCGTTTTTGAACATCTGCACGAAGATCCACTGCGTCCACTTGAAATAGTCCGGATCCGTCGTGTTGACCTCCATGTCCCAGTCATAGATCGCCCCGATCTGCTTGATCTGCTCGCGGATGTGATCCACGTTTTCCTTCGTGGAAATGCGCGGATGCACGCCGTGCTGGATGGCGAAGTTTTCGGCCGGCAGACCGAAGGCGTCCCAGCCCATCGGGTGAATGACATAATGTCCGCCGTTCATCATCTGATAACGGCTCCAGACATCCGAAATTACATAGCCTCTCCAGTGCCCGACATGCAGCCCGGAACCGGAAGGATAAGGAAACATATCCAGACAGTAATACTTCGGCTTCTTGCTGTCCTCTTTGTTGACAGGCTTTTCCTCCCAAGCCGCCCGCCACTTCGCCTCAATTTCCGCCGGATTGTACGGTTCGATTTTGCTGTTCGCTGCCATGGTATCTCACTCTCCTCGTATTAGTATCGAATACGCCTATTTCCAAAAAACATCAACAGGATACTTTGCCACTTCAGAATCACTTGAGATGATGCAAAGATTCTCTGACATGGCTTGTGCAACAATCAATCTGTCAAATGGATCATGATGATATATGGGAAGATTCCTTAAAAACTCAAAGTGCCTGCTCTTAATGGATAACTTGTCAAAATCCTGCTCAAGGCACTCCTTCTCAATATCCAGAATTGTACCGTTGATTTCCAGCTTCCCTATACTGTTTTTAATTGCAATTTCCCACAGTGAAGCGTCACTGAAAAGAATATCATTATCCCCCTCGATGATCTCGCGTGCGAGCCGTGACAGTCTTGACGTATCTCCGATTGACCAAAGCAAACAATTTGTATCAAGCAAATACCGCATTAACTCTTATACTCCTCAAATCCGACCGGAATTGCATCAAAGTCATCTGCCATTTTTATAATCTCCTTCATTCTCCCCAGCGTCCGTTTTTTATGTCTGCGCTCCGGTTTTTTCGCTTGATTCCCGGAAGGCACGCTGTTTTGATCCTTGAACTTAAGGTAACCTATATAAGAAATTACCTCATATATCGAATCTTCCGGCAAGTCTTTCGCTGCTGCAAGCAATGTTTCATACGCCATGATTTCACCTCGTTTTTGCCAAAAACATTTTATAAAAGTATATCAAAGACGCCTATTGAGGTCAAACGTAACGCTTTTGTGGCTCTTACTTTTTTTACTCTGCCAAGATTAACATCAAATACGCTTTTTATAAGTTATTCTACGGATTGCACCTCTTGCAAGGTTGAAATCCGTCCGCGATCACTTCGTGCCGGTCCCCATAATAATACTTTTTGTTATGCTCAGCCATATCAGAGACCGAGCCGCCGGTATCCGAAACATAGTTCATTTCAGCATACGGCTCACACGCATACGCCGGAATCATATCCGGGTGAAACAATACCGTTTCTTTTGATACAGACACTTCCGGTTCGGATACAAACGAGGCCGCTGCCGACGATTCGTCAAATACAGTTACGCTAACGACACTTCCGGAAGATGCTGCTCCATGCGAATCCGCATCAGAGAGAGTCTCCTGTTTTATTGTGCAACATGAAAGTATACTTACACAGCACAGAAGCAGTGAAACGACTCGACCATATCGAAATTTCTTCCTTACTCCTTGCAACAAAAAGCCTCCCTGCGCTCTTTCATTTACATACACAATCTTGCTACAAAACGCCCCTCACACCGGCGTCAGTACCGGCAGGTCATACTCCTCATTCAGGAACATGCACATATAAACCGGCAGGTATGTGATCTTACCCTTTTTTTGGACATTGCAATCCGCAAGAACAAAGGCTTCCGGGATATCATACTGTTCCGTGTGCGTGACTTTTTCTATAGCGGAATGGAAATAATAATCCTTTCCACTCTTCACCTCAATCGGAAGAACTTTTCCCTCATGCTCGATGACAAAATCCAGTTCGCCACGCTTGTGACTGTTGTAATAATACTGTCGGTAGCCATGAGCACACAATTCCTGTGCCACGGCATTTTCGTAAATGCCGCCGCAGTTCAGATGCGCGTCATTCGCGAGAATCTTTGCCTTCGTCGCCTTTCCCAAGAGGCAAGTAAGCAAACCGGTGTCATTCAAATACAGCTTCAACAACGTGCTCTTCTCATTCTGAGTAAGGGAAACGCGGGGTTCGGTCGCATTAAAGACCGGAATGGCAACGCCAGCTTTTTCCAGCCAAAGAAAGCTGTCTTCCGCCCGTTCAAAGCGCAAACCCTTTTTGATGTCATTCAGGCAGAAACGACGGTTTTGCTTTAACAGTTCCGTAGGAATCGCGTTATAAACAGCGATCAGCATCAGTCTCTTTTCCTGCGCTTCGTATTTTGTAAAATCTCTTTTGTACTGTGCAATGATGTTACGCTGTATGCGCATGACCGTCGAAACATCCCCGGTCTGTACATACTCCTGCACGGCAGCAGGCATTCCGCCGATGACAAGATATCTGCGAAAATATTCCATCATCCTTTTATGAATGACATCAGAAACCGGAAGTCGTCCGTCAAAGCAGGAACGCAGTTCATCAATCACGGCATCCGTGACGGAAGACGCGCGCAGGAACTCCTCAAAATCCAGCGGGTACATCGTCAACTCATCAAGATAGCCGACCGGCGCGGATCGAAGATTTACAAGTTCCACGCCGAGAAGCGAGCCGCTCAGGATATAGCGATAGCTTCCTTCGTCAACCAAAAACTTGATCTTCGTGACAATTTCTTTATACTCCTGAATCTCATCAATGAAAAGAACCGTCTTTCCGGGATCCAGCGCCCTGTTCGCAATCAGGGACAGATGGACATTCAATTCCTGTGCTGAGGTGGCCGAAGACAACACCTGAATCATTTCCGGATGCTCGATCAGGTTGATCTCCACATAATCCTGCTCCATCCTGTTCAGACATTCGCGAATCAGAAATGTTTTCCCGGCCTGACGAGCACCGTCAATCAGCAGTGCATTTGTCCCGCTCTGTATCCATTTACATATTTCCGGTGTGATTTTTCTTTCCAGCATGTTGTTTTCCTCAAAACAGAACCCTTCATACGCATTATACCATAAACACTGATAAAATCAATGCATTCCGACTGTATGAATACACTTTTTCAAGGATTTTTCCATCGTTTTTGACACTTTTTCAAGGATTTTCCGGCTCATTTTGACACTTTTTCAAGAACCCTGCCGTACCGGTTAAGATCCCAGGGCTCTTTCATGAACCTTGAATGAAAATCGGATAGTAGCAGCAATTACCAAGGGCTATAGGAATTATACAAAATTTCCTATGGCCCTTGATTTTTGCTGCTTGTAGGGGTATACTATCCATAAGTATAGGTATACG
>JAFZLB010000070.1 GCA_017551665.1 Lachnospiraceae bacterium
CATGGCCATGAAGCCGGGGCGGTCGAAGCGTGTGCCGGAGATACCGTCATCCGTGAAGTGCCGGATGTTTTTGTAACCGTGGCTGCGGGCGTAGTCTTCCAACAGACGTTTCTGGTTGGAAATGGAATTGCTTTCGCCCTGAAGCTCGTCGTCATGGGACAGGCGCTCATACAGGGCTGTGATTTTGGCGTTTTTCATCGGCTGCTCCTTTCTGTCGCGCATCACCGGCAAAGCCTGATTCTACGCGGCTGTGGGGGTGAATTGTTTAGGTGTTCCCCCACAGTTTATAACACCGGCGGCAAGCTTATATTTCTTGTACTGCTTGACGGCGAAGTGATCTGCTTCCTCTTCTTCCAGTTCCTTGAAGATCAGATCGATGGCGTTTTCAAAGTTTTCATCATCTTCCTTTGTCTCCGACTCGTTGATCATGTCGATCAGCGTCTCGAAGTTCTGATCTTCCGTCACGCACTCGTAGTAGATATAGCCGATATAGGCGGTGTACAAGAGACGCTCCGCCTTCACCCAGAAATCTTCGGTCGCCTGCTGTCCCTCTCCTTTGGTGTTTACAATGAGCGTATTCACCAGCTTCAGGATGTCTTTCTCCGACCGAAGATAGGCAAACGGGTTGTAGTGCATCGACTTGGAGAAGTTGATCGTATTCAGTACCCTGATGATATAACCGCCCTCTTCCAGCATCTTCCCTACTTCGTACAAAACAGTACCCTTCGGGTCCGTAATCACGTAGGAAGAATGCATCTGCATGATATTCGGTTTCACGAAAAATCTCGTCTTACCGGAGCCGGAACCGCCGATCACAAGGATATTTTTATTCCTTGCGTACTTCGGGCTGGAAGGGCGTCCTGACATTAACAGTCCCTCCGTCTGCGTCAGGATGACGTTGTTATCCGGGTTATCCAAATCCATATACGGTTCGATGTCCTTTACCGTTCCCCAACGTGCCGAACCGTATTCCTCTCCCTTCCGGAACTTCTTGGCGTTCTTTCCCTTGAAATACACGACTGCCCGTAACACACCACCAAAGACAACTCCGATGAGCAGATCAAACGGATGAAAGCTGATGATAACCGTCTTCATCACGATGCTCAGGTTGTTGAGCGCACCCAGAAGCCTGTTAAAGAAATCCGGTGCGTCTGTTACCCGGTACGCACATCCGATCACATCACCGAAATAACCAAAGCCGATATACGGAATCGCCTGCTGAAACACCTTGCTCCACTTCACCCGCTTCAGTTTCCGCTTGAAATCCTCCTGCATCTCCTTGACCGGATTCTTTTTCTTTTTGCCGGATTTATCTCCCCCCTTCCTGCCCCCGCCCTTTACAGGCTTCATTGTTCTTTTTATCATCCGACGCAGCTTCGGCGGCAGTTTGCTCTTTCGTTTCTTCATAAGCTCTGCCCCCTGTCGCGCGTCTTGGTCTTCTCGCGCTGTCTGTTCTTGTCCTGACTCAGCTCACGGAACTTCTGAAGCGTCTTCTTGAACGGTACGCGTGTTTTCTTCTTCTGATTGTTCGCAATAAATTCCTTGAATGCCATCGTCATCGCGTCCTGGTCTCTGCTCTTGAAGAACACGAAATACTTCGGCGGATCGACGCTTTTATCCTTCTTGACCGCGTAATCAATCCGGTACTTGCGTGCCACGCGGTCAAAGGACTTGATATTGCCCTCATCGACCTCGATATTCACCGCGCCGGCATTTTGCTTCATGAGCTGTTTCAGCGTCTGCTTCCCGTGTGCAAACTCGTTCTTCGGCTTCTTCTGCGCGTTCAGAAAATCCCTGAGCGCTCTTGCCAGCACGTTCGCCGTCAGCCTTCCTGCCCGTATGCTGAGTGAGACAGTCCTTTGATTGACATCTTCCTGAATCATGTGATCTCCCCTCCTTCCCTTTTGTTTTATAGACGCAAAAAGGGCGGCTATCGTATCCTCGTAAAGATCTGACAACCGCCCTTGGCGTTTCGTATCTATGAAGTTGTTTGTGTGTTACATCATTCTACCCAGAATACACGGTTTTCTCTTCTCGGTGCAGCTTCAGGATTCTCTCCGTCAATATAGCCAACCGCACAATGACCGATGCCTTCCCACTCGCCGCCGATTCCGTGGTCTTTCAGGAATTGCTGATACTCCGGTGAATCAAACTCTTCCTTTGCCCTGTGAATCCAGATGCCGCCGAGACCCACGGAATGTGCTGCCAGCATCAGATTCCCCATGACCAGAGATCCGTCATACACGCCGGTTACAGCCTCTTTCGGAACGAGCACAATCAGCACAGCTGGTGCGCCATAAAAAGGATCAAAGCCTTCATCCCAGCCACCTATTTTACGATTTGCCTCAGAAAGCTTGTCTCTGATTTCCTTGTTCGTGACAGCGACAACAATCGGGCTCTGCTTCCCCATTCCGCTTGCGGCATAAAGACCCGCTTCAATGATTTGGTCAAGGTCTTCCTTCTTCGGCATTTCCGGCTTAAACTTCCGGATGCTTCTGCGTTCCTTCATTGCTTTGATGACTTCGTTCATTGAATTGCCTCCTCTCAGATGTTTTCTCTGACATACTTTTCAACTCGCATTTTAAGTTTGTATTTCTCGCGCAGCCGCGCAACCTCCTCCATCATCGGGGATGCGTGATGTGCGTCCAATGCTGCCTGATCTTTCCATTGATCGATGAGAAGCACCGTATCTGGCTGGTCAATCGGCAAGAAATACTCATATCGCTCATTTCCTTCTTCCTGGCGGATACGCCCGACAAGGCCGCTTGAAAGCATCTCTTCCACAAAGGCTCTTGCCTGTCCCTGTGCTCCGGTATAGTAGATGTTGATTGTGAAGCTCATGCGTTTTAACTCCTCGACAAACCGGAATTTATCTGTCCCAGCTTTTCTTCCGATCATCGTCTGTGATCCGGCGGATTACTTTGCACGGATTCCCTACTGCAACGCTGTTAGAAGGAATATCCTTTGTCACAATACTGCCGCTGCCTATGACCACATTACTTCCGATCGTTACGCCCGGCATTACCTGTACACCAGCACCAAACCACACATTGTCACCGACAACGATTGGATAAGCATATTCTAAGCCCTGATTTCTCCGTTCAAAATCGACCGGATGTCCTGATGTATGAAAGCCACATAATGGACCAATAAAGACATCATGACCAAAAGTTACGCTGCCAGCGTCAAGGATCACCAAGCCGTGATTTGAATAAAAGTTCTCGTCGAGTAGACAGTCTCGACATTCCTTTCTGTATATTTGTGATACGTGAAAGGCTTGCCTACTGCCCCTCACAGAACCGTACGTGCGGTTTTCCCGCATACGGCTCTTCAAATCAGCATCGGTTTCCAGTTCCAAATATCCGTTGTCAAATGCGGTTCCTTCACATAGTAATTCCATACTCGGAGGAATTTGCCGTATCTGAATTTCCCTTTCTGGTCTCTGCGGTTCAGCATCCTGTAAGTGGCATATTTAACGTATTTCCAGAATACCTGTATCGCGTGATAGTTTCCGTTGACACCGTAATAGTTGTAGTGTCCCGCTAACGATAGGTTGATAAGTCGCATGGTGTCCGCGACTGGTCTCGTCAGCCTTGTCCGCAGCCACGCCTTGGCTGTCTGCTTCTTGACTTTGAGTTTCTTCTTGCTGGTTCTCACGCCGAGGCGGTATTTACCGCTCCTCGTTTTCGTATTAAAGAACGTGAAGCCCAAGAAGTCGAAATCCTCTTTTGTTCCCTTAAACCGTCCGATTGGCAGTACCCTTGTTTTATCTTCGGCTACTTCCAACCCAAATTTCCCCAACCTCTCCCGCAGGCTGTTCAGCGTACGCTTGGCTTCGTCCTCGTATTGAAACAACAGCAGAAAATCGTCTGCGTATCTCACGTAGTAGGCTTCACCTTTGCACGCTTTCCTTAGCGCCATGTCATACCATTGGTCGAGTACATAGTGCAGGTATACATTTGCCAGTACCGGCGATATTTGCCCGCCCTGCGGTGTGCCACGGTCGCTTTCCCTTCTTTCCGTCCCCTCCATAATACCTGCTTTTAAGAACCGCACCACGTACCGCAGAAAGTTCTTGTCTGCTATATCATGTTTAAGGAACTCCACCAGCCATTTCTGGTCAAGGTTGTCGAAGAAGCCCTTTATATCTGCCTCCAGCACGTAATTCACTTTCTTCGTCATTACGGTCTGGTTGATGAATCTTACAACGTCATGTGCACTCCGATTGGGTCTGAATCCATACGAGCAATCCAGAAATCTTGGTTCATAGACATCGTTCAGAATCTCAGCCATCACGCTCTGAACCAGTCTGTCCTCGTACGCAGGTATGCCGAGTGGTCTTTGCTTGCCATTCGGTTTGGGGATGTACGTTCGTCTGACGGGCTGCGGAATGTACTTGAACCTTTTCATCCTGTCTATCAGGTCTTTGACATTTACGTCAAGATGCTCTCCGTACGATTCCTTGGTCTCTCCGTCAATCCCGACCGCCTTTCCTGTTTTCTGCTTCCGATGTGCAGCCTTTAGGCTTTCCTCGTTGACTCGGTTGATAAGGGTTGTCAGTCTGTCATACTTCGCGGACTGATACCTTATCCCCTTCAGTTCATGTTCCACGCTTTGCTTTGACCTCCTGTGCCATGCGTGTTTCGCCTTTGGCGATTGCTGATTTGTCAGCCCCTTGGCTCCGCCTGTTTTCACAGGTTTCATCGCTACTATGAGCTGATCCGACTTCTGACAGTCCATCAGTCGCGCTCCGTTTACAAGACTTTGCTTGACCTTACTGCCTGCCACAGCAGAGACTGCCAGACCTCCCAGGTACGCTTGAACTACCTTTGTGCGCTCGCCACGCTCTCGGACCCCGACGGAACCTGTACGTCCTCGCGCTGTCGGCTCGTACATTGCTGTCTGCGGTGTAAGGAAACACATCGACTTCCGCTCTATATAACTTACGGGGCTGAATCGCTTCACGCTTTCGCATTGCGGCTCTCACACTCCATTGCCTACGCTTAAACCTCGCCTCGCGGCTGTGGCTCCAAGGCTATGTACCGGCTGTTCGCTAAACTTTACCGGAGCAGGACTTTCACCTGCCTATATTTCAAGCGCCGAACTGGCGCACTCCTACGGAAATATTATAGCCGTAATCACACCAGAAATTCGGCTCAATATGAATGTTTTTCCCGACATGGCCAATAATGGATTTAATAAATGTATGCCGCGCATCTATATTTTCCACCGGAAGATTATTGTATTTCTGGCAGAGGCTTTTGCACCGAATCCTTTCTGCCCCAAGCTCTTTATCATAATTAGCATCATAAAGTTTCTGATGCTTCATCTTCTCTTTTTCTGTCATATCATAACCTCCACAAACTTCGATTGTTCGAACTCTTCCAGTATTATAGCAGATACCCTCCCCCTCAAAAAGCCGGCACAGCCTCATTTCGGCGTCTTATTTTGTTGACCCCCTCTATATACTGCCCGTCGTATTGCAGAATCTCCTCCCGGTCGCGCGTGATGTCGATATCGGCATCGATACAGAGCATCCGGAAGACCGCAGCGATGGCATCCGATAAGGATTCATCCGAATCATCCAGTCGTGTAATACAGCGGCAGGTATCATGCTCCAGCGCGTTTTTATCCAGAATACGGATCAGGAGAATGCTGCTCTTCCTGCACAGATCATTGATAACAACCTCTCGCCGGTAATCCGCCTTCTTTTGTTTGCCCTGGCTGCATGCGATTGCCGCTCTCCATGTCGGCATAAAGATATCCAAAGGCAGACCGATCAGACTCTCATCGTTCTTTTTTGCTTCCGTTCCTGTCTGGGCGGCGTAATACAAGAGCGCACTGACAGGATTGATCTTCATTTTGCGTACAAGATGCAGATGTTTCTTACACTCCGGGCAGCCTGCGCGTCCCCGCACCCTGCTCTCGATCTTTGCCGGCCATTCATGACCGCAGATCGAACATTTCCACCAGACACATTTCGGCGACAGCGGTTTTACGCCGTGCGGCATCAACGGAAAGTTCCAGTCCGACCATTCATTCGCGATCTGCGGATACAGCGTCACCAGATCGTTTTCACCGCTGACCAGCTTTCCGTTCGGATTACAGTATGGACAGCCGGTTCCCGCGCTCCTGTCGGCGATACGCGCCTTCCAATCCCGTCCACAGTCCCTGCACGTCCACCAGACGTGCTTATCGGATCGCGGCGGCACCCGGGTCGGCTGAAGCGGAAGATTCCTCTCAGACCATTCTGCGGCGATTTCCGGATGCTTGCTTGCCAGATCGTTATCATCCGCAACAATGATCTTTCCTGCGCATACAGGGCATCCTCGCCCGCGTGAGCGGCTCTTTACCATCTGTTTCCACTCATGCCCGCAGGGCCCCTTCCACCAGACGATCTTATTGGTTCCATACGCGACCTGATCAGGTGTCAGCGAGCCGTTCTTCTTTGACCACTCCTTCGCCAGTTCCGGATGGGTGGTGGCCAGATCGTTTCGTCCCGGCGCACAGACACGACCGGTACAATAGGGACAGCCGTGACCGCGTGTGCGGCTTTTCACGGCAGCTTCCCACTCATGACCGCATGCTCCCTTCCACCAGACCTTACGACCGGAGCCGCTTGTGACATCCTTTGGCGTCAGCGGTTCATTCTTTTCAGACCACTCTTCACAAAGTGCCGGCGATGCTTCCGCAAGTGATATGCTCATTCGTTACCATCCTCCGCGTTCAAACAAAGCGTCCAGAAGGAATCGTTCACGGTAAACACCGGTTTCTTTCCCTTCAGTCTCTCAAGTGCACAGTAGAAGTCATAGATACCCTTGAAGGCTTCCGCCATGTCATGCCTGACGCCAAGTTCCTGCTGATACCTTGTAAACAGTTCCTCCAGTTCAAGAAGGTTTTCCTCAATCTCATCACTGATCTCGTCACTCTCCTCTTTGCACTCCGCATCCGCAAGACTTTCATAACTGTTCTCAAGGAGCCACAGTGCTTTTGCGATCTCGTCCGGATCATATCCTTCTTCCATGAGGAATGACAAAAACGTCTGCTCCGTATAGGGGCAATAATACGAACGGCGCATCCAGGCATCCGCCAGATCACTTTCATCGGAACCGTTCCGGCGCTGCTTCCCTGACAGATCGGCAATAAAGCCCTCGATCATGTCCTTGAATCCGATGCCATACCGTGCCGCCCGCTTGACTGTTCTGTCGAGATCTTCTTCGTTCAGGTTCAATTCCAGTGTGATTTTGATTGTCTCAGCCATTGTTTTCCTCCGTTCTTGTTGTTGTGATTCCCTGTTCTTCCCAGCCGCCGCCGTACATGTCATATTTGACCCGTCTGTCCCAATACAGATTGCCTGTAACATAGGCGTTGTACAGAGCTGCTGTCAGGTACGCTCCCATGTCTGTAACCTTTGTTGCCGTATCCTGATATCCCTCCATCACGATTCCGATATGCGTCTGGTTCAGCTTCATGAACACTGACTTCACTGTTTCGTGCGGAAATTCCAGATCGCCGATCCTGTGTTTCTTGTTTCCTTTTCCGCAGACCACATGACAGATCACGCGGAAGATTGTTTCGTACAACTCCCTGTCCGCTCCGGTATAGCGTTCCCGCATAATGTCGTATTCCAGATTCTTTTTAATCAAACGGATATACGCTTCTGTCTCCGTGATCGATCCCGTCGGTTCCGTCGCTTCATCTGCCGCTGCCGATGATTGACGGATTTGATTGTTGTAATCTCCGTTTGTAGTCTCTGTAGTATTCTCTGTATTTGTCCCCCGGATTTCCGTACCATGTGGTACATCCCTTTGCAGGAGGTGGTGCTTTTCCGTGTAGGACGTGGTACGTTTTTCCGTAGGGGGTGGTACATTTTTCTGTACCACGTCATACGTTTTTTTGTATGACCCCCCTTCCGTGTCATCATCACTTACCTCAACGCCAGTATCGGCAAGGCTTTCACGGATTTCATCTTCTTCCACACCGCGATAAATAACATGCGTTTCTGTTTGTTCATCGTCTGACTTCTGGTCACCGTGACCAGAAGTTGTCTCTTCTTCCGGATATGTGAGCTCCATGATCACTTCCGGTACAGCGGAAAGATACATCACATTTCGCAGTATTCCGTCTCCGATTGTTTTGACATCCCGGAATTCACGAACCACCGCGCCAAGACGAACCAGGAAATCAATTGCTTCCTTGATGGTTCTTTTGGATTCCTTAAACTTCTTTTCATAGCCGCTGTAACTCTTTTGCAGCATGTCGCCCTTAAACTTCTTCTGCCACCGGATCAGGCGTCCTGTTTTTTCATCCCTGATTTCCAAGGGACGATACCAGTACACGATATCCGACAGAATTGCAATTGCCAGATGGTAGGGCTTTCCGCTCTCTTTTTGTATCGTGCTGTACCACTCATCCGGCACAATGTTCCCCGTGAAGTGAATCTTGCCGATTTCATCAACTGCGGCAATGCCGCTGGAATGTTTCATCATTCTCCCGCTCTCTTTTTCCATTCCTCAAGAAGACTGCAGATCAGCTCCTCGATTTCGTCGTTGTTCCAGTTCTCGTCAAAGTATTGATTCAGGCGGTTTGGTTTCAAGGTAATACTTCGCGGTTTTGGCTTCTCCATCGCAAACAGCATCTTTGCCATCTTTGCTGTCAGCTCCCCGCTTTTTGCGTTGTCCTTTAGAAAACGTGCCTGCTGTTTGGAGATTGTTACGCCGGATTCCGACAAGGCTTCGAATACCCATCGCTGTTGCTCCTCACCCAAAAACGAAAGATCCACGCCGGGTATCATTCCGATCTTCCCGTCATCAACCATCTTCAGGAGATCGTCGTTTAATCGGGACAGATAAATGTATCTCTGAACTGTCTTTGCGCTTTCCCCTGCCTGTTCCCCTAACTCCGCAAGAGAAAGACCACCGGTCTTGCTCCCCTGGTGCTTCATGGCGTCGTACTTCATGCGGTATGCGTGTGCACGTTCGCTGATCAGCATATCCTCCCGCTGAATGTTGGAATCAACCATGATGATCGTCGCTTCATCATCCATATACCGTCTGACAATCACAGGCATGGTGGTTTTTCCTGCAAGCAGGGATGCACGCTTTCTCCTGTGGCCTGCGATAATCTCATAGCCGCCTTCCGCTCTGTGGCGGACAATGCCGGGCACCAGTACGCCGTACTCTTTGACGCTCTCCACCATTTCCGCCATCTTTTCGTCATCTATCACACGGAAGGGGTGGTTCTTGAACTCATGCAGCTTCTCCAGCGGCATTTCAACCACGTTATCATTCGCACCGCCACAGATGTCGTCAAAGGTATTGATCTTAATCTTTCCCGAAATCGCTCTTCCACTCATGACGCAAGCACCTCCTCCGTAAGAGACTGATACGCCGCAGCAATCTTGCCACGAGGGTCGTGCCGGTAAATGCTGATGCCAAGCGCCGACTGTTCCGAAGCGCGCACCGATCTCGGGATACTCGACGTGAAAATCCGGATATTCTTCGCATATCCTTCATCCAGCTTTTCCCGGATTTCCCGCTCATAGTTCGTCCGCCCGCTCACCTTGGTAAGCAGAATCCCGTCGATTGTCAGATCCGCATTGAGCCTTCGTATGCGGGTGACTGTCTTCAGAAGATTGTTCAGTCCCTTGGCGGATAAATACTCCGCCTCCATGGGAATCAGCAGGCTGTCCGCCGCCATCATCGCATTCACGGTAAGCAGACCGAGAGACGGCATACAGTCGATCAGAATGTAATCATAATCGTCTCGCAGCATGTCGACGAAGTCTTTCAGAATGCTCTCCCTGCCAATGGTAACGCTGATCAGGGAGCTTTCCAGGCCGGATAATTCGATATTCCCCGGCATCAGATCAACGCCTTCTTCGCAGGGAATAATGCCCTCGTGCGGATCGATGAATTCCTCATTGATGATTCTTGCCATGGCATCGGCAATCGTATAGTCCAGCTCATCCGGTTCGCGGATGCCCATACAGCAGGTCAGATTCCCCTGCGGGTCGGTGTCGATGATCAATACGCGCTTCCCGCTGCGTGCCAATCCGACACCCAGATTGCAGGTCGTGGTGGTCTTTGCGACACCCCCTTTGTTATTTGAGACTGAAATAACCTTGCACATTTTTCTCTCCTCTCTTAGCTGTTGCGTGCACCTTTCCTCGGCTTTCCTTTGCGGTATTGGGACTGCTTTTTCATCTTGTCCCGCTGCCGCTTGTTGCTGTTGTTCTCGAAATAACCGTTTGCGTAAAAACTCTTGCCGTCTCTGGATTTCCTTGTTTCTGTCCTATGTTTCATCCTGTACTTTCCTCTCCGTTCGATCTCCTCGAACACGCCCTTGATCACATAGGACGAACCTTCCACTGTTACCCTTGCATCGCGCATCCATGACGTCCCCCTTTCAACAAAACCCCGTTGACTGTTACCACCATAACTACAGACAAAAAAGGACACTTCCTGTTGTTACTTCAGAAAGTGTCCTTAGTCTTGCATTATTTGGTTTAAGTCTGCCGTCTACCCTGCATTATTGTGAATTATCATGCAGGACGGGTCGCAAAATTGTCGTAAATTTGTCGTAACGACCTGACCCTTAACGACTGAAACGCGCTGCCGGTACGGCTCTCAGGGTTTTATGTACTGCTATCGGCTTACTTAAAAAACGTCCCCAAAATCCCGCGCCCTAAACTCGCGCCGAGGTTCCCGCCGAGGGTCTTGCCGAAGCGTCCGAAGAGACCGCCGGCGCTCTTGCCGACTTCGCGGCCGACGGTGCCGGCGACGGAACTGCCGACGCTCTTCGCGGCGCGCTTCTTGGCGTTCGCTGCCGCCTGCTCTTCCTTTTGCTTTGCTCTCTCGGCGTCGCGCTCCGCTTTTTCCGCGGCCTTCTGCGCGGCGGCTTCTTCCTTTGCCTTCTGCTTCGCTTCCTCTTCCTCACGCTTCGCGGCTTCGAGCGCTTCCGCGTCCTCGATCTTCTTGCGCTGCAGGAACTCGAAGGCACTGTCGGGATCATAAGCGTTGGAATACTTGCCGTAGAGGCTTGCGCCCTTGATCATGCCGTCGCGTCTGCCCGCGTCCAATGCGCCGAGCGCGGATTCGGGCGGCAGGATCGTGGCCTTGTTCGCCATCATCGGAATGCCGTCCTCGCCGAGGAAGGAAACGATCGCTTCACCGGTACCGAGCGCCAGGATGGCGTCGTAGGTCTTGAAGGCCGGATTTTCGCGGAAGGACTCCGCCGCGGCCTTCACCGCCTTCTGGTCCACCGGCGTATAAGCGCGCAGCGCGTGCTGCACCTTGTTGCCCAGCTGTGCCAGCACACCGTCCGGAATGTCGCGCGGGTTCTGCGTGCAGAAGTACACGCCCACACCCTTGGAACGGATGAGCTTCACCACCTGCTCGATCTTGTCCAGCAGGGCCTTCGGCGCGTCGTTGAACAGCAGATGCGCCTCGTCGAAGAAGAAGACCATCTTCGGCTTTTCGAGATCTCCCACCTCCGGCAGTTCCTCGAAGAGCTCGGACAGCAGCCAGAGCAGGAAGGTCGAGTACAGGCGCGGATTGTTGATCAGCGATTCGGATTCCAGAATATGAATCATGCCGCGGCCGTCCGGTGCCGGCGCGAACCAGTCGCCGATGTTCAGCGCGGTCTCGCCAAAGAAGGTCTCGCCGCCCGCACTCTCCAGTGCGACAATCGCGCGCATGATGACGGAAAGCGAGGCAGGTGCCATCTTGCCGTACGCTTCCTCAAACTGTTTGTTGTTCTCCGAAACGTAATTGACGACGCTCTTCAAATCCTTGGTATCGACCAAAAGCCAGCCGTTCTCATCCGCGATCTTGAAGATGATCGTGAGGATGTCGGACTGCAGATCGTTGAGCTGCAAAATACGCGACAGCAGCAGCGGCCCCATCTCGGAGATCGTGGTGCGCAGCTGAATGCCCTTTTCGCCATAAATATCCCAGAGTGTCACGGGGCTTCCCTTCGGCGCGTAAGCATCCGCGTCCGCACCGCAGGTAGAAAGCCGTTCCCGGATGGCGTCGCTTGCCGTGCCCGCGTCCGCGATGCCCGCGAGATCTCCCTTGACATCCGCAAGGAACACCGGCACACCGAGCGCCGAGAAGGATTCCGACATCACCTTCAGCGTCACCGTTTTACCGGTGCCGGTCGCGCCGGAAACGAGTCCGTGGCGGTTCGCCATCTTCGGTAAAATCACGAGCTGCTCGCCCGTGTCCGCCGTGCCTACCCATACTTTGCCGTCTTTTAACATTGCTTTTTCCCCTTTCTTTTTTAGTAAGCTTTCCAATCCACAACATTGCGAAAGAGCGTGCCCAGCGCGTCCTTGTTGATTCCAAGCACATGCCGCGCCGCGAGCTCGTTCGTGTAGTCCGAATACATATAGGCCGCCACGGGGCCGTTGCCGATTTCCTGGTGCGTGATGATCGGCAGCATGTCGTACGCGCTCACGCGGCATTCACCGTCCTTCTTGGTCACGGTAAACTTCGCCATGCCGCCCAAAACGCGCGGCGCCTCATTCTGTCCGGAAACGAAGTTGCCGAGCGAATAATACACGAGCATTTCGTGGCCGTCCCCGCGCACCAGCATTTCCACGGGTTCCACGACATGCGGGTGCGTGCCGACCACAACATCGACCCCCTCCTCCAGCAGAATATTCGTCCATTTTTCCTGATAGGGATCCGGCGTGTAGCGGTACTCCGTGCCCCAGTGCGGGAAAAAGATCACGACATCCGCCAGCTCCTTCGCCCTGCGGATATCCGAGCGCATTTTCTGTTCGTTTGCCGCGATGAGATTCGCGTCATACCAGTTCTCGTCGTAATAATACGTATCAACACTGTACGGCGCGTCCGCCGGAATCGGGATGCCGTTGAGTCCGTAGGTGTAGTTCAGCAGTGCAAAGCTGATGCCGTTTTTGGACACCACGCGGATGTCATGCTCCGGGTTCTGCCAGTCATCGCGCAGATAGGTGCCGAGGTAGGTCACCTGGCCGCTGTGCGAGTTGAAAAACTCCGCGGTGGTTTCCAGACCGTAGAGTCCTTTGTCCATCGTGTGATTCGTCGCGCAAAGAAATACGTTGAAACCGTTGCGGATGGCCGCTTCGCCGATCCCCAGCGGCGAACCGAAGGTCGGGTAACCGCTGTACTCCGTTTCGTTTTTGACAAAGACGGTCTCCTGGTTGAGCACCGCGAAATCAACGGACTGCAGCACATTCGAAACATTCGTAAACAGATAATCGTAGTTGCCGCCGGTCTGGTTGACGCCGTAGCGGAAGACCATGGGATGCGGCAGATCGTCGCCGACCGCGAGGAAGGTCACGCTGGAGCTTGTGCTCTGTGCGGCCTCCGTCGTCTGCTGCGCAGCGTCGCCGTTTTCCGGCGCGTCTCCCGCAGGCTGCTGCCCCGTTCCCTCCGCGGGCGTGCCCGGCACGGGACTCTCCTGCTGCCCCGGCGTCGTCCCCGCGGGCTCCGCCGTTTGTACCATATAAGAAGCTTCCGGCGAAGAAACACTCACCACCTTCGCGCCGTTAAAGACCCAAAGGCTCTGTCCGCCCTCCGCTTCCGTAATGACAATTCTTCCGTTGTCATCCGCCCGGAACGAAGCCGCCTCGACGGCCAGTGCCGCGGAATCCCAGACGGGCTGCATGCCGTCGGTAATCTGCCCGAAGACCGCGATATGCTGCGTAAGCCCGGATGCGTCCGCCGTAGTCAGCCGGTCGGAGGCCTCTCCCGCCGCACCTTCCCGCCAGTACAATGCCGCGATTTCCCTGAAGCCGTCGCCGTTAAAGTCCTGCCAGACGACATCCTGTACCTGCCAGCCGGCGTCCGAGCGGTAAACCTCGTTGCCGCCGCTGTATATCACCAGCGTCTTTTCCTTTAATACAACGGACTCCGCGATGCCCTGCGCGTTTTCGTCCGTGGCGTTGACCGAATCCCGAAACTGCGCCCAGGACGGCACAAAACCGCCGCCGCGCCACAAAATCAGCACCACCGCCACCGTGACGAGTACCAGCACCGAAAGGACAGCCGCAATCAGCAATCCGTGATTTCTTTTTCTTCTTCGCATGGGTGCCCTCCCCTGAGATGTCCTTCTGATTATACATGATTTTCGGGCACTCGGAAAGGGGGCACGCTCTTTTCGGAAAAAATCAGTCCCTGCGCCGCGACGCCTGTGAGAATGCAAAGACTGACCCATTGTGATGTGGAAAGGGAAAGAAAGCTTCCTCTTGCCGCGTC
>JAFZLB010000071.1 GCA_017551665.1 Lachnospiraceae bacterium
GAAGGAACAACAAGCTGGATACCCCGCTCGCGCCACTTGCGCGGATGCGCAAGCGCGAGGCAAGTGCGTGGAGCGTGGAGAACCTCGAAGAGGTTCGGAGCAGCGACACGTGCTTGAGGGCTTGCCCCGGGGTGGTTCATTTTTTTAACACAATTTCATAAGCTTTGAAAAAAAATCTTATTGTTTGATATTTATAAGATTTTTTTTATTATGTGATTAAGGTTACTGAAGAAAGAATGAGGAAACCGTAAACTGATTCCATAAGGGGAGGGGGTGCTTGTATCTTGGTATCTTTGTATCGGGCATTTCCGTTTTGGGACTCTCTGTCTGAGTTACAGCAAGAAAAAGTACTGGACTACACGATGATCCGGGAGTATGAAGCCGGAGTATATTTGGAGAAACAGCCGGGACTGTATGTGGTCAATGACGGAAGTATTCTGGCATACAGCGCACATGAAAGCGGCAGAAGACGTGTGATCTTTATTGCCGGATGGATGCAGGCACTGCTCCTGACGCCGACGTTTCTGGCGGACGTGACGACAGTGGACACCCTGGAATTATATGTCAGGGAATCCAGCGAGATCTGTTTTATCCCGTATGCCGGCTGGAATGAGCTGGAGCAGGAATTACCGGGGGCATACGCTTTTACGAAGGATATTTTGTCAAGACAAATGAATGCCATGCTGTTCAGCATCAACGCACGCATGGAGAAGGATATCAGCAGACGCCTGGCCATGGTGCTGCTCAGGCTTTACGGGAAGCTCAAGGAAGGCAACACGATCCGCATCAGTCATGAGGAACTGGCGGAGATCGTGGGCGTCGCGAGGGAAGTGGTCACGAGGAACGTGGCGGTTCTGAAAGAAAAAGGCTTCGTGGAAACGGGACGCGAAAAGATCCGGGTGACGGATCTCGAACAATTAACGGAGTATGCAGGCGGCGTTATTGCAAACGATACGGAGGGATGACGATGGCAAGAAAACTGATTTACTTTGCTGCCGCAATGGGGATGGTGATCACGATCCTTCTTGCGGCTGTCGCGAACGTCAACCACGGACACGGCCCGGGGCATCACGGTGACGGGCACGGGGAGCACGGTGAAAGTCACGGCGACGAACACGGTGACGGTCACGGCGACGAACACGGGGACGGCCACGGCGACGAACACGGCGAAGAGCACCATGAAGACGGGCACGGCGAAGAAGAACACGAAGAAGAACATGAAGAGGAACACGGAGGCGGACACTAAAACTGTTGGGGAGCAAAGGAGGTGAGAGGTTATGCCGGTACTGCTGTTTGCGCTATGGCTTGCGTTCAGTGAACGTATCACGGTCGACGTCATCATCGTCGGCGTGATTGCCGTTGCGCTTGTGTCGCTGTTCATGTACAGGTTCAGCGGCTGGAGTACAAAAAAGGATGCACAGATGGTGGCGCGCATCCCCGCGGCGATCGCGTATGTGTTCAGGCTGATCTTTGAGGTTTTCAAGGCCAACATCCACATGATCGCGCTTGTGCTCTCGGATGATCCGAACGGCAACATTCAGCCCCGGATCGTCGCGCACAAAACAAACGTGAAGACACAGGGGAAGCGGGTGGCGCTGGCCAATTCCATCACGCTGACGCCCGGCACCGTGACAGTGGACGTGATGGGGGATGTCGTGTTTGTGCATGCCATCGATGATCACTCCAACAAGGGCTTAAGCACCAATCCGCTGGAGAAAATGCTGGAAAACATGGAGAGGAATCAATAATGGAAAATATTATGCTGATTATTGCCATGATGTTCCTGTCCGTCACGATCTTTTTCTGCCTGGTCCGTGCCATCAAAGGACCGCGCATGACGGACCGTCTGGTTGCCGTCAACATGATCAGCATCAAGGGCGTGGTGCTGATTGTTCTGCTTGGCGAATACTTACATGACAACCAGTTTCTGGACATCTCGCTGGTGTACACGCTTTTGAGCTTCCTCGCGGTCATCTGCCTCGCCCGCAACATGCTTGCGCGCAGTGACGCGAAGAAGGGAAAGGAGAACACCAATGGAACTGTTTAGACTGATTGCGGGAACCGTATTTCTGGTCTGCGGACTGTTCATTTTCGGCGTTGCGGTCATCGGTCTGTTCCGCTTCCGTTACGTGCTGAACCGTGTGCACGTGGCGGCGAAGTGTGACTCCCTTGCCGTGATGCTGATCTGCATCGGCCTGATGTTCTATGCGGGCACGCTCGGCGCAATCCTGAAGCTTTTGCTTGTGATTGTGCTGGTCTGGCTTGCCAACCCGGTCGCCAGCCATCTGATCTGCAAGGTGGAAGTGGAGACGAACGAACATCTGGAAGAGGAATGTGAAGTGGAGGGCAGGCCATGACAATTATTGAAATTTTCCTGCTCGTATTTCTGATTGTCTGTGCGGTCAGCGTCTTCTTTATCAAGCGGCTGCTCAACGCGGTGATCGTGTTTATGTCTTACAGCGCGGTCATGGCGGTGCTGTGGCTCTCGCTGGAATCACCGGACCTGGCCATCACGGAAGCGGCCGTCGGTTGCGGTGTGACGACGCTGCTGTTCATTTTGACACTGAAAAAAGTCAATGCATTAAAAGAAGGAGAGGGGGTCGAAGAGGATGAGTCTGCTGTCTGAATCCGGAAGAGCAACAAGACAGAAATTCCTGGACTGGGTCAATGCGGACTCCTTCGAAATTCCTCAGGAGATCGTATTCCCGCCCAAGCCCGATGATCACGGCCACGGCCATGATGATCACGGGGACGGCCACGGTCACGATGACCACGGCCACGATGACCACGGCCACGATGACCACGGCCACGGCGAACACTGCCATGACGAACACGGTCATGATGACCACGGCCACGGCGAACACTGCCATGACGAACACGGTCATGACGAACACGCACACGAAGAACCCGGTCATGAAGAACATGCGCACGAAGAGCATGGTCACGACGAACATGGTCACGACGAACACGGCCATGACGAACACGGTCACGACGAGCACGGGCATCACGAGCATCTGGATCCGCCCTGTGTGCCGCAGCCTTCGCGTGAGGAAGTGCGCAGGGAACAGATTGCCGCTGCGAACGCAAAGGAAGAAGAGGCACTCAGGGAACGTGCGGAAAAAGTTGCTGCCGCCGTCAAGGTAAAAGAAGAAACCCCGAAGGAACCGGGCGTCATCCGCGGTTATACGATCGCGGCGATCGTCTGCGGTGTGCTGGTGGCGGCCGTTCTGCTCATTACGGTGGCGCTGCTACCGCAGTTCGGTTCCGAAACGGCACCGGCGGTCAATGAGGTCAGCGAACGCTATCTGGCACAGGGGCTGACGGACACCGGCGCGGTCAATGCCGTGGCGGCCGTCATCCTGGACTACCGTGCCTTTGATACCCTGGGCGAATCGGTGGTGCTCTTTACCGCGACGGTTACCGTGATCTTCCTGCTCAAGCAGTTCAAACGCAGGAACGGCGGCTCCGTCAGCCTGGACGACAGGGAACACTACGAGGGCATGCGCTCGCTGCCGGCCCGCGTGGTCTTCGGCATCACCGTTCCCTTCATTCTGCTGTACGGCATTTATATCGTTGTCAACGGACATCTGTCGCCCGGCGGCGGTTTCTCCGGCGGCACGATCCTCGGCGGCGCGCTGATTCTGACGCACCTCGTCTTCGGGGAGCGTCACACGGAGCGTTTCATCTCCGTGGATCTTTGCACAAAGGTGATGGCGGCAGGTCTCTTCCTTTACATCGCCTTAAAGACCTATCACGTCCTGACGGGCGCGAACGGTGCGGAATCCGTGATCCCGCTCGGCAGCGCCGGCAGCATTTTCAGCGCGGGGCTCATCTTCCCGCTGAACATCTGCGTCGGACTGATTGTTGCCTGCACGATCTATTCCTTGTATCACTTGTTTACCAGCTGGAAGGCATGAGGGGAGGGGTGCTTAGATGAACAATCTGTTCAACAACTACTATGAACTCGCGGCAATCATACTGTTCGTGGTGGGCCTTCTGATCCTGCTGTTACAGCGCAATCTGATCAAGAAGATCATCGGGCTCAACATCATGGACACCTCGGTATTCCTTTTCCTTGCGGCAAAGGGTTATATCGCGGGAAGATTTTCGCCCATCATCAGGGACGGTGCGACGGACGCTTCGCTCTACATCAATCCGCTTCCGAGCGGTCTGGTGCTGACGGGTATCGTCGTCGCGGTGTCCACCACGGCATTCGCGCTGGCACTGGCGCTTCGGTGGTATCAGCAGTATCACACGCTGGACATTGACGGAACGGTGCTCAAGAACGCGCTGAAGAAAGGAGAGCAATGAACAATATACCTTTCATCACAATCATCATCGCTATGGTGGGTTCCATTGCCGCGCTGCTGCTCGGAAAACGCGAGAAGACGGCTTATATGCTGATGCAGATCGTGTTTGCCGCCGTTGCGGTACTGACCTTCCTGCTGATCCCGTACTTTATCAGGGAGGGCGGCACCATCACCTATACGCTCGGTCATTTCCCCGCACCCTGGGGCAATGAGCTGCGCTTCGGGCTGATGGAATCGGTACTTGCCTTTGTCTTCTCCGCCGTCATGTTCTTAGCGGTCATCGGCGGAAAGACGGGAATGAAAGAGGACGTGCAGGAGTGCAAGCGCAACTGCTACTATTCGCTGTTGCTGCTGGTGCTGCTCTCGCTCCTCGCGCTGATTTATACGAACGATATCTTTACCGCCTATGTGTTTATTGAGATCAACACGGTCGCGGCCTGCGGCATCGTGATGGTCAGGGAGAGCGGAGAGACGCTGAAGGCCACGATCAAGTATCTCTTTATGAGCCTCATGGCATCGGGCCTGTTCCTGATCTCCATCGCCCTGCTGTACTCCATCACCGGCCATCTGCTGATCCCGTCGCTTTCGACGGCGATCGGAGGCCTGGTTTCCAGCGGCGAATTCGCATGGCCGCTGATGACCGCCGCGATTCTGATGACCGTATCCTTAGGCGTCAAGAGCGCGATGTTCCCCTTCCACACCTGGCTGCCGGATGCGCACGGAACGGCGACGACTTCGTCTTCCTCCATCCTGTCCGGTGTCGTGGTCAAGGGTTACATCATCCTGCTGATCAAGGTGTACTACCGTGTCTTCGGGATTGAGACCGTCAGGAACATGGGCCTTCTGAATGTCGTGTTCTGGCTCGGGATCATCGGTATGATCGTGGGCTCGGTATTCGCCATCCGCGAACGGAACTTAAAGCGCATGATCGCGTATTCCTCCGTCGCGCAGATCGGCTACATCTACGCCGGCATCGGCGTGGGAACGGTGGCGGCCCTGGGTGCGGCCCTGTTCCACATGATCGTCCACGCCTTCACGAAGCCCCTGCTGTTCAGCTCCGCGGGCGGACTCATTGAGGCAAGCGGTCACAGCAAACTGATCGCCGATATGACGGGCGCGGGCCGCCGCAACAAATGGGCGGGCATCGGCTTTGTCATCGGCACCTGCTCCATGATTGGCGTACCCTTCTTCGCGGGCTTTACGTCCAAGGTGTACCTGGCCATGAACGCGCAGGATAAAGGCATTATTTTCTTAGCGGCATTGGCGATCAGCTCTTGCCTGAATGCGATATATTATCTGCCGGTCGCAATCAAGATCTTCTCGAAAGCACCGGAAGAGGCTACCGCTCAAGCGGAAAACGCGGCGGAGGGATCGGTACCCGCCATCTCCATCGCCTGCTTTTCCGTTATTAACATCGCACTCGGCGTCGCGGGTCTGGTGGTCATCACCATCCTGGCGCAGGGTGTTCAGATTCTATAAATAGCAACAGGGGTACATGTAACGTAACTGTAAAAGAGTTAAGAAAGAGAGGAGTTTGGTTATGGGAATCGCCATTATTGTGTTGCTTATTCTTGGAGGAGTGGCAGCATGGGTCTGCAAGAATGACAAGACGGCAAGGCTGATCGCGCTGGCAGTGACCGCTGTCGACGCCGTGCTGGCCGTGGTTATGACGATGAACGTGGCTTCGGGCGGCGAACAGGTCATGACCTTCGGGTCCGGCTTCATTGAACAGTCCATCCGCATCGGCAAGATCGAATGCTTCATGGCCTGCATCTTCGGGATCATCGGTTTCCTGATTGTATGGGCTTCCATGAGCATGATCTCGCATGACGTCGAGGAAAAACTGATTCCGTTCTATTATTTCCTTGTGCTGGCACTGCTCGGCACGCTGAACGCGGTGGTGTTCTTCGAGAGCATGATCGGCATCTTCGTATCGATCGAGCTTTCGTCCTTCGCCGCGGCGGGTATCGTTATCGTTAAGAACCAGACCGAAAACGTCCATGCCGGTCTGAAATACTTATCACTGTCCATCCTCGGTTCCTCGCTGGTCCTGATGGGCATGGTGCTGCTGTATGTCGCGACGGGTTCCCTGATGATCACGGGCATCGGCGCGGCGGTACAGGGCGGCGGCTTCATGGGAAGCAATTCCGCATACGTTGTCTGGGCAATGGCGCTGATCACCGGCGGTGTGGCCTTCAAGGCGGCGCTGTTCCCCTGCCACATCTGGCTGCCGGACGCGCACGGTACCGCACCGTCCCCGTCCTCCGCGACACTGTCCGCACTGGTTCTGAAGGCTTACATCGTATTCTATATGAAGATGATGTTCCGCGGCGTCGGCTTTGAGATCATCGCATCCTCCGGCATCCGCACCCTGCTCAATGTGGTGATGGTGGTCGGTGTTGTCGCCATGATCTGCGGCTCGCTTCTGGCCATCATGCAGACGGACATCAAGCGCATGATCGCGTATTCCTCCGTCGCACAGATGGGCTACATCTTCATGGGCATCGGCATCGGCACGGAGTTCGGCCTGTTCGCGGCGCTGTTCCACATCCTGGCACACGCGGTCACGAAGTCCGGTCTCTTCCTTGTTGCCGGTTCCGTCATCGAGCAGACGCACAACCGTGACCTCACCAAGATGGGCGGTCTCGGCAAGCTCATGCCGATCACCATGGCGCTGTTCACGATCGGCGGCCTGTCCATGATCGGTATCCCGCTCTTTGTCGGCTTTAACAGCAAGTGGAACTTCGCGACGGGTATTGTGGATTCCGCCAATTACTGGCTGCTGATCCCGCTGTCGATCTCCGCTCTGCTGAATGCCCTGTATTATCTGCCGGTGGTGATCCGCGCGTTCTTCGGCCAGGAAGCCAAGGAAATGAAGGAGCCCTTCGCTTCCAAGGAACGTCCGGTCAAGGATCTGCTTCCGATCATCCTGCTGGCGGTCGGTGTCATTATCTTTGGTGTTTCCGCAGGACCGGTTTCCGATTTCCTGCACAGCGGTATTGAACTGTTGACAAGCATCGGGCACTAACGACAAGGGTTTTCACGGTAAAAGGAGAGGATATTATGAATATCGCCTTACTTCTTCCGGTCGTATTCCCGATTGTGATGGGTGTGCTGATTCAGCCTCTGAAGCTGCACGACAGGAAGACACGGCAAATCTACGTTGCGGCGACGGTCATCATCAATTTCCTGATGGTGCTGTATCTGGCGCTCAGTGCGCCGGACGGCACAAGGCTGACCATCCTGCACTTGAACCGTGTCGTCGACATCTCGCTGCAGATTGACGGGATGAGCCGCCTGATTTCGATCATTGCCGGGTTCTTATGGTGCACGGCCGCGTTCTACTCCTTCGAGTACATCAAGCACGAGGGTATGGACGAGCGCTACTTCACCTTCTTCACGGCAACGGTCGGTGTGCTGATCGGTATCAGCTACTCGGCGAACCTGCAGACCCTGTATCTCTTCTATGAGATGATGACGTTGATCACGTTCCCGCTGGTCATGCACTCCATGGCGGAACAGTCGGTCAAGGCCGGAAAAAAATATCTGACCTATTCCTTTGTCGGTGCGACGATCGCGCTCGCCGGATTCTTCTTCCTGGCGGAGTTCTGTGAAACGACGGACTTCGTCGCGGGCGGAACACTGATGCTGGACAAGGTCACTGGTTCCGGACACATGTTGTTATTCCAGATCATGGTATTGCTTACCATCATCGGATTCGGTTGTAAGGGCGGCATGTTCCCCTTACATGCGTGGCTGCCCAACGCCCACCCGGTGGCGCCGGCGCCCGCTTCGGCGGTGCTCTCCGGTGTCATCACCAAGATGGGTGTGCTGGCGATTGTCCGCGTGATTTACTACATGGTGGGCGTCGACTTCCTGCGCGGCACCTGGGTACAGTACGTGCTTCTGTCACTGACGCTGTACACGGTGTTCATGGGATCGATGCTGGCCTTCAAGGAGAAGCTCTTCAAAAAGCGTCTTGCGTATTCCTCGGTGTCGCAGGTCTCGTACGTGCTCTTCGGCATCATGACGATGAACCCGACGGGCTTTGTCGGTGCCTGCCTGCACATCGTGGCGCACGCCACGGTCAAGAACATCCTGTTCTTAAGCGCGGGTGCCATCATCTACAAGAGGCACAAGACCTATGTGACGGAGCTCAAGGGCATCGGCAAGGAAATGCCGATCACGCTCTGGTGCTTCTCCTTAGCCTCGATCGCCCTGGTCGGTATTCCGCCGACGGGCGGCTTCGAGAGCAAATGGTTCCTGGCGACGGGCGCGCTGGAAGCGGAGATCGGGTTCTTCTCTTACCTTGGACCCGCTGTGCTGCTGACCTCGGCCTTCCTGACGGCAGGATACCTGCTTCCGATCATGGCAAAGGGCTTCTTCCCGGGCTCCGATTATCCTTACGAGAGCTTCCGCAAGACAGAAGTCAATGCGTACATGACGGTGCCGCTGGTTGTTCTGACGGTGATCGCGATCTGCTCCGGTATTTTCGTGAACCCGTTGTTCAACTTCTTCAGTAGTATTGCTGCAACGATATTTTAGATGCAAGAGGGGAGATACCTATGAATGTATTATTAATTGTACCGGTCATACTTCCCATCATTGCCGGTCTGTACATGCTCAAACGCAACTTTACGGATCGTAAGGCGAGAGAGCGGTATGTTGCAGTGAACGTTATCGGGAACGCGGTCATCGTGCTGTTGCTGTCCTTCTTCATGGACGGGTCGGAGCTGACGCTGTTCAAGCTCGTTCCGGAAAACCCCGTCATGTTCAAGGTGGACGCAATGGGCGGGATGTTCGCTTCGCTGGTCGCCCTGTTATGGATTCTCTGTATCTTCTACGCGTTTGAGTACATGACGCATGAGGGAGGAGAGAACCGCTTCTTCGCCTTCTATACGATGGCGTTCGGTATCATGATGGGCATCAGCTTCGCGGGCAACCTGATCACGCTGTATCTGTTCTACGAGTTCCTGACACTGATTACGGTACCGCTTGTGATCCATAGTGAGAATAAGGCTTCCACAACAGCCGCGCGCGTCTACCTGATCTTCTCGATCTCCGGCGCGACGGTGGCCATGATGGGCATCGCCATCATCGCCGTGACGGGCGGCACGACAGCCTTTGCCGCGGGCGGTGTGATGAGCGGCGCGGTCCAGGGCGCGACGGCCCTGCAGATCGCCTACGTCTGCTGCTTCTTCGGCTTCGGCGTAAAGAGCGCGATCATGCCCTTCCACGCATGGCTGCCGACGGCCTCCGTCGCACCGACACCGGTTTCCGCTCTGCTGCACGCGGTGGCCGTGGTCAAGGCGGGTGTCTTCGCGGTGGCGCGTGTGACCTATTTCTCGATCGGCGTTGATGCGCTGCGCGGCACGACCGCGCAGATGATTGTGCTGGCTGCGAGCCTGATTACAATTCTCTACGGCTCCGCCATGGCACTGATGCAACAGCATTTGAAAAGAAGACTGGCGTATTCGACGGTCTCGCAGCTGTCCTACATTCTCTTCGGTCTGGCAATCTTAAGCCCGGAGGGTTATGTCGGCGGCATGATGCACCTCGTCGGACACGCGATCGTCAAGATCACACTGTTCCTGTGTGCGGGCGCGATTCTCTACAAGACGCACAGGGAATATGTGTGGGAGCTGAAGGGCATCGGCAAGAACATGAAGGTGACGATGATCGTCTTTACCGTCGCGTCGCTTGCGCTTGTCGGCATTCCGCCGCTGCCGGGCTTCTTCAGCAAATGGTTCCTGACCGTGGCTGCCTTTGATTCCGGCAGCACCGTACTGGCGATTGTCGGCACGGTGGTACTGGCCGTCTCCGCGCTGCTGACCGCGATCTATCTCTTCAGCATCTGCGTGAACGCCTTTATCCCCGGTGAGGGATTTGATATGAAGGCCGCCAATGAGGGCGTCAGCGACCCGAACCGCTACATGACGGTGCCGCTGGTGGTTCTGGCGGTGGCCATTGTTGTCTTTGGTGTACTCGTTGGCCCGATCACGCGGCTGATGGCGCTGTAATCGTTAGCGGGTGACAGAAAGGGGGAAATGAATTTGAACACACATGTGTTACTACCTTTTTTGGTCTTCTGGCCGATGATCGCATCCATCGTCAGTTATCTGATCGGCAGAAGAAACAAAAACATGAGGGACTATTTCGCGGACGCCGTGACGGCCGTGGAGTTTCTCGTGGCTGTTTACATGGTGACCGTCGTGGTGGGACAGGGCACGCAGTATTTCCCGATCCTCTGGTTCGGACACGGCGAGGGCCTGCTCTTTGAAATGGATGCCTTCCGCAGCGTCTACGCGGTCATCACAACTTTGATGTGGATGTGCACGACGATCTTCTCCAAGGAGTACTTCGCACACTACCGCAACCGGAACCGGTATTATCTCTTTATGCTGATGACGGAAGGCGCGACGGTGGCGGTGTTCATCTCCGGAGACGTGCTCACGCTCTTCACCTTCTTCGAAGTGATGGCGTTCACATCCTATGTCATGGTTATCCATGACGAAAAGCCCGGCGCACAGAGAGCGTCGGAAACCTATACGTACCTGAACGTGTTCGGCGGACTTGTGACGCTGATGGGCATCTTCATTCTCTACAACACGATCGGGACGCTGCGCATCGACCTCATCAAGGACGCCTGCGCGGCACTGCCGAGCAAGGCCCCGCTGTATTGGGCGGCCGGTCTCATGATCGTCGGCTTCGGCGGAAAGAGCGGTATGTTCCCGCTGCACGTTTGGCTGCCCAAGGCGCACCCGGTGGCACCGGCGCCGGCTTCCGCACTGCTGTCCGGCGTTCTGACGAAGACCGGTGTGTACGGTATCATCATCATTTCCGCGCACATGCTCTTCGGCGACTGGGTCTGGGGCTGCATCCTGTTGGGAATCGCCGTCATCACGATGTTCGGCGGCGCCTTCCTCGCCCTGTTCTCGGTGGACTTAAAACGTACACTGGCCTGCTCGTCCATGTCGCAGATCGGCTTTATCTTAACGGCCGTCTCCATGCAGTGCGTGCTGATGGCCAATGAGGACACGCAGCAGTATCACTTCTACGCGCAGCAGGGTGCGGTGCTTCACATGATGAACCACTCCCTGATCAAGCTGGTCCTCTTCATGGCGGCCGGTGTCGTTTACATGAACCTGCATCAGCTGGATCTGAATGAGGTGCGCGGATTCGGTTACCGCAAGCCGCTGCTGAAGTTCATCTTCGGCATGGGCGTGCTCGCGATCATCGGTCTGCCCTTCTGGAGCGGCTACGTTTCCAAGACCCTCATCCACGAATCCATCGTGGAACGAATATGGACGTATCACGACTTTGAATTCGCGGCCCATGTCTTCCGCTGGGTGGAGTCCATCTTCACCTTAACCGGCGGCCTGACGACCGCGTACATGACCAAGATTTACATCTGCGTCTTCTGGGAGAAGAACCCCTACAAGCAGGCGAAGATGGACAGCACAAACAAGAAGTACATGAACAAGGCTTCGGCGATCACGCTGACGGCCTGCTCCCTGATCCTTCCGGTGCTCGGCATGACGCTGTACAAGACCATGATCCCGATCTCCGAATACGCGGCAGGCTTCTTCTACATGACGGGACATCCGCATGAGGTGCACTTCTTCGAATGGGCCTGCTTAAAGGGTGCGTTCGCGTCCCTCTCCATCGGCGCGATTCTCTACATCCTGGTGGTCCGCGGCTGTCTCATGAAGCGCGATGAAAACGGCAACAAGATTTACATCAATGCCTGGCCGAAGTTCATCGACATCGAAGACTATGCCTACCGTCCGCTGATGCTGAAGGTCCTGCCCTTCATCGGTGCCTTCGTGACGCGTACGATCGGCTCCGTCGTGGAAGTGATCGGCAAAATCGGATTTAATGTCTTCTGGAAGATCCGCAACTGGTACATGCCGCGCAAACCGAACGCGCATGAGTTTATTGCGAAGTCCAAGGAATGGTATCCGAAGCACAAGGTCGACGGCCGTGCCAATGTGGCGAAGGTCAAGGCGGAATATGACGCCAGCGGCATCGAGACCTGGGACAAGCATGAGGAGAACCGCACCATCACGCCGATGGAACGCATCCCGCTTTTGGATGACTGGGATGACGCGATGAAAGCGCGTGCGGACAAGCCGTCCTGGATTGAGCGGCTGATCGCCTGGGTGAAGAACGCGAGGAACAACGCCTTCCATGTCCCGGGGATCCACCGGTGGTTTGACCGGAGCGTGGAAGAGTTCGGAGACGCCAAGGAGCGTACCGGCGCGGTCTCACTGCTCAGACAGACAATGTCCTACGGTCTGCTGGTCTTTGCCCTGGCACTGCTGGTCATCGTCGCCTACGTGATTTTTGCGGCGCTGTAAGGATTCAAACGAGAGGAGAGACAAAATGAGTAACAGCGAAAACAAAGTGGAGATCGTACCGGTGCCGAACACGCTGAGAGCCCTTGTGTTCATCGGCCTTGGTCTGGTATCGATCATCATGGGTTTTGTCCTGACGCCGTCCTTCAGCGGTATCGCGGAAGGCTTCCGGTTGCAGCAGACAGGATCCGGCCTGCTTGACTTCAACACCTTTGCCGTGGTGAACGGCAACATCGGCGTTCCCTTTATCAACGCCGGTCTACTGATTATCATCGTCATGATCAGCTACCTGCTGACCAAGACAACGGTGAACGGAGGCTCCATCGCCGCGGCCTTCATGGTCTACGGCTTCGGCTTCTGCGGCAAGACGCTCTGGAACGTATGGCCGCTGTTCTTCGGTGTGATGCTGTACGCAAAGTGCAACAAGAAGCCGATCAACTCCGTGACGGGCCTCGGCTGGTTCTCGGCGGCCCTGTCCCCGATGGTGAGCGTGTTCACCCTTTACATCGTCTCTGACGGTTCCGCGAACGACGGGCTTGGCTCCGAGATGCTGTTCTCCTTCGGAGGACTCATCGTCGCCGTCATCCTGGGCCTCATCGCGGGTTATCTGGTGGGCGTCTTCGGCGGACTGCTGCCGGAGAAGCACACGGGACTGACGCTTTATAATGCCGGCTTTGCGGCGGGTCTCGTCGGCTTCCTGATCTTCGCGATCATGAAGGTCATCGGCCTCGGCCACACGGGCCCCGGCCCCTTCCATGAATTCCCGAACATCGCGAACGGGCAGCTGGTGGCCTGCATCGCGGTCGCGCTGATCTATCTGATGATCTGCGGCCTGCTGATCACGGCGAAGGAACGCGCTTCCATTGATTCCATCGTCGCGAAGAAGTACAGCGGCAGCGCGGTGGAGCAGTTCGGCTTCGGACCGACGCTCGTCAACATGTCCGTCTGCGGCTTCTTCTGCCTGATTTACTGGGCACTGACGATCACAGCCAACGCGCACGGACCGCTCTTTGCCTGCCTGTTCACCTGTGTGGGCTTCGCGTCGAACGGCATTTCCGTCCGCACCATGGCACCGATCTTTGCCGGTGTCTACGCGATGAGCTTCGGCCTTACCGCCGTCAAGGCGCTCTTGACCGGCGCGCCGGTACTGGAGACGGCCATCGGCTATGTCGGCTCCAAGAACATGCTCATCGCCGCGATCTTCGGCTGCGGCATGGCACCGGTTGCCTTTAAGCACGGTGCGCTCGTCGCCTTCTTCGCCGCCATGATCCACAGCGTGCTCGTCCCGAACACGGGCGGCCTGCACGGTTGGATGGTGCTGTACAACAACGGCTTTTGTATCGGCCTTGTCGTCACGTTCTTCGTCCCGATGATTCTGGCGCTTCTGCGCAGGGACAAGAAAGAATAATACGAAAAATCACCGGACGGAAAGGGGGTGAGCAGGAAGGTATTGATGTAACATTTGGGGTTAGCAACAAAGAGGAACTGTCAACAACAAGTAACGTATGAGAAAAGGAGAACAAAATGAGCTTACATGATCCTGCAGTGAAAATCACCGATGCCGAACAGGCGCTGACCTACTTAAAGGAAGGCAACGCACGCTTTGTGAGCGGCGAGCTCTCCGCAAAAGACAACTACGCGGATATCCGCAACACCTTAAGCGGCGGCCAGAAGCCCTTCGCGATCGTGCTGTGCTGCGCGGACTCCCGCGTCGCGCCGGAGCTTTACTTCGACATGAAGTTCGGTGATATCTTTGTCATCCGCAACGCCGGCAACGTGGTCGATGATGTCGTTCTCGGCTCCATCGAGTACGGTGCGGAGCACCTGGGCAGCCCGCTCGTGGTCGTGGTCGGCCACACGAGCTGCGGCGCTGTGACGGCGGCGGTCGAAGGCGGAGAGGTTCCTCCGAACATCGGCGAGATCGTGAAGAGAATCAAACCCTCCGTCGGCGGCGAAGCGGTCAACGAAGTGGCAAAGAAGAACGCGAAGGCGATGGCGGAGCAGATCGCGGCGGATGAGATTCTGCATCACTGCGGCACGAAGGTCGTTCCGGCGATCTACGACATCACCACCGGTGAAGTGAGCTGGTTATAAGGGTTATAAGGATACTTTCTGTCCATACAAATTTTCCTTCTTATCAGGGAGAGGGGCGGTTTTGGGGAACCGCCCCTTTTTCCTGCCCGGAAGTCCATAAGAAAATGCTATAAATGGTATGTTGTGTAAAGGCGCGGAATCATTTATGATAGAAGCATGGATATTCATGTAAACAGCCGTGCGAAGCGCGGCGGGGACGGCAGCGCGAGACAGCCCTATCGGACGATTTCGGAGGCCGCGTACGCGGCCCGGCCCGGAGATACGGTCCTGGTGCATCCCGGACTGTACCGGGAGGAAGTCCGCCTGAAACACGGCGGGACGAAGGACGCGCCGCTCGTCTTTGAAAGCATTGTCAAGGGCGGTGCCGTGCTGACGGGAACGGAGATCGTGGAGCACTTTCTTCCGACGGAGGATCACGGGGTTTTCCTTGCGCAGATTCCGGCGGAGCTGCTGCCCGAGGGAAGCGCAAAGGTCTTTGCGGACGGAAAAGAGCTGTTTCATACCGGAACGAAAGAGTCCCTGAAAAACTGCGGCAGGGGACGTTTCCCCGTGGACGCACCGAAGGACACACAGGGCGCCTGGTATCTGTCCGGCAATCCCGCGGAGGGGCTGACGACGCTTTATGTGGCGCTGCCGGAGGCAGAGATTGAAAGCACGGAGATCGAGATGACGCTTCGTTCCGGCTGCTTTACGACGGCCGTGCCGAACGTGAATTATGTCACGGTCTCCGGCTTTGTGATGAAGGATGTCTGCGGGCAGCCCGATCCCGCGCCCGGCGCGGAGGAAGGGATACTTGGCTGTACCCTGTCCAAGGGCTGGGTGATCGAGGACTGCGACATCAGCGGAACGGCAGGGACGGGGATGACCCTCGGCCTGAAGGCAATGGACGCGGCCCTGTTCCGGCATGAATCCGCCGTGTATGCGAAGCGGGCGGAGGAGCTTATTCTGGAGCAAACGATGACGGCTGCTTCCCGCGGCTTCACGCCGGAGAAAACCGGCTCGCATCTGATCCGGCGCTGTCATATCCATGACTGCGGACGCGCGGGCATCGCGGCTTCTTACGGAGCGCTGCGTTCCGTCATCCGGGACAATCACATTCACCATATCGGACAGGAGAGGGCACAGGACCCGCAGGCGGGGATTCTTTTGCACTGCGGCATCGACGTGAAGCTGCTGTCCAATCATATCGAACACTGTCCCGCGGGGATTTGCGTGCGGGACGGGGCACAGGGGGTCTTCCTGCACGGAAATCTGCTGCATGACAATGAACGCGCGGGCGCGGACCTTTTGCTTTTGCGCTGTCACGGACCGGTGACGGCAAAGAGCAATCTCTTTCTTTCCGAAACCTCCGCAAGGATCAACGCACAGGGTTTTCTTTTCGCCGGAAATCTTTTGGCCGGTGCGTTTCTGACGGGGGAAGGAAAGCGCGGAACCCTCGCGCCCTATTTTCTGCCGCATACAACCTTCCCGGCGGGGGTTGCGCAGGTGGAGGGCGGTGACGCCTATCTGTTTGACAATGTCTTTTTGAAGGAGGGCACGGAAAGCCTCGGCGCCTTTCCGGACCGGAGCGCGTTTTTGTCGGAAACGCTGTTGCTGACGGAGGGGCTGAGGCACGCGCCGGAGCAGCGCGTCCTGCCCGTGACACTGGTACGGAACGCGTATTTCGGAAGCGCAAAGCCTTCCGCGGGTGAGCTTTCCCCTCTTTACGGAAACGGGGAGGTTTACTGTCAGCTGCGGGAAGAGCTGAACGGAAGGCTGATGCTGGAAACGGGCTACGCATCGCTGCTCAGGGATAGCGGAGAGGAGGTGCCGGGAGACGCAAGGCGTCTGTATCCCGCCCTCTATGCCGGCCAGGCCTTTGTGGAAGAGGAAGACCGGATGCTGTACGCAGAGGATTATTCCGGCATCCGGCAGCTTTTGCCGCTTTCGCCCGGTCCTTTCGCTGCGCCGGCGGAAAAGATCCCGGTCTTTGATCCCGCGGATACCGGTGAGGAAGCGCTGACGGACGGTGCGGCAAAGACCTTAAAGGAAGCGCACGCGGACAGCTTCAGCTGCGGCGCGGCCCTGCTGCACTGCAATGAGGCGCAGACGGAAATCAAGGGACAGTCCTATGCCGCGCAGGAGATCTTCATCCGCGGCAATACGGCCTGGATCCGCTTTGCGGAGGAAGGCGTTCTGCATGAGACGGACTGCGCTTACGGCATCACCAAAACAATCGAAAAATGGGCCGTTGAGGCGGAGCAGACGGAGGAACTCCGAGAGTCGGAGGCACTGACGCTGGTGGCAAAGGCCGTCGTCACGCTCTACGGCGCTTTGAACGGTGCGGGAAGAGGGGCGGCAAACCAAAGAAAACGGCTGCTGGATGAAAGCAGACGGCTGCTGGAACCCTTCGGCATCACCATGCGCCTGACGGAGGGCTATCTGAAGTTTGTCCGGGAGAACGAAAAGAAATTCCTGACGCTGGAGGAGACGGTGCGCTGCCTCATTGACCGTTCGGTCAATTTCGTGGCGGAGGTACTCGCGCCGTAGGCAGGCAGAGAGGCGCTTCGCGGCGGCCGGAATTTTTAGAAAATTCGCACAATATGTCTTCTTATGTTATTATGTTAGGTGATCAAATACGGACACGGGAGGCGAAATAACGTGAAGGCACTCATCCTGAACTCCGGGCGGGGGACGCGAATGGGCGTTCTGACGTCGGAGCAGCCCAAATGTATGACGGAGGTTTCCCCGAAGGAGACCATCCTGTCCAGACAGCTGCAGATGCTTTCGCAGGCAGGCGTGGAAGAGGTTGTGATTACAACGGGTTACTTTGACGCCGTGCTTGTCAACTATGCGCAGAGCCTGGATCTTCCCATACAAATCACTTACGTACAAAACGAACGCTACGACGAAACGAATTACATTTACTCCATTTACTGCGCAAGGGAGTATCTGGAAGATGACGATGTGCTGATGCTGCACGGGGACATGGTCTTCGAAAACACGGTGCTGGATGATGTCCTGGCGTTCGACGCGTCCTGCATGACGGTCAGTTCCACGGTTCCGGTTCCGGAAAAGGATTTCAAGGCGGTGATCCGCAATGACAAGATTGTTTCGGTCGGCGTGGAGTTCTTCGGAGAGGCGAAGGCCGCGCAGCCTTTGTACAAGCTCAAAAAAGACGACTGGAAGCTGTGGCTTTCCGAAATCATCCGCTTCTGCGAAAGCGGCGATGTGAGCTGTTACGCGGAGAAGGCGCTAAACGGCGTCACCGGAGAGATGGCGCTCAGACCGCTGGAGGTGGAGAACCGTCTTTGCCAGGAAATTGACAACCCGGAGGATCTCGGCATCGTTTCCGCGAAGCTGCGCGAGATTGAGAACCGCACGGTCTATATGTGCTTCAGTACGGACATGCTGCACGGCGGTCACATTTCCATCATCCGCAAGGCCCAGAGACTTGGCAGGCTGATCATCGGCGTGATGTCGGACGAAGCGATCGCGACCTACAAGCGTTATCCGCTTTTAGAGTATGAAGACAGAAAGGCGATGCTCGGCAGTCTGTCCGGCGTGTACCGCGTGGTCCGGCAGGATTCGCTGAGCTACAAGGAGAACATCGAAAAGCTCAAGCCGGATGTGGTGGTCCACGGGGACGACTGGAACAGCGGCTTCCAGAAAGCCGTGCGGGACGAGGTGGTCTCGCTTCTGGCTTCTTACGGCGGCCGACTCGTGGAGTTCCCCTATTCCCGCGATGAGAAATACCGCGAACTGGAGACAAGGGCCAGGGCGGAGCTGTCGATGCCGGACACCAGGCGGAAGCGTCTGAAGCGCGAAATCGGCTTAAAGGGCCTTGTCACCGCCATGGAAGCCCATGACGGACTGACCGGTCTTGTGGTGGAGAATACCGTGGTGCACGAAGGCGGCGCGGGCCGTCAGTTCGACGCCATGTGGATTTCCAGTCTCTGCGATTCCACCGTCAAGGGCAAACCGGACATTGAGCTCGTGGACATGTCGAGCCGCTACCGCACGGTGGAAGACATCATGGAGGTGACCACAAAGCCCATCATCTTTGACGGAGACACCGGCGGCAGAACGGAGCATTTCGTCTACACCGTACGCACGCTGGAGCGGATGGGTGTGTCCATGGTGATCATCGAGGACAAAACCGGCCTGAAGAAAAACAGTCTGTTCGGGACGGAGGTGGAGCAGACGCAGGACAGCATCGAAAACTTCTGCGAAAAAATCCGCGCGGGCAGGAACGCCCGCAAGACGACGGACTTTATGATCTGCGCGCGGATAGAGAGTCTGATTCTGGAGCAGGGCATGGAGGACGCGCTGACGCGTGCCTTCGCCTATGTGGAAGCCGGCGCGGACGCGATCATGATCCACAGCCGCAAGAAGGATCCGGAGGAAATTTTCACCTTTACGGAGCGCTTCCGCGAAAAGAACGGGCACACGCCGCTCGTGGTGGTCCCGACGAGCTTCAACACGGTGACGGAAGAGGAATTCAAACAGCGCGGCGTGAATATCGTGATCTACGCAAACCAGCTGATCCGGGCAACGGTTCCCGCCATCCGGAAAGCGGCGGAGACCATCCTGCAGAACCACAGGGCAAAGGAATGTGATGATTTTCTGATGCCTTTTTCCGAGATTATCCGCATGATACCGGAGGAGACCTGATGGAGAAGGAAGGAAGATCCGGCGTGGAAGCCGGCGCTTTTCTCGATCTGACCGGGGCATCGTTTTTTACGGGCGTGCCGGACAGTCTGCTGCGTCCGTTTTGCGACTGCCTCTGTGACCGCTTTGGCATCAACAGCACACAGCATGTGGTTGCCGCGAATGAAGGCAATGCCGTGGGGATCGCGGCGGGCTACCATCTGGCGACCGGCGCCGTCCCTCTGGTATATCTGCAAAACAGCGGCGAGGGGAACATCATCAATCCGCTGGCAAGCCTGCTGCATGAAAAGGTATATGCCATCCCCTGCATCTTCGTCATCGGCTGGCGCGGGGAACCGGGCGTCCATGACGAACCGCAGCATGTGTTTCAGGGGGAGGTCACCTGTCAGCTTTTGGAAACAATGGGGGTCGCCTGTAAGGTGATCGGAAAAGAAACGACGGAAGCGGAGGTGAAGGAAGCGATGCAGTCCTTCCGGCAGCCGCTTTCCGCGGGGAAGCAGGTTGCCTTTGTCGTCCGCAAGGACGCGCTTTGGTACGAAAACAAAAGGACCTTTCAAAACGACGCCACGCTTGGCAGGGAAGAGGCCATTCGGGAAATCGTGGCGGTCAGCGGAGAGGATCCCGTTGTCTGCACAACGGGAAAGGCCAGCAGGGAACTGTTTGAGATCCGAAAGGCGCTGGGACAGTCCCATGCCCGTGATTTTCTGACCGTCGGTTCCATGGGACACGCAAGCTCCATCGCGTTGGGGATTGCGCTGCAGAAGCCGGAGAAAACCGTCTGGTGTATCGACGGCGACGGTGCCGTGCTGATGCATTTGGGCGCGCTTCCCGTCATCGGGGAACTGCGGGTAAAGAACCTGCGGCATATCATGGTCAACAACGGTGCGCATGAGAGCGTCGGCGGCATGCCGACCGCCGCGGGAAACCGGGCGTTTGACCGCGTGGCGAAGGAATGCGGCTACGTTTGGGCGGAGACGGTTTCGGATCCGGAGGCCCTGCGCAACGCGCTTTCCCGGATGCGTGAGGCCGACGGCCCTGCGTTCCTGGAGATCCGCTGCTCCCTTGGCGCCCGGAAGGATCTCGGACGACCGGACACGACACCGCAGGAAAACAAAGCTGCTTTTATGGAGGCATTGTAGCTTTCGCATCAAAATGTCAGGTCAGCGAGGAGCCGGAGTAGCTGGCCGCCCAGTCGGGGATTGACCTCGAAGAAGAAGAGGAAGAAGCCATCGAAGCACCGGTACAAACAGCAGCGCGCACTCCGCTGCGCGATGCGGACAAAACGAAGAGGAAAGTGAAAACGCAAAGAATCGGCTCCCGCTTGCGGGAGCCGTGCGCCGTGCGCGTGCCGACGTAAGGAGGCAATCTTCCGTACGCGCACGTGTGCATAACTTCGCGAAGCGCTCTTGCATGGACAAAGTCCATGCAAGAGAGGAGGCCGGTGTCGAATGGGGAGTTCAACACCGGCCGTATGAAAAAAGTTTTGTTGGGGGAGTGAGATTTTTGAATCTCACACATTATATCGGTACGGTATCAGAATACTTAACCCCCTTTAGAAGAAAATTAGAACTTTTTATCTAAAAAAAACATAAAATAACAGAACGTTTATTCGAAAAACTGGAAAAAAGCTTCCTTTTATGATAAAATACGTACGAGAAGGGAGTGATTGACATGAAAAAAAACAGCTTATTAAAACCATTATGCGCAATTCTTTTTGCCGCCCTGATCCTGTCGGGCTGCTCCGGGGAAGAGGAAGCGACGGCGGCCGGAAGCGCGGAAACCGCCGGGACGGAAGAGCTGCAGGCGGGGCATGAGTCGAGCGTGGAAGAGGCCAATGTCGCGTCGACGGATGAGGTGGAGTTTGATGATTATACGCTCCGGATCGGCTCGCTGAAGGGGCCGACGACGATCGGCCTTCTGCCGCTGATCGAAAAGAGCGAAGCGGGGAACGCGGTTGCCAATTACAGCTTTACGATGGAAACGGATCCCGCGGCGCTTTCCGCCGCCATGATCAGCGGGGATCTGGATGTGGCACTGCTGCCGGCCAATCTGGCGGCCGTATTGTACAACCGGACCAACGCCGGCGTAGCCGCGATCGAGATCAACACCCTGGGCGTGCTCGACTGTGTCAGCGCGGATGAAAGCATCGCGCATATCAGTGATCTGAAGGGAAAGACGGTGCTGACGACGGGACAGGGCTCCACGCCGGAATACGTGCTCCGCTATCTCTTAGAACAGTATGATGTCAAGGACTGCAAGCTGGAGTTTAAGTCCGAGGCGACGGAAATTGCGGCGCTGCTGCAGGAAGACCCGAAACAGATCGCGGTGCTGCCCCAGCCCTTTGCCACAAGCGCCGTTGCGGGCAATGACGCATTGCAGATCCGCTTCTCCCTGACGGAGGAATGGGAAGCTTTGGAGAACGGCAGCAAGCTGATCACCGGCGTCACCGTGGTTCGCCGGGAGATTCTGGAAGAGCATCCCTCTGTTGTCGCGATGTTTCTGGATGAGCATGCCCTGAGTGTGCGGGATGCCAAAAATGACATCGAAAAGACGGTGGCACTGATTGTGAAGCATGATATCATCGCCTCGGAAGAGGTCGCGCGGGCGGCACTGGATCGCTGCGGTGTCACCTGGATCACCGGCACCGATATGGAGATCGTCCTCAAGGGATATCTCCAGGTGCTCTATGACGCGGATCATACCTCCATCGGCGGCACCTTCCCGACCTCGGACTTTTATTTCGACATTCTGGGGAAATAAGGTGAAGCGGGTTCTGTTTGCCGTCACGCTGACGGTCATTCTGCTGTCCTGGGGGACGGAAAAGCTCCTGCTCAGACTGCTTTCCCGGATGCGCAAAGAGGGGTAAGGGAATCTCCTTACAGATGCAGCATCACGGTGGCGATATTGAAATAGGCGAAGAGCGCGAGGGCGTCCACTATCGTTGTGACCATGGGAGAGGCCATGACCGCAGGGTCAAAGCCGATCTTCTTGGCCAGCAGCGGCAGGACGCAGCCCACGAGCTTTGCGATGATAACGACGACCACAAGCGTCGCGCAGATCACCAGGGCGACGGTCATCTGAATATGATCAATCAGTAAGAGCTTCGCGAAGTTGGCAAGGGAGAGCGTCGCACCGCAGAGGATGGAGACGCGGAACTCCTTGAACACGGTTTTCAAAAGATCCTCAAAGCGGATTTCCCCGAGCGAGAGACCGCGGATGATGGAAACGGAGGCCTGTCCGCCGGCATTTCCGCCGGTGTCCATCAGCATGGGGATGTAGGCCGTCAGCACGACGGCGGAGGCCAGCGCCTGCTCAAAGTGCATGATGATGGCGCCGGTGAAGGTCGCGGAAATCATGAGGAGCAGCAGCCAGGGCATGCGTTTGCGGTAGGTCTCAAAGACGCCGACGCGGAAGTAGGGCTTGTCCGTCGGCAAGATAGCCGCCATCTTTTCGATATCCTCCGTGGCCTCTTCCTGCAGGATATCGACCACGTCGTCGATGGTGATGATGCCGACCATGCGCTCTTCGGCGTCCACGACGGGCATGACGTTAAAGTCGTATTTCTGGAACTGTCTGGCGGCTTCTTCCTGGTCCGTCATCGTGTTGATGCTGATGACGTTCGTGTTCATGAAATCGCCGATCACGTCCTCCGGCTTTTTGATTAACAGATAACGCAGGGCAACCGTGCCGGTCAGCTTCCGGCGCTCGTCCAGCACGTAACAGACGTTTGTGGTCTCGGAATCCAGGCCGATGCGGCGGATGCGTTCGATCGCGTCCGCGACCGTCATGTGCTCCCGCAAAGAGACATACTCCACCGTCATGATGGAACCGGCGGAATCCTCCGGATAACGCAGGAGGTGATTGATGTCCGCGCGGGTCTCCGGATTCGCGTTGGCCAGGAGCCTGCGCGCGACGCCGGCCGGCATCTCCTCCAGCAGGTCCGTCGCGTCGTCCGCCATCAGGTTATCAATGACGGTACCGGCTTCTTTATCGGAAAGGGACTGGATGATGTATTGCTGGTCGTCCAGCTCCAGGTTCGCGAAAACATCCGCGGCCATGTCCTTGGGCAGGATGCGGAACATGCGCAGGGACTCGTCCCTGGACATGCTGTTCATAAAGGCGGCGATATCCGCCTCGTTCATATCGGACATCGTCTCCCGCAGCAGAGAGTATTGTTTTCCTTCAAACATTGCACGCAGATCGGGCTGATCCGCCATGATGTTTTCCGCCATGCTGCCTTCCTCCGGGGAACCGTCTTTGCATGTTCGAAAACGGGCACCTCAGACATTGTACCACGAACTTGTCTGCACCGCCATCTTTCGTACTTCGTAAAGCAAATCATTTTCATTGTACCAGCGAAACGCAACGAACCAAAGAACAGCGTTTTGACTGACTGTATGAAGAAAACAAAAAAAAACAAAAACATCAGCGAATACTATTGAAAAAAAAAAAAAAATGATAATATGACACCATATTTTTTTGAACGGCACAGATTGCTCGATGAAAGCAGGTACTATGCCCCACAGCGCATCGCCCAAAACTGTTTTGGCCCTTCTTCTTTCAATGCTGATTCTTGCCGGTATTCCGATGATTGTTCATGCGGAGCCATCGGATGACGCCTTTTCCGGTCGTATGATCTATGTTGTTTATGATGATTCAGGCTCAATGTTTACTGCCTCCGGTGTTCCCATTAAGCGTTGGAGTCAGGCAAAGTACGCAATGGAAGTCTTTGCAGCTATGATGGGGTCTGATGATATTATGGTGATCTATCCGATGAGCCAAAACGGGGCCCCCGGACTTACCTTGAAAGGTTCTGATCAAAACCGCGTCAAAACCATTCACGATATGAACACGAATGCGGGACAGACGCCCTTTTTGTCTGTACAGAATGCCGCGCTTGCTTTAGGCAAAGAAGACGAAAAATATGAAAAGTGGCTGGTGATCATCACGGACGGCGAATTCGACGACGGAAGGACGCCGAAGGAAACAGCTCAGGAAGCCCTGAACCAGTATAACGCGCAGGGAATCAAGACAATCTATCTTGCAATCGGCGATGATGCCTTCGAGATGGAAGAGCATCCGCAGAACGGCGCGTATTCTGCACGTGCGGCGGACGGGGTGGACGTGCTGATTAAGGTTTGCGCCATGGCAAACCAGATCTTTCAAAGACTGATTTTGGAAAACCGCTTCATTGAAACAAAGAACAACGAAAGCGTGTTAAACATTGATATTCCGACAAAACAGATTATTGTGTTTGCGCAGGGAAACGATGTTTCTGTCGGCAATCTGTCCTTGAACGGAAAAACCATTTCCCCCACCACGACACACAGGGTGAAATTCAGCGATGTGGTTCCCGCAAACAAACCTGACGCGATTGCGGATGAGAGCTTACATGGTGTCCTTGCCATCTATGAACCGGATGAATTGTTTGATGCCGGTGCGTTTACTGCGGAGGTGAAAGGGGCAGAATCCGTAGAATACTATTATCAGCCGGGCGTAGAGGTCAGTTGCGGCCTTCTGTACAGAGGAAATCCCGTGAGCGCGGAAGATGTGCTGTATTCCGGAGATTATGAAGTGCGGATGAATTTTGTCAATCCGCTGACGAATACGGAGATTGATTCGGAATTATTAAAGTCGCCAGCATTTTCGCTGACCGTTGAGAATAATGGAACGGTACA
>JAFZLB010000072.1 GCA_017551665.1 Lachnospiraceae bacterium
CCCAGGGCAGAACCGTGGATTTCAAAAACACGATTCTGATTATGACCTCCAACATCGGGGCACAGAATCTGCTGGATGCGCTCAAGGACGACGGTACGATTGACGACAGCGAAAAAGACCTTGTCATGGAAGAACTGCGCGATCACTTCCGTCCGGAGTTTTTGAACCGCCTCGACGAGATCATCATGTTCAACTCGCTGTCGAAGGACAACATCAGGGGCATCGTGGATCTCATCGTCGCGGACTTAAACCGCCGTCTCGTGGACCGCGAGATTTCGATCGCGCTCACCGACGCGGCCAGGACCTATGTCGTGGACCGCGCCTTTGACCCGGCTTACGGTGCGCGTCCCCTGAAGCGCTACATCCAGAAGTACGTGGAGACGCTCTCCGCGAAGCTGATCTTAGAGGACAAGGTGCAGCCGCGTGACACGATCACCTTCGATGTGGAGGGCGGGGAGCTGATTGCGACTGCTGTGGCGAAGTGACGCTGCCTGCTGCGTGATGTTGCAAACACCGATGCTCCGTTTTGCCAAGCGCTCCATCGAGCCGTAGCACGTCTCGATTCCGCGGCAAATAATCGCATCTTGCGTTTGCAAGCATCACTTGCGCGGCAGCTGTGCGTTGACAGGAGGAAAGTGAGGCTGCAAGAAAGCTTGTCTGGTTCGGTCGAGAGGCCGTAGCGAGCCGTCGTCACTTACGAGCGTTTTTTGCGAGTTAGTGACGTAACGAGCGAGGTCCGAGCGGAAGCGTGCCCGAGACAGAACAGACAAATTTCGCCGCAGCCGGAGTAAACTATGAATACATCTACATACCAACCGCTGTACAAGACGATTGTCCTCGCCATGCTGCGCAGGGCGGAGACGGTGCTGACGCGCGCGCAGGTGATGGACTTTGTCCTGACGAGCGGCTATACGAATTACATGACCCTGCAGGAGACCTTCGCGGCGCTCTCCGCGCAGGGTCTTGTGCGTGAGGAAACGGAGCAGGGGCGGACCTTTCTGCATCTGACGAAGACCGGCAGAGAAACGATTGACGCCGTCGAAGAAGAACTGCGTGCCGATATCAAACGGGATATCGATAACTACTTATCGAAAAACAAATTATCCATCCGGGACGAATCCGCTCTGCGCGGGGATTATTCCCGCCTGCCCGACGGCTCTTACGAAGTCCGCTGTGACGCTTACGAAAACGGCAGACGCCTCTACGGCCTCATTCTTGAGGCTCCGACAGAAGAGGCCGCCTTACATCTGATTGACATCTGGAAAAAACAGAGCACCGCGCTCTACGGGGAGATCATGTCCCGGCTTGGCTCGTCATAGGAACCGATCGCATAGTATGTTCATTCAAAGTGTTCTTGTTTTATGTACATAAGTGTAGTACAATTATCTTATGAGAGATGATGTCATTTATCTGGACAGGTTTGTCTGGAACCGGGAGAAAGCAAAGACCAATATTGAAAAACACAGGGTCAGTTTTGAGGTTGCTGCGCGGATTTTTAACGATCCGGTATTGTACATTGAATATGACGAGATCAATTCGACACCGGCGGAGGAACGCTACCATTGTACCGGTATGGTTGCGGGGGCATTGATGGTATTGCGTGTTACGATGACGGAGCGTGAGCCGTATATCAGACTCATTTCTGCGAGAAAAGCCACACGGAAGGAGATTTCGGATTATGAAAAAAATTTCAAAAACTTATAACACAATAGACTTTCCCCCGTTGACCGAGGATCAGAAAAAAGAACTTGAGAATCTGTCGAAGATGACGGATGCGGAGATCGATTTGTCCGATATTCCGGAGGGGCGAGGAGACGGGCAGTTCTATTATTTCCGATCCCTCAAGATTCCCAAGAAGGATGTGCATACACAGATTGACATCGACAACCTGGAATGGCTGAAAAAGGACGGGAAAGGGTATCAAACGCGATTGAATGCGGTCATTCGATGGGCGCGGATGAACGGGTGCCCTGTTTCCACGTTTTAATAAAACTGAGACTGTTTTTCCCACGACAACATTTTGACAACACCGGGGGAGGATTCCATGAATAAGAAAATCTTAAAAGTGATGACAGTGGTCACCATCGCAACAGTGTTTTTTTTGGGCGGCTGTGGAAATAGAACAGCGAACGATGCAAAAAAAGTTGAGGGAGCAGGATTCAACTCTCCGGAAGAGGCAATTACCGCATACGCGGAAGCTTTTAAGGAACAGAACCTGGAGAAAATGATGTCCACGTTTGCGGTGGAAACCTACTGTGAGAGATATGACGCGAACGAGTACACAAGATGGATGAGTGCTATAACGCCTCAGAATTATATGGACCAGCCAACTGCTCCGACGACGGATCCTTTTACACGGGAGTTGAATATTGAGTCTCGCAGAGGAAGCCTGGCGGAATCTTTCAGATATCACAAGTTGGCGATCCTTTCTGCAACCTGTACGGATAATGAAGTAAAAGCGCTGTTGGATGAATCACTGGAAACGGGGGTGGCGCTTCACGGGGATGAGAACATCATCCGGTTGGCAAGCGAAGTGACTCGCTATAACGCTTCATCGATTGCAAATGTAGAAATCAGTATTGGGGAAACGTTGCAGCCGGAAGAACTGTCCAATGAGTACGTTTCTTTGACATCCCTGCGGAGAATGAAGAGACATGCTGACGTTTGCCGGGCAGATGGCTTTAAATCGGTGGCGATTGTATTAAATATCGACGGGGAAAAAGCCGTTCTTTGCATGGATACCGTCAGGTACGGTGACAAATGGTATAACTTGTACTGTGGAGGAAACGTGGGGAATATGTTGCTATTACATAACAAAAAGCGCGGGTTGGCAATTTCAGACAGCGGTGTCGATGTGGAAGCGCTTTTGTCTAAACACGGAGAAACTGGCAGGGCAGCGCGCGAGGAACTGAAGGCGGCGGAGGCGGAATGGACCGAACAGCATGCTGAGTTTTTGCGGGAATACCGGGCGTGGACAGAGGGACTGTCAGACAGGGAAATCGATGTGTTGATAGAGAAAGAGATGCTGCAAGATTTACGGGGGATTGATCCGCGTAATGACATTATGATGATGTCTTTTGAAGAAATGCTTGCATTCTTTGAAATCCGCCTGGATTAACAAACGGCGTTTTTTGAAGGATGGTGCCCGGCTGACGCAGGCAGTTGCGGTTCTTCCTGTGATATGGTTGGTTTCAGGTACATTGTGTGGTAAAATACGAATCAATAGTGGTAGGACAACGCAGAGCAAGGCGGAGGGAATGTGATGCCGGAATTATCCCGTTTTAAGGGAATCATTATCCAGATGCTGTTTGAGGATAATAAACGGCATCATAAGCCGCATGTTCATGTGAAGTATGGAGAGTATGAGGCGACGGTTGGTGTGGATGGTGAATTACTTGCCGGGTCACTACCTTACAAGCAGTTGAAAATTGTTATCGGATGGTTGGCGTTACATGAAGATGCTGTTTACGAGGCATGGAATCATGCGGTTCGCGGGGAGCATTTTAATAAGATACCGCCGCCATACTACAAGGAGTAGGGAGATGTTTATTGTCGACGGGATTGCGTATGCATCTGAAAAAACGGACGATCTTCGCGCAACAGACGTACGAGTATTGGACGGGCATATTATGATAGTAACATTCTCCACAGGAGAGGAAAGACTGGTGGATGTAACAGAGCTTTTTTCTGTACCAGCGTTTAGGGCATTGAAGGATGAGACTGTTTTTCGTACGGCCACAATTGATTTTGGTACGGTTGTGTGGAAAAACGGCGAAATAGATATCGGAGCGGATACGTTGTATGACAGAAGCTATCCATATGAGAGAAAAAAGGTAATCGCATGACGAGAAAGCCTGATTTTATGCGTGTTTCCGCCAGATGGGGGGGGGTATAGAGGTGTAGGCAAAGACCGCCAGATATGCACGTTGAATGTAAACGCTTGCGGGCATTATTTCCCGTAGGCGTTTTTTTGCGCATGATCTTCCCCAAAAAGTTTTTTCAAAACAATAAAATCAATCCGCGTCTGCGGTCGTCATATATAACAGAAACCGAAAAGTGCCGCCTGGCGGCAAAGCAAAAACAGAGGGAGGGTTTTATCATGACACAGGAAAACAACACAAAGAAGAAGAACAGAAGCGGGAGGAACATCCTGCTGCGGGCGCTTGCCCTGATGCTGGCGGTTTTGACGCTGGCAGGCTGCGGTGGGGGAAAACCGGGAGTCAAGAGTTTTGCGGGATACTACACGATGAACAGACGCCGGCAGGATAAGCCGAATCTTGCGATTAGTATCAGCAGTAAAGGAGAGGTTGTCTATATGCGGGAGTATATGTCCGGTATCCAGAAGAAAGAGGCGACGCAGCGCGGAACGCTGGAAGTCAATGATGAGGGCGAGGCGGAGATCTGGCTGAGCGAGGAATACTACAACGGCAAGATCGAAACAGCCTCTTACGGGAAATATTGTCCGCTGTATTTGAAGATTTCCGAGGACGGAAAAACGGCGTATCTGTCGTCCGATTCTTCCGACTGGACGACAGGCGTCTATCAGGTTGTTGACCAGGAGACCTTCACACAGTTTATTGAGGAAGAATGCGAAAAAATAATCACCTGGGACGGCAGCAAGTATCTGACCTATGACGAACGGCATTAAACAAGCAGAATATGACAATCCTTCAACCGCTGTGGTATCATAGAGATATCACGGCGGTTGTTTTAGTGAAGGAAGAATCATACGGGAGGAAATGATCGCATGGATCGCTACAGCTTACGTCTATATGATGAAGAACTCCTGGCCTTTTCTTTGGAGGCAAAAGGGCTGGAGGGAATCCGTCCACAGGTGCTGTCTGTCAATGAGAACCGACGCGCACTGTTTCCCCTTGACCTTTCCTTGGAGGATGACGGTATCATGAAGTGGCTGGAAAGGCGTGTGATACCTAAGAACCGTGCGTTTGTCGATGAGATCCTGAAAACCCTTGGCTTAAGCGTGAATAACACGAAGGGAATCATTGATGTATGCAAAGGGCTGTCTCTGAACGACAGCTATTGGATTGTGCCCCTTGGTTTTGACGGAAGCTATCAACAATACAATCTTTATGAAAACCGTTTTTCGGAAATCCTGTCTTTGGTTGCGTACACGGGGGTGGGCGGCTCAAAAGAGGCGTTCACAACCTCACCGGAGCTGACAACAAACGGAGCGTTGAGGAAAGCCTGGCGTCTGATAGAGGGTGACGGCATTTATCTCTATAAAGGAGGAACTGAGGGCGCGGCAAATGCCGGCAATGAGCCTTACAGCGAATACTACGCATGTCAGGTGGCTGCCCGTATGGGTTTGCATGCGGTGCATTACGATCTGGAGCATTGGAAAGGCATTTTGGCATCGAAATGTAAACTGTTTACAAGCATTGATCTTTCCTATACGCCAATCGGTAGGATTGTGAAAAACGGCGGGATCCGCGCCTGTCTGGATTACTATAAAACCGTGGGAAAAACGGCAGAGGAAGAACTAAGGAGTATGCTGGTGTTTGATGCGGTTGTATATAATGAAGACCGCCACTTTGGGAACTTCGGTATTTTGAGAGACAACAAAAGCGGCGAGATTATTGGTGCTGCACCGGTTTTCGATAACGGGATTTCACTTTTTAATTTTGCAATGGCGGACGACATGCAAGACCTCGCCGCTTATGCGGCAACGAGATCCAATCCGTATCGTATTTCTTACCAGGATGTATGCCGTGAGGTGATGGGGAAGAAGCAAAAAGAGCAGTTGCGAAGACTGATCGGTTTCCAATTTGAAAGGCACCCATCCGTCAATCTTCCGGAAGAGCGCCTGGTTACAATTGAAAAGCACTTGCAAAAGCGGGTACAGGAGCTTTTGCGACTGTAAGGCGTTCAGGACAGCGTGAATACTTCCCCCTCACGCGTAATCGGCAGCAGGCATTCCATATAGGGATATTTGTCCGCGAGCGCGCGGGCTTTTTCGACGACATCATACTGCCCCCACATGTGCATCGGGGCGATGACACGGGCTTCGCAGCCGCAGGCATCAAAGAAATCTGTGATACCCTGGATACGCTCTTCTCCGAGGCGCGGATCCAGCGGGATGAAGGCAAGGTCAAAGATGACCGCGTCCACGCGCTTTAACTCCTCGTGATATATTTTGATCAGTGCCATATCCTCTGCATCGCCGTCCCAGTTCCAGGCATTTAAGTCTCCCGCGAAATAAATCTGCAGGGCATCGTGGAACTTTCCCGAAGCGCTGTCTCCGGAAGTGCCGGAAAAGGCGGTGTTGTCCGCACTGTCCATAGCGGAAGCATCCGCCTCCGCCGGAACGGAAATCCAAAAGGCAACACCGGTATCATTGGAAACGAGCGTTTCTGCGCAGATCAGACCGTCCTGCCATTCCGTATGCGGTTTCAGAAACACGCAGCGCGGCACAAGCGCCGCGGGCACGTCCCTGCGCGGTACGTCATCGGAGAGGACATAAAACACCTCCGTCGCGCCCTGCGCCAGAGCGGTATCCGCCACGCCAAAAATTTTCTTCGTGTAGTGATCGTGATGCGTGTGTGAAACAAAGACATACAACGGCTTTCCGGAGGGAATGCGCGGAAGCGCCCCCTCCACATAATCAAAGAGCAGCGTGCAGGCCGGCGTTTCCAGTAAAAATCCGCTGTGATGAATATAGGTGAGTTTCATGATATTGTAATCCCCGCCGCCCGCATTTTTTCGCGCAGCTCTGTGACATCGTTATGAAACACCGCGCCCGCAATGCCGCAGGTGAAGGCGCCTTCAATGTTCATCGGCACATCGTCCACGAAGAAACATTCCTCCGCCTTCAGGTGAAACTTCGTGAGCATGAGACGGTAGATTTCCGGCTGCGGTTTCACAAAGCCGGTATCGCAGGAAATGAGTGTGTCGTCGAAGAAGACGCTTGCCGGAATCCGGTCCCAGTAATCATGCTGCCGGAAGGAGGCGTTGGACAGCAGATACATGCCGTATCCCTTTTCCTTCAGCTCTTTGACCAGATCATACATCCCTTCGATTTCCAGGATCGGCCGGTCCCACATGGCGACGAGCTTGTGCACGGCATCATGCAGCCGCTCCGGTATGCGCCCGCACATGATCTTCGCGGCCTCTTCGTCCGTCAGCGTCCCCCGGTCCATCCGCGCCCATTCGAGCGAGAGGAAGACCTCCCGCATCAGCAGCTCCCTGTCCGCCGCGTCGTCAATGCCCAGACGTTCGATGAAAAGATTTCTGTCAAAACGGATGAGGACGCTGCCCATATCAAAAATGATGTGTCTGATCATGACGCTATACCTTGATTTTTCCTTTCGTGATCTTCAACGCAATGATGAGGATGATGCCGCTGGTGAACGTCAGGATGGCGGAGAGTGCCGCGCCTGAGCCCACGCTGTTTCGCACAATATCCGTATAAGCCGCAATCGTCAGCGTATTGTTTTTGCCGGAGGAGAGCATGATGGAACAGGACAGCTCATTGATACAGGTCACCCAGGAGAGGATGGCCCCGGAAAAGACACCCGGCAGCATCAGTCTGGCCGTCACCTTCCAGAAGGTCCGCATCGGCGGCACCCCCAAATTGATGGAGGCTTCCTCCACGCTCGGATCCATCTGCATCAGGAAGGCGCTGGCGCTGCGCACGGTATAGGGCAGTTTTCGTATCACGTAGGAAATGATGATGATCGTCGCCGTACCCGTGAGAATCAGCGGCTTCACATTGAAGGTGACAATGTAGCAAAGACCGAGCACGGAGCCGGGGATGACATAGGGTGCCATGAGCAGCATGTCCAGAATGCCGCCGGTCTTTCCCTTTTTGCGTACCACCATGTAAGCGAAGAGAATGCCGATGATCACGATGAAGACCATGGCGATCAGCGAATAGGTGAAGGTGTTGCTTAAGGCGGTCCACAGGCGGGAGCCCAGTCCCTCATAGTTTTCGAAGGTAAAGCCGCCGGTGAAACTCGAGTAATTCGTGTGCTGGAAGGAACTGGCGCAGACGATGATCTGCGGCAGGAAGGAAACAAAGCTGATGAGGAAGACCGGCAGCGTCACGAGGAAACGCTTTACACCGTGCACCTCGATTTCCTGCGGCGGACGCAGCGCACTCATCATGTAATTTCTGCGGGATACCCAGCCCTTCTGCACCGCCAGCATCAGCACCGTGATGATGACAATGATGATGGAGATGGCGCTGGCAAGATTGCCGTTGCCGCCGGTTTCGCTCAGGTACTCATTGTAAATCAGCACGGGCAGCGTGCGGAACTCACTGCCGCCAAGGAGCATCGGCGTGCCGAAGTCCGCGAGGGCACTCATGAACACCACAAGCGCACCGGCCGTGATGGAGGGTGTCACTACGGGCATGGTGACGGTGAAGAATCTGCGCAGCTTTCCGCTGCCTAAGTTTTCCGCGCATTCCTCCAGCGAGGAATCAATGGATTCCATCGCGCCGGAGGTGTACATGTAAATATAGGGATACAGCTTTAAGGTCAGCACTGTGCTGATGCCGCCAAAGCCGTAGATTGTCGGGATGCTGATGCCGTACTGCGCGAGGAAAGTCGTGACGCTGCCCGCGCGGCCGAACATCATGATCCAGGCGTAGGCGCCGAGGAAGGGCGGGCTCATGAGGGAAAGAATGGCAAGGATGTGCCACAGCTTTTTCCCCCAGACATTGTAACGCGTCATCAGATATGCCATCGGAACGCCGAGAATCACCGCAAAGACGGTCGGTACAAGCGAGATGCCGATGCTGTTCCAGAGTGCGCCGGAGTAATATTTCTTCGTAAAGAAGCGTTCAAAGTTTGCGGTGGTCAGTCCCTCCGCCTTGCTGCTTTTGAAGGCGTTGGTGATGATGGAGGAGAAGGGCCAGATCAGGAACAGCAGAAAGATGGCAAAGACCATGATCTTCACCCAGAACCAGGGATCCATGTAAAAGGGAATCGTCGTATCCTTTTTCTTAAACATACGCGCCCTCCTTATTCTTCCGCCGGAACGTCATCCGCGGGATAAATGCTGACGCGCGCCGGATCAAAATTCAGAAAGACCTTTTCTCCGTCGGCGTGGATGACATCGGTGTCCTTCGTGTAATCATTGACGATGAGATCCTCCGTCCCTTCCACGCGCACCTCGTATTCGATGAAATCACCAAGGAAGGTGGAAAAGAGAATTTCACCGGGCAGTCCCTCATTGGCAAAAAACAGCTGCTCCGGTCTTGCGGAGAGCTTTGCGGGACCGGTGATGCCGTTTGTCCGCGCCCCCTGAATGGAGAGCTTTCCGAGGACATCCACCGCACCGTCTCCGGAAACCCTGCAGTCCAGGAAATTGCTCGTGCCGATAAAGCCCGCGACAAAGGGATTTGCCGGTCTGGCGTAAATCTCATCCGGCGTGCCGACCTGCATGATCTCCCCGTCCCGCATGACGGCGATGCGGTCGGAAATGGCCAGCGCCTCCTCCTGGTCATGCGTGACATAGATCGTGGTGATGCCCAGCTGCCGCTGCAGTTTTTTGATGGCGGAGCGCATCTGCACACGCAGCTTGGCGTCCAGGTTACTCAAGGGTTCGTCCATGAGCAGGACGCTGGGCTCGATGACAAAGGCGCGGGCCAGCGCGACACGCTGCTGCTGTCCGCCGGAAAGCGCGGCGGGCTTGCGGTCCTTTAAATGCGCGATCTGCACCAGCTCCAGTGCCTGTTCCACGCGGGGTGTGATTTCCGATGCGGGCACCTTTCTGGCCTTCAGACCGTAGGCGACATTCTGCGCCACCGTCAGATGCGGGAAGATGGCGTAGTTCTGGAAGACCATGCCGATGTCACGTTTGTGTGCGGGAACGGTATTGATCCGCTTTTCGCCGAAGTAGAAGTCGCCTCCCTCAATGGAATTGAAACCGGCAATCATGCGCAGGAGCGTGGTTTTGCCGCAACCGGAGGGGCCGAGCAGCGTGAAAAACTCTCCTTCTTTGATATCCAGGTTTACGCCCTTCAGCGCGACGAAATCCCCGTAGCGTTTTACGGCGTCTTTGATGATCACAGCGTTACTCATGTGGACAACCCTTTCTCTTGTAAAAAGAAGCAAGGGGAAATCCTGACAGATCTCCCCTTGCCGTGTGTTTCGTCATGCGGTTACGACGCAGGAGACGATTGTTGCCGTCCCTTTACTGGACGAGCTTGTCCTGCCACGTCTCTTTGATTTCCGGCGCGTTGTTGGCCGCGTAATCAAAGTTGTAGTTCATCAGCGTGATCTCGCTTAAGGCCGGAAGTCCGACGGGCGCGACATCCGAGCGGATCGGGCGGCGTCCCCAGTCGGCGTTCTGCGCTTTCTGGCATTCTTCGCCGAGCACGAATTCCACAAAGAGCTGCGCGAGCTCTAAGTTCGGGCAGTCCTTGACGATGGCCACGCCGTCCGGCACGGCGGAGGTGCCGTCCGTCGGATAGATGACCTTCATGAAGTCTTCTTCGTATTGAATGGCCGCTTTTTCCAGCGTGATGCCGACGGTGTTCTCACCGGCATAGATGTCCTTGTGGGCGAGCGAGGAAGAGTTCTTGACCTCAAGCTTCGGTATGACCTGCTCCACAAGTTCCCAGCCGGAAGCGTAATCATCGGATTCCTCCCCGTACAGGAAGAGCATGGTGCAAAGCTGCGTGAAGGCGGAGCCGGAGGATGTCGGATCCGCGATCGCGATCTTGCCGTAGGTGTCCGTGTCAAAGTCCGCGAGATCCTTCCAGGTCTGCGGAACGGCGTCCTCCGGAATGTTGTCCGTGTTGGCGATGAAGACCATCGGGAGCGGGGATTCACCGATCCAGTAATACTCCGGATCATAGAGGCTGGGGTCAATGAGATCAATCATGGAAGGCTTGTAGGGCTGGAAGACATCCTTGTACGCCGCGAGGGTATCCGCGCCGCCGCCCCAGAGCACATCCGCGATGGGATTGGCGCTTTCCGCCTTGATCTTGTTGACGAGGTTGGAGGTGCCGTCCGCGACGACCTCCACCTTCACATTGGGATAGGCCTTCTCAAAAGCCGCCACACCGGCGCTTAAGGGATCGGAGTCATGCGGGGAATACACGGTCAGTGTGCCGCTGACATCCTCTGCCGCATTTCCGCTCTCCGCGGGTGCTGCCTGTTCGGAAGTGCCCTGGTCCGCGGCCCCCGTTGTGCCTGCCGCTGCCGCTTCCGTTGTGCCTGCCGTCGACGCCGTCTGTGAGCCGCCGCCGCATGCGACGAGTGCGAACGTCATCGAGGAAGCCAGGAGTAACGCAAGAATCTTTTTCATACTTTTTTCCTCCGTTTCTTGTGTGAACAAACACTACATATACAATATATAGGAATCAGGGGAAAGTGTCAATTTGAACAGCAGAAAAAATAACCTCTTGCCAGAATCCGTTTTTTGTTATATCTTAAATGACTGTACGGCGGACACCGCGGTGTGACCATCCCCACCGACGCGCCGAAGAGGAGGAAAACCATATGGCAACAGCAACGAAAAAGAATCTGGTGATCGTCGAATCGCCGACAAAGGTCAAGGCAATCAAGAAGTTTCTGGGAAACGGCTACGAGGTTGCGGCCTCGAATGGGCATGTGCGGGATCTGCCCAAGAGCCGCATGGGCATCGACACGGAGCATGGTTACGATCCCCAGTACATCACGATCCGCGGCAAGGGAGATCTTTTGGCGTCCTTACGCAAGCAGGCGGCCAGAGCAGACCGCGTCTTCCTTGCAACTGACCCGGACCGCGAGGGCGAGGCGATTTCCTGGCATCTGATCACCGCGCTGAAGCTGAACGACCAGATCAAAAAATGCGCGCGCATCACCTTCAACGAGATCACGAAGACCGCGGTGAAGGAATCCTTAAAGCACGCCCGCGGCATCGACATGCATCTGGTGGACGCGCAGCAGGCGCGCCGTGTCCTGGACCGCGTCGTGGGCTACCGCATTTCGCCGCTGCTCTGGGACAAGATCAAGCGCGGGCTTTCCGCCGGGCGCGTACAGTCCGTGGCGTTGCGCATGATCTGTGACCGCGAGGACGAAATCGCTGCCTTCATTCCGGAGGAATACTGGACGCTGGATGCGTCCTTAAGCGTCGCCGGCGAAAAGAAGCCGCTCATTGCGCGGTATTGGGGCGACGACACGGGCAAGAAGGAAATTCACAACAAGCAGGAGCTGGACGCGATCACGGGCGAGCTGCAGGGGGCGTCGTTCGCTATCAAAGAGATCAAGACGACGGAGCGCACCAAGAAACCGCCGCTGCCCTTTACGACATCCACACTGCAGCAGCAGGGGGCGAGCGCGCTCAACTTCTCCACGCAGAAGACCATGCGCGTCGCGCAGCAGCTTTATGAAGGCATCGACTTAAAGGGACAGGGCACCGTCGGTCTCATCACCTATCTGCGTACGGATTCCACGCGCATTTCGGACGAGGCGGAAAACGCAGTGCGCATTTACATCGCGGACCAGTACGGCGAAAAATACGTCGGCACGCTGTCCGCCCCCGCGGAGAAAAAGGAGCGCATCCAGGATGCGCACGAAGCGATCCGCCCGACGGATGTCACGAGGACGCCGGCGCTCGTCAAGGATTCTCTGACGAGGGAACAGTACAAGCTGTATCAGCTGATCTGGAAGCGCTTTGTGGCCAGCCGTATGGAAGCCGCGCGCTACGAAACCACGGGCGTGGACATTTCCGCCGGCCGGCACATCTTCCACGTTTCCGCCACCCGCACCGTCTTTGACGGCTTTATGAATGTGTACACGGATGAGGAAAACGTGCCGGAAAAGAACGTGCTGATGAAGGGCTTAAAGCATGACACGAAGCTGAGCTTCAACGAGTTTGAGGAAAAGCAGCACTTCACCGCGCCGCCCGCGCACTTTACGGAGGCGACGCTGGTGCGTGACTTAGAGGCACAGGGCATCGGACGTCCGTCTACCTACGCCCCGACGATCACCACCATCCTCGCGCGGCATTATGTCACCAAGGAAAACAAAAACCTTTATGTGACGGAGCTTGGTGAGGCGGTCAACAAGATCATGGTCGAGAATTTCCCGGACATCGTGGACCTGCAGTTCACGGCGCAGATGGAGCAGCGCCTGGACAGCGTCGCGGAGGGGGATACGCCCTGGAAAAAGCTGATCGAGGACTTTTATCCGGATCTGGACGCCGCCGTGGAAAAGGCGGAAAAGGTGCTGGAGAAGGTGACGATCGCGGATGAGGAAACGGATGTCGTCTGCGAACACTGCGGCAGGCACATGGTCATCAAGTACGGCCCGCACGGCAAGTTCCTGGCCTGTCCGGGCTTCCCGGAGTGCCGCAACACCATGCCGTACTACGAAAAGACCGGTGTCGCCTGTCCGAAATGCGAGGCGGATATCGTCGTCCGCAAGACCCGGAAGGGGCGCAGGTACTTCGGCTGCATGAACAATCCGGACTGCGATTTCATGGTCTGGCAGAAGCCCTCGAAGACGAAGTGTCCGCAGTGCGGCGCGCTGATGCTCGAAAAGGGCGGCAAGCTCGTCTGCTACAACGAGAGCTGCGGTTATGTCTGCGACAAACCGGAGGAAGAAGAGTAAGTAAATTACGCTATTATTCTTAGAATAATCTGAAAATAGCCCTAAAGTAAAACAGCGATTCTGCCGAAATACACTGACGGAATCGCTGTTTTTGCGTATTTTACGGCAAACGGAGGGAAAAACGGCAAAAAGACAACATGCGAAGTTGTCACGCAGATTTCAGCAATTCAGTCACTGGAAAAAAAATATTTCAAAAAAGGGGTTGAAATCTGATTATGAGTGGTGTACAATTACTGGACAAGACGAGAAAGATCGGCAAGCTGTTGCATAACAGCAACCAGGGCAAAGTGATCTTCAACGACATTTGCAAAGTCCTTTGCGAGACGCTCTCTTCCAATGTGCTGGTCATCAGCAGGAAGGGCAAGATCTTAGGACTCGGCAAGGCGGCGGAGATCGAAACCATAGACGAGCTGATCAGCAACAAGGTGGGCGACTTTGTTGACCCGATGTTGAATGAACGGCTGCTGACGATCCTTTCGACCAAGGAAAACGTCAACCTGGAAACATTAGGTTTCGAGCGTATGCGCACGGAAGCGTACGAGGCGATTATTACCCCGATTGATATTGTGGGAGAACGCCTTGGAACGCTTTTTTTGTACAAGAAGGACGCGTCCTACGAAATTGAGGACATCATCCTCGCGGAATACGGCACCTCTGTGGTGGGCCTGGAAATGCTCCGGGCGGTGACGGAGGAAACGGCGGAGGAGCACCGCAAACAGAGCGTCGTGAAGAGTGCGATTTCCACCCTGTCCTACTCCGAACTGGACGCGATGGTGCACATCTTCAGCGAACTGAACGGGATGGAGGGCGTGCTGGTGGCCTCGAAGATCGCGGACAGCGCCGGCATCACCAGGAGCGTCATCGTGAACGCCCTGCGGAAGCTGGAGAGCGCGGGCGTCCTGGAATCCAGATCCTCCGGCATGAAGGGGACCTACATCAAGGTGCTGAACGACGTGATTTTTGAGAAGATCGACAAGCTGAGAGAGCAGCTGTGAAGCGGCTTCCGGCGGCCGGAAGGGCCTGAACAAAATGCCGTTTACGGCAGACGGAATTACGAGTAACAAAGTTATACTAAAAATCAAACAAGGTATTGTGTTTTTTCGTCAATTATAGTACACTATATATTGTAGGTTCGGAATCGGAGAGCGCAACATGTTCAAAAGCAACGCATTTGATTATGTCAATGTCCTGGATAAGGCCGCGGATGCCGCGTGGTTGCGCAATGATGCGATCGCCAACAACATCGCCAACGCGACGACCCCCGGCTACAAGCGCCAGGACATCAGCTTCGAATCGGAGCTGGAGCGGGCGCTCGGACACAGACGCTATCTGTCCATGGACGCCAAGGTCTCGCGCCTGACGAGGCTGGAGCTGAAGCCGCGCAAGTACACGGACCATGAGAATTACAGCTACCGCATGGACGGCAACAACGTGGACATTGATACGGAAAACGTGATGCTTGCGGCGAACCAGTTAAAGTACAACGGCCTGATGACCAGCATTAACGCCGAATTCCAGAACCTGCAGAGTGCAATGAGGAGCTCATAATGTCTATTTTCGACAGTTGGAACATTAACGCATCCGGTATGACGGCACAGCGTTTCCGCATGGACACGATCGCGGAAAACCTGGCCAACGCGAACACCACGCGCACACTCGACGGCGAGCCTTACCGGCGCAAGGTCGTCACCTTCGCGGAGAAGGAAGCGCGGACACCGTTTTCCCGCGTGCTGCGCAATTCCATCAGCCGCTACGCAGGACCGACCTACCGCGACAACTGGACGAGCAAGGGCGTCAAGGTGGACCGCGTATCGGAGGATACCTGGACGCAGATGAACATCGTTTATGATCCTTCGCATCCGGACGCGGACGAGAACGGTTATGTGACCTATCCGAACGTCAACACGATCACGGAAATGACGAACCTGATCGACGCGCAGAATGCTTATACGGCCAATGCCACGGCCTTTGAGGCCAGCAAGGCCATTGCGACAAGGGGCTTAAACCTCGGCGGCGGCGGAGGTTAAGGTAAGGTAAGACAGGCAGGGGAAGCCTGACGGGGAGAATCAATCAATGCCTGATGTAACAGCACTCAGAAACATCTCGTCCAACGCGGTGCAGGCGGAGTATGACCGCTACCGTGCCACGCGCACGGCCAATGTGCTTGCGCTGTACGGCGAGGATGAGGAGGATTCGTTTGCCGGTGTTTTCGACAAGGTGTTGCAGCAGATCGACACGACGAACAACTACCTGTCGGACGCGGAGAACGAGGAAATCCGCTGGGCGTTAGGGGAAACGACCAGCACGCATGATTTAAGCATTGCGCTGCAAAAGGCGCAGACCGCGCTGCAGTACACGATCGCGATCCGCGACCGCGTCATCGCGGCGTACAGGGAAATCATTCAAATGCAGATATGAGCGGTTAGGCATCCGACGGGCGGCTGAGTGGACTGCAAGCTTGCTTGCAAGGACACGCAGACATCCGGCGGTGCAGCGGACACGAGGAATACAGCGGTGCGAAGCGCAGCGAGTGACGCGAATTCCGAGTGGGCGCAGGGCGCACGACGTCCGGGGGACGTCGGTTCTGCGCCGACCGGAGCGGAGCGGAGACGCGGGAGTGCGAAGCACGAAGCAATCCGATGACTAACACCCCCCTGGGGAGGGGGAGAGAGAGGGAGGAAAGAAGATGCCGGCACGTATGAGGGCTTTGTTGGAGCGGGTGCAGGAATGGTGGAATAAATTCACCAGGAGACAGAAGACCTATATCATCATCGGTGCGAGCGCGGTTGTTCTGACCGTCGCGATTCTCACGCTTGTTTTGACACGTACGCAGTACACGTATCTGTATACGGCGGTGACGGGCACGGAAGTGGCGCAGGTCCGGGACATCCTCGACGGAGAGGGCCTGGATTATCAGGTCACGGATGACGGCCGCACCTTCAACATCAACAAGGACCAAATCGCCCAGGCCAATCTCGCGTTGAACGCAAACAGCGTGCGGACGCCGGAGTGGTCCATCACCGATGTGACAAGCGGCGGTTTTTCCACGACGGAATCCGACAAGAACCGTCTCTATGTGGATTACCTCGAAAAGAAACTTGCGGGCAGCTTCATCGAGCGTTTCGACGCGATCAAAGCCGCGGATGTCACGCTGAATATTCCGGACAACGACGGCACGCTGCTGTCGAGAGGACAGGAAAGCAGCGCGGCCATCGTTCTGGAAATCCCGAACGCGGATGAATTCACGGAAGACAACGCGGCCTATCTGGCGCGCGCGGTGGCGACGGCGCTCGGCAACAACACGACGGACAAGATCCAGATCATGTCCACGGACGGCCGTATGCTGTATTCCGGCGGCTCCGAGGCGGGCTCCACCGGCGCCATCAACACGCAGGCGTCCTTCCGCTCCAAGGAAGAGCAGGCCGTGCGCAACAAGGTGAAGGAAGTGCTGCTGGCCACGGGACATTTCTCCAAAGTGGAAGTGGGCCTGAATCTGGACATCGACTTCGCGGATTCCAAGATCGTCGAGCATCTGTACTTCGCGCCGGACGGCCAGACGCAGGGCGTGCTCGCGCACCAGGACAACTACGAGGCGACAAACGTCTCCGGTGTTTCCGGCGTGCCCGGCACGGACACGAACGACGAAACGACGACCTACGTTATGCAGGACAACCAGTCCTCCACCTCCAACGTGGAAGAGAACTCTTATGATTATCTGCCCAACGAGCGCGTGACGGAATCCACGACCTGGGGCAAGATTGACATGGCGCGTTCCACGATTTCCGTGACCGCCACAAACTACATCGTGCAGAACGAATCCGACTACAACGCGGATGAGCACGACGGCATGAGCTGGGCGGAATTCAAGGCGGCCAACGCGGCGCCCGTGCCGCTGGTGGACGCGGAGCTGACGGAGCAGATGCGCCAGCTTGTGGCCAACGCGAGCGGCATTTCCACGGAGAACGTGGCACTGGCACTGTACAACGAGAACTGGTTTGTGGACCGCACGGGACTTGCGGTCGGCATTACGGATATTTTGCAGGTCATCCTGATCATCGTCATCCTGCTGCTCCTTGGCTTCGTGATCCTGCGCAGCATGCGCACGGCCCGCGAGGAGGAGAACGAGGAAGAGCAGGAGCTTTCCGTGGAATCGCTCCTGGAGTCGCAACCGCTGGAATCCGATCTGGAAAACATCGAAATGGACGGCGGCAGCGAGACGAAGCGCCTCATCGAGAAGTTTATCGACGAGAACCCGGAGGCCGCAGCTGCGCTGTTGCGTAATTGGCTGAATGAGGGATACATGTGATAAGCGGCTTGCAAGCGGCCGCGTGACCGGCAAGCTTGCTTGCACGGGCATGCGGACATTTGCAAGCGCAAAGACACGAGGAATACAGCAGTGCGAAGCGGAGCGAGCGCTGCGATTTCCGAGTGTCTGCAGGATTGCGTAAGTGCGAAGCACGAAGCAATCCGTCGCTTATCACAACTGACACAAACCATCCAGTAACGGATTGCACTTGCAATCCGTTGCCGTTCTCTATTATAATAGGGCAAAACACAACATGTAGTTGTTTTTACGGGGGATAATACAATATGGCAGCAGCAGATACAGAGGGCAAAGCACCCCCGAGCGAACTGCTCAAGGGGTATAACGGCATGCAGAAGGCCGCGATTCTTCTGATCTCCCTGGGACCGGAAAAGAGTTCCCAGTTATTTCAGCATCTCAAAGAAGAAGAAATCGAAGAACTGACGTTGGAGATCGCCAACACCAGAAGCGTTACCACGCAGATCAAGGAAGCCGTGATCGAAGAGTTCTACGGCGTCTGTCTCGCGCAGCAGTACATCGCGGAGGGCGGTATCAACTACGCGAAGGAACTGCTGGAAAAGGCGCTGGGCGAGGACAAGGCCATCGACGTGATCTCGCGTCTGACCTCTTCGCTGCAGGTGCGTCCGTTCGAGTTCATCCGCAGAACGGAGCCGCAGCAGCTGCTCACCTTCATTCAGGACGAGCATCCGCAGACCATCGCATTGATTCTGTCGTATGTGCCGGCCTCGCAGTCGGCCATGGTGCTGTCCGCCCTGCCGCCCGACCGGCAGACGGACGTCGCGAGACGTATCGCCACCATGGACCGCACCTCGCCGGACACCATCAAAGACGTGGAGAGTATTTTGGAAACGAAGCTTGCCAGCCTGGTCAACCAGGACTTTACGCTCGTCGGCGGCGTCGATGCCGTGGTCGAGATCCTCAACACCGTGGACCGTGCGACGGAGCGCCACATCATCGAAACGCTGGAAATCGAAGATCCGGAACTGGCCGACGAAATCCGGAAAAAGATGTTCGTCTTCGAAGACATCCTGCTGCTCGACGACCGCTCCATCCAGCGCGTGCTGCGTGATGTGGACAACAACGATCTGGCGATGGCCTGTAAGAATGCGAATGAGCAGGTGCAGAACGCGATCTTCAAGAACCTGTCGAGCCGCCTGGCCGTCATGATCAAGGAAGACATGGAATTCATGGGGCCGGTCCGCATGAAGGACGTCGAGGAAGCGCAGCAGAAGATCGTCAACATCATCCGCAGACTCGAAGACGGCGGCGAGATCGTCATCAGTCGCGGCGGTGGAGACGAAATCGTGGTATAACAGATGTCCAACCCGAACTTAGTGAAAAGCGTCTTCACGACGCAGGAAAAAAGAAATGTGCGCGTCATCGATAACAACGCCCGCCTGGCGGAGCGCATTGCCGCCGCGCGCGAACAGGAGCTGCAGCGGCAGCAGATGGTGCAGGATTACGCGCCTTATGAGGACTACGGCGACGAGTTCACCGAAGGCTTAAACGCGGAGCAGCTGGAGCAGCTGACGGGAGAGCCCGGCGAATACGGTGCCGAGCAGGAAGTCGTGTACGAAGGTGAGGAAGGCGGTGCTTACGAAAGCGCGGAGACGGAGGGCATGGACGCGCCGCCGCGCCGTCCCGCCGCGAACATCGCCGCGCTGACAAACGAACAGCTGGCAAAGGCGCAGGAAGAAGCGGAGCAGATTGTGCAGGACGCGCAGGCGCAGGCGGAACAGCTTTTGGCACAGGCGGAGCAGGACGCGCAGGCCATCCGCGACGCGGCGCAGCAGCAGGGCTTTGACGCGGGCTTTGCGGAAGGCCGGGACCGCGGCAAGGAAGAGGCCGCGGCGGAGATGGAAGAGGAACACAACGAAAGACTCCGTCAGCTGGACAATGAATATCAGGCGATGGTCGACCGGCTGGAACCGGAAATGGTCGACACGCTGACGCGCATTTACGAGCATGTCTTTGACGTGAATTTGCGCGGCGAAAAAAGAATTATTCTGCATCTGTTGCAGACGACGCTTTCGCGCATCGAACCGGGGGACGATTTCATCATTCACGTGTCGAGCGCGGATTTCGACCGGATGGAGGACGAAAAGGAACGGCTGCGCGAATACATCATTAACCCGAACGCGACAATGGAACTGATTGAGGATCCGCTCTTAAACGAAAACGAGTGCATGATCGAAACGGAGGGCGGGATTTTTGACTGCAGCCTCGGCGTGGAGCTGTCCGAGCTGACGCGCAAGCTGAAGCTGCTGGCCTTTGACAGACGCAGGAACTAATCATGCTGCATCATAAGATTGATTTCGAACGCTATAAAGCCATGGAAGCCGCCACCTATTTCCGCACCCGCGGCAAGGTGGTGAATGTGATCGGTCTGACCATTGAGTCCGCGGGCCCCAAGGCCAAGATGGGTGACATCTGCCTGATTTACCCGAAGTCCAAGGACGGTTCCAGCGCGCTCAAGGTCTCCGGCCGCGCCACCATGGCGGAGGTTATCGGCTTCAAGGAAGGCCATGTGCAGCTGATGCCGTACGAAAACACCTCCGGCATCGGCGCGGGCAGCGTCGTGGAAAATACGGAATCGCCGCTGCGCGTCTATGTGGGCGACGGACTGATCGGACAGACCCTGGACGGATTCGGTCGCATCGACGGCATGAGCTGGGGCAAGGGGCGTGAGCTGGAAGGCGGCATCGCGTATTCCGTCGAAAACCAGCCGCCGGATCCGATGACGCGTGACCCGATTTCCGACGTGCTGCCGCTGGGCGTGAAGGCCGTGGACGCGCTGCTGACCGTCGGCAAGGGACAGCGCATCGGGATCTTTGCCGGCTCCGGTGTCGGCAAGTCGACGCTCATGGGCATGTTCGCGCGCAACACGAAGGCGGACATCAATGTCATTGCCCTGATCGGCGAGCGCGGCAGGGAGGTGCGCGAGTTCATTGAAAGAGACCTGGGGCCGGAAGGCATGGCACGCAGCGTTGTTGTCTGCGCGACTTCGGACAAACCGGCGCTGGAGCGCGTGAAGGCCGCGAAGACCGCGACGTCCATTGCGGAATATTTCCGCGACAAGGGCAAGGACGTGCTGCTGATGATGGATAACCTCACGCGCTTTTCGATGGCGCAACGAGAAATCGGATTAGCCTCCGGCGAACCGCCGGTCTCACGCGGCTATCCGCCGAGTGTGTACGCGGAAATGCCGAAGCTTTTGGAACGCGCGGGGCGCAACCCCAAGGGTTCCATCACCGGGCTGTACGCGGTGCTGGTGGACGGCGATGACACGAACGAGCCGATCACGGACACGGCGCGCGGTATTTTGGACGGACATATTTTTCTGAACCGCAAGCTGGCGCAGAAAAACCATTACCCCGCGATCGATGTCCTGGCCTCAATTTCCCGCTGCATGTCCGCCATCACTTCGCCGGAGCAGAAGAAGGCCGCGGGCAAACTGAAAAACATTCTGGCAACGTATAACGACGCGGAAGACCTGATCAACATCGGCGCGTACAAAAGCGGCGCAAATAAAAACATCGACTTCGCGATCTCCAAGATCGACAAGGTCAACGCGTTTTTGGAACAGGAAACGGACGAGAAGTTTTCCTTCGAAGAGGAACTCGCGCTGCTGAACGAGATTTTTGAAGGGGATACCTAATGGCCCGCTTTCGCTACCGGATGCAGAGCATCCTTGACCTCAAGTACAAAACCGAGGGCCAGGCGAAGACGGAATTCGGTATCGCGCAGCGTGCGCTGAATGAAGAGATCGAAAAGCTGAACGAACTTTACGCCCGCAAGGAAGCGTATTTCCAGGCGGGGCGCGACATGCGGGAATCGCAGGCGCTGCCGGTGCGCGAGATCATGGTGAACGATGCTTTTTTGGAGCGCATGGACGACATGATCGAGCAGCAGATCAAGGCCGTGCAGTACGCGGAGGATGTCGTGGAGGAAAAACGCGCGATCCTGACCAGGGAGGTGCAGGAGCGCAAGATGCAGGAGCGTCTGCGCGAGCGCGCCTATGAGCAGTATCTGGCGGATGAAAAGGCGGCCGAGTTCAAGGAGAACGACGAGCGCTCGGCATTTGTATACGGACAGCGCGCGCAGGAGACGTAAGCGGAACGCATCATCCTTCGGAAGATGAGGGGGAATCAAATCGTCCTGCGGACGATGGGGAAGAACAAGGATTACCTGCATTCCTGAAAAGCGGAATGCATGCATCTCGTGAACGAAATCGCCCTCCGGGCGATGAGGGGGACTAAGGTTATGGCGGAACAACAGGTCAATATTTACGAGGATCCGAAAAAGGCCCGTGCGCAGATCAAAGCGTAGCGCAAAAAGCTCAAGGCGCAGGAAAAGCAGCAGTATAAGGAACTCAAGAAAAAGAACCGTGATCTCGACGAGCGCGAAGGCGAACTGGACCAGACCGGCGGCGGCATCACGAGCTTCTTCCTGACGGTCGCCATCGTCGTGATGTGGCTGCTCATCATGGCGCTCTTAATCCGCCTGGACGTCGGCGGCTTCGGTTCCTCCGTCATGGCACCGATCTTACGCGACGTGCCCTACCTCAACCGGATTCTTCCGGAGAGCGCACGCACCGCCCCGAGCTCCCGCGTCCCGGGCACGCTCCCGGCCGACGGGGA
>JAFZLB010000073.1 GCA_017551665.1 Lachnospiraceae bacterium
CTGGATCAGGTCGGCGGTACTGTCTGTGGTGGCATCCGGTACATATTTTACCACCACGCCGCCTAACCGGATCAGATTACGGGTACGTTCTTTGCGTTCCTTATCGCGTAGATTACGCTTTGCTTCTTTGATCTTTTTGTCCAGTTCTTCTTTTTGCTGTTTGTAATACTCGATTTGTTCATCGGGCGTCATGTGCTTGCGATTCTTCTTTACGGACGTTTCTTCTTGTGGAACACTGGTTTCAATAGTACCGGTTTCGTCAAATGATTGAATTGTTGTGTCGTAATTCATGGCGACACCTCCTTTCGCTGTCAGGGGAACATTCCCCGATATCGGTTACACATAAAATATGCAAGATGACCCCGACAAAAAATAAAGAGCCTTATAAAACGATATGCTTATCCCACATTAAGCCGGACACCCTTTAAAGCCTCATGATTATTAACTGACCCCAAATGACATATTTCTTTCGGTTCGTTGGCTGCACCGAAAGGATCATCATTATGGACGCGAAAATGCTTATAGATCGATACCTCAAACATGGTATAATATCCAGTGACGACATCATAGACTCCAATACGGAGGACGTGATGCAAACAATCATCAGCAGAGTACATAAGTACGCCATCAAACAGACGCCGGACGGACGTTATACAACCTATGTTCCGGACGGCTGCAAGCCTAACGGAAGGAGGCAGATCAGGCTTAAATCCAAAACAGAACTGTATCGGGTGCTTTGTGAGTTCTATGACATAGCCCCTGACGAATGCACATTGACAGTTGAACAGGCTTTTGAACTGTATTTTGACTATAAAGAACAGTTCATCGAAGCCGAAAACCCTGAATTCCGGCTGAAACCCCAGTCCTTACGGCGCTATGAAAACGATTTTGTGAAGTACATCAAAGATTCCGAGTTGGGTCGTCACAAAATCGCGAAATTGAAAAAGGAAAAACTGGTTGGCCTGCTTTCGGATATGGTGCGGACACACAGGATGTCAAAGACCTGCGCAAAGAATGTACTGTTAAACGTACAGCAGGTTTTCAGGCACGCATGGCAACAGGATTTGATCGCAATCAATCCGGCTGAAAAGATCGACAAAAAGAAGATCATGGCATTTACCCGGTATGTTCCCAAAAAGACGGACGAGGAGCAGGTTCTGTCCGTAACACAGATTTCCGCGTTGTTGGATGCTGTATATGCACAGGAACGGAAAAAGCCCGGGGATATGGCAAATTACGCCATTCAGCTGGGCTTGCTTGCAGGCTGCCGTGTCGGTGAATTCGCTGCCCTGCACTGGTCGGACATTGATGATGAGTTTATTCGCATTGATCATTCCGAAAACCGTGTAACGTACCGCAGAAAACACGAAAAACGGTCCGAACTTGTGATCGATGAGCCGAAGAACCGCAAGCACAGAAAAATACCGTTGACGGATGAAATGCGTGTCGTGTTGGACAAGGCAAGGGGCGTCGGCTATAAAAGCAAAGAGGATTTTGTCTTTGTCCACGCCGACGGAACCCGGTACACAGAGGGGGCACTTGCCGCCGCATTAAAGCGTCGGGCAACGGAAGCCGGTCTTTCAAAGGTTTCATTCCACCGGATCAGAAGGACGATTTCATCCATGCTGAACGCGGAGCTGCCGCAAAAGACGGTTTCGGCCATTCTCGGCCACACAGAGACTGTAAACGAGCAGCATTACAACTATGCAACGGTCGAACAGGCAGAGCGGAAGCGGGCTTTATCGTCGGTGTCATCAAAAGTCATCAATTTCAGAGCTGGGAAAGAGCCGCTTAGAAACGTCAAAAGTGGCTAAAACACTGGGTTTCAGCCACTTTCGATTGCAACGTGCGCGAGAGGATTCGAACCCCCGACCTTCTGGTCCGTAGCCAGACGCTCTATCCAGCTGAGCTACGCACACAAGCGAGTCTTATTCTATTATTATTCGGCGCTTTTGTCAAGAATGCCCCGCATGTGGTATGATTGTGCGGTATGAGCACGGAACGGTTCACGCTGACCGCGCCCTGCCGCTTCGGGCTGGAAAGCGTATTAAAAAGAGAAATCCATGATCTCGGTTATGATGTCACCGCCGTCAGTGACGGCCGCGTAAGCTTTGCGGGGGACGCGGAGGCGGTCTGTCTGGCGAATCTTTGTCTGCGGACGGCGGAGCGCGTGCTGCTGCAGGCCGGGCAGTTTGAGGCCGACAGCTATGAGGCGCTGTATCAGGGCACAAAGGCGATTCCCTGGGAACATTACATACAGCCGCACACAAAGTTCTGGGTGACGAAGGCCTCCTGCGTGAAAGCGAAGCTCTATTCGCCTTCCGACATCCAGTCCGTCATGAAGAAGGCCATGGTCGACCGCCTGAGCGGGAAGTACGGAATGACACAGTTCCCTGAGGACGGGGAACAGTGTCCGCTCCGGGTCTTCGTGCAGGGGAAGACGGTAACGGTGTATCTTGACACGACGGGGCCTTCCCTGCACAAACGCGGCTACCGGAAAATGGAAATCGAGGCGCCAATCGCGGAAAACCTTGCGGCTGCGCTGCTGCAGCTCACGCCATGGAAACCGGACCGCATCCTTGTCGATCCCTTTTGCGGCAGCGGCACCTTTCTGATCGAGGCGGCGATGCAGGCGGCAAAGATCGCGCCGGGGCTGAAGCGGCACTTCACGGCGGAGCAGTGGACACATCTGATTCCCGAAGCGCTCTGGAAAGAAAACCGCGCGGCACTGCGGGAGGAAATCGTCACGGATGTCTCCTGTGACCTGCAGGGCTATGACATCAGTCCGCAGGTGATCGAGGCGGCGCGGCACTGCGCACGGGAAGCGGGCGTTGAAAGAATGATTCATTTCCAGGTACGGGATGTCGCGGAACTGGCCCATCGCAAGAAATATGGCTTTCTGATCACGAATCCGCCCTACGGGGAACGCATCGGCGAAGAGGAGGAACTGTTCCGCCTGTACCGGACGCTCGGCGAACGCTACCGCGCCCTGGAGGACTGGTCGATGTATGTGATCACGTCCTACGAAAAAGCGGAAAAAGCCATCGGCCGCAAGGCGGATAAAAACAGAAAGATTTATAACGGAATGATACAGGCGAACTTTTATCAGTACCTCGGCGCAAAGCCGAAGAAGAGGCCGACGTCATGAACCGGCTGCGTGTCGTGTTCACGGTGCTGGCGCTGATGCTTTGCTGCGGAACGGCCTTCGTTGCCTATACCTCCGCTTCCGGCCGCAGGATCAGCATCACGGATGTGGCGATCGCGACGGATACGCGTACGGACAGCGGACGGCAGATCGTCCGGCTGAGCGCGGCAGGGGAAGAAACGGAAGCGGACATCATCCTGCCGCTGCCGGAGGATGTGCACTTTGAGCATCTTTCGTTTGAGAACCGCTATATGACGAAGGAACTGCTGGTCCGGATGGAAACGGACGCGGCACACTTTTACGAAGGCATTGCCATCCCCTGTGACACGGACAAGGTAACGGGCGTACGCAGTGTCTATACCGCCGCGTCCCGCACGCTGGATCTGAGCTTTCAGACGGAAGAGATCCTGGAGCCGCAGGTGCAGGTGGAGGAAGGCGAAGTGCGTGTCATGCTGGAAATTCCGGCAAACACACATAAAACAGTGGCGGTTCTGGACCCCGCGTATCTCGACACGTCGGATTCCGCCCTGCGTCTGGCCCGGGCAGTCAGCGAAAAGGCGGCGGCTTCCGGCGACGGTCTGCGTGTGTACCTGACGCGCTCGGACGTGTATCCCGCCTCCGAGGAAGCCTGTCTGCGGCTGACGAAGGATGTTTCCGCGGATCGTTTTCTGCGCCTGGAGGTGTTCGATGAGGGACCGCTTGTCGCGACCGCGTACTTTCATGACGGATTCTTTCTGCGGGGATACGGCAACGCGGAGCTCGCGACGGATGCGGAGCTGCAACTGTCCGGGATTGCGGGACTTAGCGCGGAAGGCGTCATGGCGACGCAGGATGCCTTTGCGCTGTCCTCTTTGAAAATCCCCGCGGCCACCCTGCGTCTGACGGGGCTTTCCGGCAGCGAAGAGACGATTGACGCGGCAGCGGAGGCGATCTACCACAGTCTGCTGTCCGGACAGGAGGGAAACGAATGAAGATTGTACTGGCGACAGCCAACGCGCACAAGATGCGCGAAATCAGCGAGATTATGGCGGAGGCGGGTTTTCGCGCGGACTTCAGGGACATGCACGCCGCGGGCTTTGCGGGGGACATCGAGGAAACGGGAACGACATTTGAGGAAAACGCGCTCTGCAAGGCACGTGCGGTGCATACTTTTCTGAAGGAACAGGGCACACTGGAGGACGCGGTGGTGCTTGCGGACGATTCCGGACTCGTCATCGACGCGCTGGACGGGGAACCCGGCATCTACAGTGCGCGTTACCTCGGCGAAGACACGCCGCATTCCGAAAAAAACAAGGACATCCTGCGCCGGATGGAAGGCGTGCCTGAGGAAGAACGTACGGCGCGTTTCGTCTGTGCCGTCGCTGCCGTCTTTCCGGACGGAAAGGAAGAGGTGCTGCGCCGGGCGCTGGAGGGACAGATCGCGTACGAAAGCGCGGGAACAAACGGTTTCGGCTATGACCCCATCTTCTTTTTGCCGGAGCGCGGCTGCACGAATGCGGAACTGACACCTGAGGATAAAAACAGCATCAGCCATCGCGGACAGGGATTCCGGGCGATGGCGGCGCTGCTGAACAATCATTGAGTCAAGCACAGCGTAAGGAGGAAAAACCATGATCAACATTCAGCAAATCTTACCGGAAATCTATTGGACGGGCGCGAGTGACAGAAGACTTTCCCGTTTTGAGAATCTGTTTCCCCTGCCGAACGGCGTCTCCTACAACTGCTACGTGGTCATCGACGACAAGACGGTGCTGATGGACACGGCGGACAACGGCGTGAACGGACAGTTCATGGAAAACGTGATGCACGCCCTGGGCGGCCGCAAGCTGGATTATCTTGTGATGCACCACATGGAGCCGGATCACTGCTCGCAGATCCAGAACATCCTGGATGTCTTTCCGGATGTGACGATTGTGGGCAATGCGCAGACCTTTAAGCTGCTGGACCAGTTTTATGTGACGCCCGTCGAATACAAAAAAGAAATCGTCAAGGACGGCGACGCGCTGGAAACCGGCCATCACCGCTTTATGCATTACATGACGCCGATGATGCACTGGCCGGAGGTCATGATGAGCTTTGACGAAACGACGGGCGCGCTTTTTTCCGCCGATGTCTTCGGCACCTTCGGCGCGGTGGATTCCACCATCTACGCGGACGAGTGTGACTTTGAGCGCGTGTTCCTGGACGACAGCCGTCGTTACTACGCCAACATCGTCGGCAAGTTCGGCGACCAGTCACAGGCGGGCTTAAAGAAGCTTTCCGCACTGGACATCAAAATGCTCTGTCCGCTGCACGGCCCCGTGTGGCGCACAAATATCGAATACATTCTGGACAAGTATCAGAAGTGGACGACGTACACGCCGGAGGAAGACGGCTATGTGCTGATCTACGGCACAATGTACGGCAACACCGCCTCCGCCGCCTCCGCGGCCGCCGCCATGATCCAGGCGAAATCCGGAAAACCAGTGGCGGTCTATGACGTTTCCGAAACGCATACCTCTTATCTCATCAGCGAGATCTGGCGGATGGAAAAGGTTGTCCTGTTCTGCCCGACCTACAATGCCGGCCTGTTCATGCCGATGGAGACCTTATTGAATGACCTCACGGCACTCGGCATCCGCAACCGCAAATTCTTCCTCGCGGAGAACGGCTCCTGGGGACCGATGGCCGGAAAGCTGATGAAGGCGAAGCTGGAAGGCTTAAAGAACTGCACGATCGGCGAAGAGATCTTCACCTTCAAGGGCGCGCTGCACGCCTATGACAAGGAACGGCTCGAAGCCTGGGTGGATACGGTCTGCGGCTGACGCGCGCTTACAATTTCATGAGACAAAAAACAAGGCACCTCTCCGCTCCGGTCGGCGCAAAAATATCCATGCGGCTAATGGGACTTGAACCCATACGCCTTGCGGCACAGGAACCTAAATCCTGCGCGTCTGCCATTCCGCCACAGCCGCAAGTACCGCGATGCGTGCGACGGACCGCGGTACATCGTTACATTTACGTTCTGTCTGCTGCTTCCAGCTCCTTGGCGCGCGTCTCTTCCGCAAGCTGCTCCAGCGCACCGCGGGAAATATCAAAGCAGTTCAGGAGTTTGATGGAAAAAAGACCGCACTCGCCGTTCTTGATCATTTCATACGCCTTGTCCGGCGGGTAGGCGGATTTGTAAACGCGGTCGCTCACCAGCGCATCGTAGATATCCGCAAGGCCCACGATCTGCGCGGCGATGGAATTGTCCTCTCCGCGGAGGCCGTCCGGATAGCCCTTGCCGTCATACTTTTCGTGATGATGCCGGACGATGTCCATGCAGATGTCATAATACTCTTTGTCCTCTTCGTCCACCAGCATCCGCACAATGTCGCAGCCGCGCGTCGTGTGGGACTTCATAATCTCGAACTCGTCCTTCGTGAGACGGCCGGGCTTCAACAGAATGGTGTCGGAGATCGTGATCTTACCGACATCGTGAATGGCGGAAGCGGTGGCAATCACGTTGACCTTGTGCTGGTCCAGTCCGTACTCCGGATAGTTCTGCATGATGGTCGTCGCGAGGATGCGGGAAAAGCCGCGCACGCGCTCCAGATGATAGCGCGATTCCAGATTGCGGTATTCGATCACGGTGCAGATCTTGTCAATCAGACGCTCGTCCGACGCGCGGAGAGAGCCTTCCTGCTTCTGCATCACCTGGAACTGTTTGCGGATGGCCTCCGCCTGTTCCTGTACGCGCTGCTCCAGCTGGTTGCGCGTCTGGAAAAGTTCAATCCAGTGTTGGACACGTTCTTTGATCACAAGCGGCCCGTAGGGTCTGCGGATCACGGCGGATGCGCCCTTCCGGTAGCAGACCAGCTCCACCTCCGCGCTGGCCTCCTGCGCGAGCATGACAATGACCGGCATGATCTGCAGCAGCTGCTGTTTGTTCATGGCGTCGATGATCGCGTAGCCCTCCTTTTCCGGCTGCGCGACATCCAGCACCACCGCCGCCAGTCTGTCCTTTGCGGCGATGATCTTCTTTGCCGCCTCATACAGATTGGTCTCATCGTCCACATCGTATTGTTCGCCGAAGATCTGCGTGAATACCGACCTGGTATCACTGACGTTCCCGACAATACCGATCAGTTTCTTTCCCTGCTTGTCTTCCAATGCTTTTCCCTTCCTTTGATGACAATACCGCTTTCCGTTTCCTTTGTTTCCGTGATATTCATAATGGTTTCATCCACAATAAAGGTCGTATTCGCGTGGAGGATTCTTGACACCAGCGCTTCCGCGCCTTCCACGCTGCGGATATAGGCCGCCTGTTGTTCCATCTCGCGGACGGCTTCCTCATGCTCTTTTTCTTTGATGGTGTGAGCGGCGCCGATTTTGATCTTCCACTGGAGCTGCTCCTTGCTCTGCAAATGAATGCCGGCGAGGCGGTCCATCTCCGTCTGCAGGGTCTCCAGCTCCTGTTTCAGCCGCTCCACCCGTTTCTCCGCCTCGTGATAAGCGCTCCACATTTTGCCTGTCACGCCGATGCAGATCACGGTATGCGTGTCCGTCCTGCTGCCGATGACGGCGCATTCCACGCCCAGCTTCGCTTCCACCCTGCCGCCGTAGATGGTGCCGTTTTCCCCGAAGCAGACCACCTTCTCCTCCGTTGCGATATTGCATTGCAGGACGGAGTTGGCAAAAACGCTGCCCTTCGCATGCACCTCATAATTGACCAGATTTCTGGCAGAGACCGAGCCCTCCGCTTCGATGACGCCCGGTGACCTGCCGGTACCGCCGTTCTTCAGGATCACATCGCCGCCGCATTTGATCTTCAGCGACTCCGCGACGGTATCAACGATAAGATCCCCCTGTGCGGCAATCTCCGTCCCCGGCGGCAGCTCCGCCTTCACGTGCACGCTGCCGAGGAATTCGATTCTCCGGGGAATGTCGCTGCCCTCTTCCACCGTCAGCAGGCGGTTGATGTTGAGCTCATAGCCGTTCATTTTGACGACGCCGGACACCGCAGCCGCATAGGTGCGCTTGTCCTCTAACAGCATAAAGCCGCGTCCCTTCAGGACCGGCCGCTCCAGACCGTTGCGCGCGGGCAACACCTCGCCCCGCACGTTAAAGCCGTCGCGCCCCTTTTCGCCGGGGGTATAAGCCGCCAGTTGATCGCCGACTTTGACCTCCGTGAAAAAACGCACATCGGTATAGTCCGCCGCGCCGTTTCCGTCAAACTTCGGGTTCGCGGAGGCGTTGCGGTCAAAGAAATATTCATAGCGTCCGTCCGTGCCGTTGACCGGTGCCGCACCGCTGGCCACGACCACCTGCTCGTCATATCTGCCGTCCCTGAGCATTGCGCGGATGGCGTTATCATCAATGCCCGCCCGCACATGCATGCGTGCCAGAAGCGCGTGCACCATTTCCTCCGTATACACCACGCCCTCGCTCGGTTTCGGCAGCGAAAGATAACAGAACATCTTGTCCTCCGTGATGAGGACATGATGCCCCTGCATATCCACCTGCGGCGCGGCCATGGCTTTTGACGCGCCTGCACCGAACAGCTCCGCCGGAACATCCGCGGCGGAGGGCAGCACCGGTGCCGTTCCCTGCGGCGCGGTGCCTTCCTTTCGTGCCTTCAGCGCGGCCGCTTCCTTTTCAATCGCCTGGCGCAGCAGGTTCCGGTCCGGGCGCATGGCCTTGGGCAGCACCGGATCCTCGTATTTCTCCGGGATCTCCGGCCACTCATACAGCCGCATCCTGACGTCTTCGCCGCGCTGCAGCGCCTGCCGCATTTCGCGCATGTCATGGGAGGTATAAATCAGGTGATTGTACCTGCTGACATCCAGACCGCTTTCCAGACCGAGGCGGATCTGCCGCATCTGGTTGCTGGTAAAGAGCGGGTTCGCGTATTGTCCGGTATCCACCCGCTTTTCCAGACCAAGACGGAGCTCCCGCATCTGGGGCCAGGTGTATTCCTCCTTCGCGTAGGCCTTCACATCCACATTTGCTTCCAGGCCCAGACGGATTTCCCTGAGCGACTCCCCGCGCATGTCCTTGCGGATATAGGGTTCAAATTTCAGTCCCTCCTGCAGCGAAATGCGGATCTGCTCCAGCTGTGGCGGATTATAGCCTTTTTTGATATAGGGCATGATATCCACACCCGCGAGATAGGCCTGGTGCAGCTGCTCCAGCGTCTCCGCGTCATACTCCGCGATTTCCCAGTCCAGAAAATACAGACCGTCCTCCATGCTCTCGCGGATGGCGCGCATTTTCAGATAGGGCATGTCCGCACTGGCATAGGCGGAAATATCCAGATTCGCGCTTAAACCCTTGCGGATCTCCTCCATCTGTGAAGCGCTGTACCCGGGGGTATTGTAAAAGACAACCGGCAGCTTTTCCTGCAGACCCAGACGGATCTGCTTCATCTGCTCGCTCAAAAGATCTTTCTTGTCATAAAGGGAAACATCCAGTCCCCTTGCGATGCCTTTGCGGATCTCGCGTTTTTGCGCGGTGGAATAGCCGGCCTCGCGGTAGGCCGTCATGTCAACGCCCTGCTTTAAGCCCTTGCGGATTTCCTCCATGTCCAGCCAGGAGTAGCGTCCGTCCATGTAGACACTGACATCGACGCCCTCCTGCAGTCCCTGGCGGATCTGCTCCAGCTGAAAGACGTTAAAGCCCTTCTCCCGGAGCTCCTGTACATCCGCGCCAGCCCCGCCGCAGAGGGCGAGTTCCCGCTCATAAAGCTTTTCGTCGAGTTCGCCGGAGCCGGGTTCGGTATTGGTATTCAGTTCCAGAACATCCCCGATCGGCATCCCTTCGCCTCCGCCCTGCGATCAGATAAAGAGTTCCCGGTACCACTTCAGCGCGTCAAGGTAGGCGCGATAGACGGTATCCATTTCGATCTCCTCGATGACCATGATACGGGACAGCTCCGTCCATTCCGCGTTTTCATACAGCAGCATGAACTGCAGCAGCGGATACAGGGCACCGGCGGAATTCAAAAGCGCTTCGTTGATGCGGGACGAGAGACGGATCTTCTGCAGCGCCTCTTCCATCGGCACATCCAGCATCACGTCGATGGCGGAAAACAGACCGAGCAGGAAAGGCTCCTGTTCCGCCTGCTGAAAGCCCAGAATCGGCGCAAGGTTTTCGCAGAGCTTCGCACGAAGGAGCGACATCCGGATGATCTCGCTCGGCTTATCGGCGCACAGCTCCTGCGTGACCGCGGTGTTGATCCATTTTTTCAGTTCCTTCTGGCCGAGCAGCGCCGCCGCCTGCCGGACGCTTGACACCTCGGAAGGCACCATGCGGTTGACCATCTTCAACAGCGAGATAATCAGCGCCGTATCCTGGCCGATGACATCCGCCGCGTCCGTCAGCTCGTAATCCGGCTCATTCACCGTGTTCAGCAGGCGGATGTAATTTGTTTTGATGGGGGAGATTTCCTTTTGCTTTTCCGTCACGGGCATACGGAAGAACGCTCCCTCATAAAGATCAAAGCTGCCGTTTTCGCTCAGCCTTTCGTAATCTTCCTTGGAATCCACATTCAACGCGCCCAGCTTCATGTTCGGGTACATCTTGTTGAAGTAGATTTTTGCCTTCTTGATGACGATGCGTTTATGATCCAGCAGGATGTAGTCCATCTGCATGAGGATCTGCTTGAAGACCTCGAACTGATTGATCTGCAGCCCCTGCATGGCGAAGCGGTAACCGCTCTCCTTCAGCTCGCGGATGCGCTCCACATTGCGCTCCTCCGGTCCCACCGTGGAATCAATGAGAAGGACGATGCGCTCATGCGGTGCGCTGTGCTGTGTATCCAGATCCGCGAAGAGGGCAATCGCCGAGAGCTCCACGAAGACCTCCCGCTCCTCCGACAGCGTCTCCATGCCCATGCTGTCGATGATCTCAAATCCGTCCACGTAGCCCGCACCGTCGAGATAATCCGGGTTCAGCATGCCGGGATTGAGAAAGTAATTCGCCCGCTGCGCGAAGATGGAATAGGCAGTGACGTTCATGTGGTTGTCAAACATCGGTGTCAGTGTCGCAATCATGGCTTTGGCTCCTGTCTGTACACAATCTCACTTTGTTCGCAACAATAGAAAAGACCCGCACAAAAACCATTTGATTTGTGCGATTTTTTTGTATACTACCATCTTAACATGATGCAGGGCGTGAAACAAGGAAAAATATACCGGGGTCAGTCCCGTCCCGCCGCCTCGATCACATGGGCCATGAGAACGGAGCTTGTGACGCTGCCGACACCGCCCGGCACGGGGGTGATGGCGGCCACCTGCGGCTCCACCCGGGCAAAATCCACATCGCCGGTGAGGGCGCCCTTCTCTTCGTCCCAGTGAATGCCCACATCAATCACCGTCTGCGCCGGATTCGTATATTCCTCCGTCACGCAATGCATCTGCCCCGCCGCGCAGACCAGGATGTCCGCCTGTCTTGTGATTTCCGGCACATCCTGCGTGCGGGTATGACAGTTCACGACGGTGGCGTTTTCGTGCATAAGCAGCTGCCCCACGGGGCGTCCGATCACCAGCGAGCGGCCGATGACGGCGGCCTTTTTCCCGCTGACGGGAATGCCGTAATGACGCAGCAACTCCATCACCGCCTCCGCCGTGCAGGGGGCAAAGCCGGTTTTTGTGTTCGTAAAGACGCCGGCCAGCGAGGACAGCGTGATGCCGTCCACATCCTTTGCGGGGTTCATCGTCTCCCGCGCGCGCTCCATGTCCAAGTGCTTTGGCAGCGGCGCAAAGAGCAGGATGCCGTGGATGGCGGGGTCCTCGTTGACCCGCTTCCACTCCGCGTCAAATTCCTCCTGCGTCACCTCCGCGGGCAACACGACGCGCCGTAAGGTCACGCCGGTCTTCTCCGCGCGTTTCTCCGCCGCCTTTTCGTAGGCGATATCGTCTTCGCGTTCGCCCACGCGGAAGGTGCAAAGCGTGGGGTTCACGCCGCCTTCCTTCAGTTCCGCGCACTGTTTCGCCAGGCGTTCGCAGATCGCGTCCGCGACTTCCTTTCCCTTCAATACCCTTGCCATTCGTCCGTCCTTCTCAGGCCAGTGCCTGCGCGATATCCGCCACGAGATCCTCCGCCGCCTCAAGACCAAGGGACATGCGGACCAGTCCCTCCGGCACGCCCGCGGCTTCGAGCTGCTCCGCCGTGAGCTGGCGGTGCGTCGTCGAGGCCGGATGCAGGCAGCAGCTTCTGGCGTCCGCCACATGGGTCTCAATCGCCACGAGCTTCAGCTGTTCCATGAAGCGCTGCGCGGCCTCTCTGCCGTCCTTCAGCACAAAGGACACAACGCCGGAGCCGCCCTTCGGCAGATACTTTTGCGCGAGTTCGTGGTATTTGTCGCCCGGCAGATGCGGGAAGCTGACCCTTGAAACCTTCTCGTGCTGCGAGAGGAATTCCGCGACGGCCAGGCCGTTTTCGAAATGCTTCGGCATGCGCACATGCAAAGACTCCAGCCCGAGATTTAAGTAAAAGGCGTGCTGCGGCGACTGGATGCTGCCAAGATCGCGCATCAGCTGCGTCGTGCATTTCGTGATGAAGGCACCTTCCTTGCCGAAGCGCTCCGCGTAGACCACGCCGTGATAGGACTCGTCCGGCGTCGTAAAGCCCGGATACTTGTCCGCGTGCGCCATCCAGTCAAAGTTTCCGGCGTCCACGATCGCGCCGCCGACGGCAACGCCGTGCCCGTCCATGTACTTCGTCGTGGAATGGGTCACGATGTCCGCGCCCCACTCGATCGGCCGGCAAAAGACCGGCGTCGGGAAGGTATTGTCAATGACGAAGGGCACGCCGTGTGCGTGTGCCGCCTTCGCGAATTTCTCGATGTCCAGCACCGTCAGCGCGGGATTGGCGATGGTCTCGCCGAAGACGGCTCTCGTGTTGTCTTGGAAGGCCGCGTTCAACTCTTCCTCCGTGCAGTCCGGATCCACAAAGGTCGCCTCGATGCCCATCCGCTTCATCGTCACGGCAATGAGGTTGAAGGTGCCGCCGTAGATGGACGCGCTGGAAACGATGTGATCGCCCGCCTCGCAGAGATTGAACAGCGCGAAGAAGCTGGCCGCCTGGCCGGAGCTCGTGAGCATGCCCGCCGTGCCCCCTTCCAGCGCCGCGATCTTCGCCGCCACATAGTCATTCGTCGGATTTTGCAGCCGCGTATAAAAATAGCCCGCCGCTTCCAGATCAAAGAGCGCTCCCATCGCATCGCCCGTGCCGTATTTGAAGGTCGTCGACTGCACGATGGGAATCTGTCTGGGCTCGCCGTTCCCCGGCGTATAGCCCGCCTGTACGCATCTGGTGTCGATATGCTGTTGTCCGCTCATGTCTTACTCCTCCCGGATTTTCGTTTCGTCTGTTTTCCCATTGTACCACAGGCGTATCCTGTGGTACAATGTCCGCATTATCAGGGAGGTACCCCATGCATACGAAACAATTCATCGGACAGGGCAATTTTTGCGTCATCGCGGGACCCTGCACCGTGGAATCGGAAGAACAGATTGTATCGATCGCGAAGGCCGTCAAGGCCGCGGGCGCACAGATGCTGCGCGGCGGCGCCTTCAAGCCGCGCACCTCGCCCTACGACTTCCAGGGCCTGAAGGAAGAAGGGCTCGCCTATCTGAAGGCCGCAAAGGAAGCCACGGGGCTGCCCGTCGTGTCGGAGTGCATGGGCGTCGCCGAGCTGCCGCTGTTTGAGGACGTGGACATCATCCAGATCGGCGCGCGCAATATGCAAAACTACGAGCTCTTAAAGGCCGTCGGGAAAACGAAGAAGCCGGTGATGCTCAAACGCGGCATCGCCCATACGCTGACCGAGTTTCTGATGAGCGCGGAATACATTCTCGCGGAGGGCAATGAGCAGGTGATTCTCTGCGAGCGCGGCATCCGCGTCTTCGACGACACCGTGCGCGGCACGCCGGATCTGCTGGCGGTTTCCCTGCTGCACGAGCGCACACATCTGCCGGTCATTGTGGATCCTTCGCACGCGACGGGCATTGCGAAGCACGTTCCGCCGATGGCGCTGGCCGCCGCGGCTGCGGGCGCGGACGGTCTGATGATTGAGGTACATAATGATCCGCAGCGGGCACTCTGCGACGGCGCACAGGCGCTGCGTCCCGCGGAATTCGAAACACTCATGGAACAACTCCGCAAACTCCGGGAGGCTTTATCATGCAGCTGAGCGATTACAGACAGCAGATCGACGACATCGACGCGGAAATTCTTTCCTTGTTTGTCCGCCGCATGGAATGTGCCGCGGCCATCGGTTTATACAAAAAGGAACACGCGCTGCCGCTGACGGACAAAGCCAGGGAGCGCGACATCATCGACGCCGTCCGCGGCAGGCTGCCCGCAGAGTTGAAGGACTACGGCGCTTCCCTCTTTTCGCTTCTGACGGAACTGTCCAAAGCGCATCAGCGCCGAACCGCGGGGGAGTGTGGTATAATGAAGTGAGGGGGGGAGTTGGGATGATCAGCGCTGACTGCCATATACATTCACATCATTCCGGTGATTCCGACGCGTCCATGGAGGACATGATCGGCGTCGCTATGCAAAAGGGCCTGGACACGCTCTGCTTTACGGAACACCAGGACTTTGATTTTCCGACCGCGTATGAACCCGCGGGCTTTTTTGATCTTAATGTTCCCGCGTATCTTGCAGAATTACAGTCCTTACAGGAAACCTACCGCGGCCGCATAGAGCTGCTCCTCGGCACGGAGATCGGCCTGCAGCCTTCCTGCGTGCGCGAGAATCTGGACTTTGTGCGGACGCATCCCTTTGATTTTGTCATCGCTTCCGTCCATGTGGCGGCGGGGCAGGATCCCTATCATAAAGATTACTGGGCGGACATGCGCGCCCGTGCGGCCGCGCGCCTTCCGGGGGCGGATGCGGAAACGCTGCGCCAGGAAGCGGAGCGGGAAGGCATGGGCTTTTATCTGGCCGCCGTACTGGAAAATCTGCAACTGTACGAGGACTTTGACGTCCTCGGCCATCTCGATCTCGCGAACCGTTACTTCGGCGAAGGCCGCACTGCCTACGCGCACGCGGACCACGCGGAAGTGATTGACGAAATTCTCCGGCTGCTTGTGGAAAAAGACAAGGGGCTGGACTGCAACACGAACCTGCTCTGGCGCTACGGCGCGGACGAGATGAACCCCACGCGGGAAATCCTTGCCCGCTTCCGGGAACTCGGCGGGCGCATCCTCACCTTCGGCACGGACGCGCACGAAGCGGCGCATGTCGGCGACGCGCTGGACACGGCCAGAGCCATCGCGCGCAGCGCGGGCTTTACGGAGTACTGCGTATTCCGGAACAGAACGGCGGAATGGAGGCCCCTGTAATGAACACCATCGCCATCATCACCGCGCGGGGCGGCAGCAAACGCATTCCGCGCAAAAACGTCAGGGAGTTCTGCGGCAAGCCCATGATCGCCTGGGCGCTTCAGGCCGCGCGTTCCTGCGGCCTGTTCGATACGGTCATGGTCTCGACGGAGGATGAGGAAATCGCCGCGGTCGCAAAGCAATACGGCGCGGAGGTTCCCTTTTTGCGCAGCGAAGAAAACGCGGATGATTTCGCGACGACTTCGGACGTGCTGACGGAGGTGCTGGATCGCTACGAAAGCCAGGGACAGGTCTTTGACATCGCCTGCTGTCTTTACCCGACCGCGCCCTTTGTAACGGCGGACTTACTCTCCGATGCCTTCCGCCGTTTCGCGGAAAGCGACGCGGACACGCTGATGCCCGTCGTGCGATTCTCTTATCCCGTACAACGCGCTTATGTGGAACAAAACGGTCTTCTGGTCATGGCACATCCGGAATACCGCGACACACGTTCACAGGATCTGACCCCGCACTTCCACGACGCGGGACAGTTTTACTTTTTCCGTCCGGAGCGCCTCGTCAAACACGGAACGCTGCTTGCCGGGCGCATCCTTCCGATGGAGCTTCCGGAATCGCGGCTCCAGGATATTGATACGGAGGAAGACTGGGCGGTTGCGGAAATGAAGTTCCGTCTGATGCGGCAGTCTGCGGACGCCGGCCTGTCCGGCGCTTGGCCGCATCTTGTGCTGCGGGATGCCGCCATGACGGATGCGCCGCTCTTATATGCCTGGCGCAATGATCCGGAAACGCGGGCGGCATCGTTTCAGACCGGGGACTTCACTTACGAATCACATCTGCGCTGGCTGGAGGAACGTCTGAAAACGCCGGGGCTTTACATGCTCCTTTGCGACGGCGTGCCCGCGGGGAACATGCGCGTGGATGTCAAAGATGCCGGGGCGCATCTTTCCTACAGCATTGATCCGGTGCACCGGGGACGGGGGCTGAGTGTGCCGATGCTTGCTCTCACGGAGGAAAAAGTCGCCTCGCTGTTCGGGGACAATGTCCGCTGTCTTGTCGCGTCCGTCAAACCGGAGAACGCAGCTTCCCGGCGGATGCTGACGGCTGCCGGATTTGTCCCGGAGGAAAAAGAAGAGTTCATTGAATACCGCAAGGCGTTGCAACATACGGAGGAATCCCATGAATAAATCATGCACCATCGGGAAAAAGCTGATTGCGCCGGACGCGCCGGTATACATTATCGCGGAGATGAGCGGCAACCACAACGGAGAGTTTCACCGCGCCATGCGCATCATCGAAGCGGCCGCGGACGCCGGTGCGGACGCCGTCAAGCTGCAGACCTATACGGCGGACACCATCACCCTGGACTGCAACACCCCGGACTTCCGCATTGATTACGGCTCCCTCTGGGACGGCAGAACCCTGCATGATCTCTACCGCGAAGCCGCCACGCCCTGGGAGTGGCAGCCGCGGCTTGCCCTGCGCGCGCGGGAGCTCGGCATGGACTGCTTCTCCTCTCCCTTTGACTTCAGCGCGGTGGACTTTCTGGAAGACATGAACGTCCCCGCCTACAAAATCGCTTCGTTTGAAATCACGGACATCCCTCTGCTCCGCAAAGTGGCGCAGACCGGCAAACCGGTGATCATTTCCACAGGCATCGCGCACCGCGAAGAAATCGAAGAAGCTGTGCGGACCTGTCGCGACGCGGGCAACGGACAGATCATTCTGCTGAAATGCTGCTCCGCCTATCCCGCCCCCTACGAAGACATGAATCTCCGTACCATCCCGAAACTCGCGGAGGACTTTGGCTGTCTCGTCGGACTCTCCGACCACACCCCCGGGCACACGGTACCGGTGGCCTCCGTTGCGCTCGGCGCATGCGTCGTCGAAAAGCATCTGACGCTCTCCCGTGCGGACGGCGGCGTGGACAGCGCCTTCTCCATGGAACCCGCGGAATTCAAAGAGATGGTCACCGCCATCCGGGACACGGAAAAGTCCCTTGGCCGCGCGACCTACGATCTTTCAACAAAGCAGGAAGAAAGCCGCTGGCTGATGCGTTCGCTCTACATCGCGCAGGACCTGCAGCCGGGCGACATCCTGACGCCGGAGAATCTGCGCAGCGTACGCCCCGGACACGGCATGCACACGCGGCATTACGACGAGATGCTCGGCAAAAAAGTGAACCGCGTGTTACGCGCGGGCACACCCATGGCCGCGGAGTTCGTCGAAGACGACCTCACGCCAGAGGCCGACGCATGATGCGCGTTTTCTTCCGCGCGGACGCGAATGCGGAAATCGGCGGCGGCCACATGATGCGCTGCATGACCATCGCGGCGGCGTGCGCGGCGGAGGGTGGCATGCCGGGTGCTGTGGCTGATGCGGAGGGGTGTGAACCGCCTGTGGCTGATGCGGAGGGGATTGAACCGCCGGGTGCTGTGGCTGATGCGGAGGGGATTGAACCGCCTGCCTCGGCGGCCGATGATTCCTCTTCGCTCTATTGCGCCGGACACTCCGCCGAGCCTGTAGTCTCGGCTCCGTGGCGCACAAGCCGCCCCCTGTCGGGGACAACTGATGCCCTGAAAAGCGGGCAAGAACAAGGACGCTCGACGGAAAACATGCGTCCGCCGGGCGCGGCGGATGGAATGCATGCTCCGTGTAAGGCGGAGGTTGTCTTTCTGTGCGCTGACGAAAACAGCGCAAGACTGCCAAAGGAAGCCGGGTATGAGACAAGAGTCTTGGGGACGGATTTCCGGGAGATGGAGACGGAGTTGGGGATGTTGGCGTCAATGTTTCGGGCGTCGGGCGCGGCGCGTGAAGACATTGTTATTGTTGACAGTTATTACGCCACGGATGCGTATCTGGATACTCTGAGGAAATATGCGCGGATAGTGTTGATTGAGGATGAGTTGAAGAAGCTGCGTCCTGTGGATGTGCTGATCAATTATAATTTCTCCGCGGAGCGTGCGGATTATGAAGACGCTTATTCCGGTTCAGCACAACTACTCCTCGGCCCGGCGTATGCACCTGTGCGGGCGCAGTTTCAAGGCCGTCGGGTTGAGATTCGTGACGTGGTGAGGAATATTTTGATTCTCTGTGGCGCTTCGGATACACTGAATGCGGCGGCGCGGATTTACCGTGCGTTATCGGGGGCGACGGCAGAAGTTTCCGGGCCGGGTACATCTTCAGATGAAAGTGCAGCGGAAGCCGCAGGATCAGCATCCGGAACGGTTTCTCCGCAATTTCACATTGTCGGCGGTGCGTACAATCCGCATATTGAGGAGCTGCGTGCGTTGGCGAAGGAACGCGGGAATCTCACGATCCATGAGCATGTGGAGGATATGGCATCGCTCATGTGCGGCATGGACGTATGCGTGACCGCCGGCGGTTCGACCATGTACGAACTCTGTGCGGTGGGACTGCCCTTTGTCTGCTTCAGTGTCGCGGACAACCAGCGCCCGCTCTGCGAAGCGGTTTCCGCAAAAATAATCGCACCCTACGCCGGTGCGATGGATCTTGACGCGGAAGGAACGCTTCCGCAAATTGTCTCTTATGTCCTGGAACTGACAGCGGACCGCTTGCTCCGCGCCACACGGCAGGAATCGCAGCGTGCCCTCATCGACGGGCATGGTGCGGAAAACATCGCGTCCGCACTGCTGTCTTAGTACACGTCCAGCAGGCCGTCCAGCAGATGAACGGTCATGACGCGCTGCTCCATATCCACGTTCAGAATACATTGTTTGATCGCGGGCAGGAGGATTTCCTTGCCCGTTTCCTTATGCTCCATCACATAGACATCGTTGGCCGGGGCGGAAATCACGTCCTTCAGCGTACCGAGTTCCTTTCCTTCTTCGTCCCGCATGGACAGACCGATCAGGTCCACGACAAAGTATTCGCCTTCTTCCAGCGGAATCGCGTCTTCGCGTGAGACATAGAGCTCCGTCCCCTTCAGCGCTTCCGCGTCTTCCACGCTGTTGACCTCTTTGCACTTCACCAGAACGAACTTGCCGTGCACCCGCGCACTCTCCACGGTCAGCGTGCGCAGCGCATCCGCGCCGCCGCCGTCCTTCTTTCTGTCCGAAGCCTTCGCGTTCGCCTTACGCGCATACAGCACAAGCCCTTCCGTAAACCGCTCCGGATCATCCGTCGTCGGAAACACGCGCATCTCGCCCTTCAACGCATGCGTCCCCGCCACCGCGCCGACATGAAAGTATCGCGAGGTATCATCGAGTTCCGTGGCGGAAAGCCGCTCACGTTTATCCGCCGCGCCCGGCGATTGCATGATTTCCTCCTCGCGGCTTGTGTGCCACGGAGCCGAGACTACAGGCTCGGCGGAGTGTCCGGCACAATAGAGCGAGGAGGAAACATCAAGCGCCGAGGCAGGCGGCTCACAGCCTTCCGCGTTGGCCATAGGCGGCACACAACCCGCGAGCAAATCCGGCCGCATTTCCCGCGTCCGCGCGACAGCCTGCTCCTTCCGCCAGGCGTCCACCTTCGCGTGATCCCCGGAGAGCAGAATCTCCGGAACGCGGCGGTCCCGCCAGACCTCCGGTCGCGTATACTGCGGATACTCCAAAAGCCCGTCGTCAAAGGACTCCGTCTGCGCGCTCTCTTCGTTGGACAGCACGCCCGGCACCAGTCGCGCGACGGCGTCGATCAGCACCATGGCCGGCAGCTCCCCGCCGGAGAGCACATAATCCCCAATCGAAATCCGTTCCGCCTCAATCTCCTCCAACACGCGCTCATCCACACCTTCATAATGCCCGCAGAGCAGCACCACATCCTCCGCCCGCGCCAATCCCCTGGCCATTTCTTGCGTAAACGGAATACCCTGTGGAGTCAAATACACTGTGCGGAGTTTGGCAGAGATGTCATTCGCAGACCGTCCTCCCGCCGAGGCCGGCGGCTCACAACCCTGAATCCCCTCCACCACATGCCGATAGCAGTCATACACCGGCTGGGCACGCATCAGCATCCCCGCGCCGCCGCCGTAGGTGTAATCGTCGACCTTGTGATGCTTTGCGTCGTCGGAGAAATCCCGGATCTGATAGGTGCGTAATGCGATAAGGCCGCGCTCCATCGCGCGGCCGATCACGGACGTGTGCATCACGTCGAACATTTCCGGGAAGAGTGTCATCACATGGAAACGCATTACTTAATGTCCACGTCAACCCGGAGGTTTTCTTTGGTGGACGCGGCCTTAACGACATTGCGGATGGCCTTCGCGATGCGGCCCTGCTTGCCGATGACCTTGCCCATATCTTCCTGCGCGACATGCAGCGTAATGAGCACGCTGTTTTTCTCGCGCTCTTCCGTCACGACGACCTCGTCCGGTTTGTCGACGAGCGCCTTCGCGATGACTTCCACTAACTCTTTCATAGTTTACCTCAGCCTTTCTTAATCCCGGCCTGACGGAAGAGCTTGCTGACGGTTTCCGTCGGCTGCGCGCCCTGCGAAAGCCACTTCTTCGCCTTCTCCTCATCGATCTTTACCGTGCCCGGATCCGTGTTGGGATCATAGGTGCCGATCTGCTCGATGAAGCGGCCGTGGATCGGCTCCCTCGAATCCGAGACGATGATTTTGTAGAAGGGAACCTTCTTCTTGCCGATTCTGCTTAATCTGATTTTGACCATTGTTGTTTTCCTCCTTGCTTGTGTAATTAAAAACCCTTAAAACCACGGCCGCCAAGCCCGCCCAACATACCTGCCAGGCCGCGCTTGCCGCCGCCAAACTGCTTCATCATTTTCTGCATCTGCTCAAACTGCTTGATGAAGCGGTTGACTTCCGCGATATCGTTGCCGCTTCCCTTTGCGATGCGTGCCTTGCGCGTGGGGCTCATGAGCTTGGGATTCTGCCGCTCCTTCGGCGTCATGGAAAGCACGATCGCTTCCATCCGTGCCAGCTGCTTGTCGTCCGGCAGCATGGACTCGTCGATCTTCGGCCCAAGACCCAGCATGCCAAGAATGGAACCCATGCCGCCCATGCCGCGCATCTGCTTCATGCTGGCGAGATACATCTCGAAGTCCATCCGGCCCTTGCGCAGCTTCTCCTCCATCCGGCGCTCTTCTTCTTCCTCGAGCTGAATGTTGGCTTCCTGCACCTTATCAATGAGCGTCAGCACATCGCCCATGCCGAGGATGCGGTTCGCCATGCGGTCGGGATAAAACTGCTCCAAATCGGAAAGCTTCTCGCCCATACCGACGAAGAGAATGGGCTGCCCCGTCACCGCGCGCGCGGACAACGCCGCACCGCCTCTCGTATCGCCGTCCATCTTGGAAAGCACAAGGCCGGTGAGCCCGATGCGTTCGTGGAAGGTCTCCGCGACATTCACCGCTTCCTGACCGGTCATCGCATCCACGACCAGAAGCGTCTGGTGCACTTCCACCGCTGCCTTGATATCCGCGAGCTCCTGCATCAGCTCTTCGTCAATCTGCAAACGTCCCGCGGTGTCCAGCAGGATGACGTTCTTGCCGTGTTCCTTGGCGTAAACGAGCGACTGCTTCGCGATCTCCACGGGCGAAACCTGCGTGCCCATTTCGAAGCAGTCCACTTCCACCTTCTGCGCGTTGACCTTTAACTGTTCGATGGCGGCGGGACGGTAGACGTCACAGGCCACCAACAGCGGTGCCTTACCCTTGGAGCGGATCTTTGCGGCGATCTTGGCCGCGCTCGTCGTCTTACCGGAACCCTGCAGGCCGCACATCATAATGACCGTCGTCTGCCCGGCCTTCAGCTCCAGCTCCGTCGTCTCGGAGCCCATCAGCGCGGTCAGCTCCTCATCGACGATCTTCACCACCATCTGCGCGGGGTTCAGGCCGTTCATCACGTCCTGCCCGACGGCGCGTTCCTGCACGGTGGCGACAAACTGCTTCACCACCTTGAAGTTGACGTCCGCTTCCAGCAGCGCCATCTTCACTTCCTTGCAGGCAAGCTTCACATCCTCCTCGGACAGACGCCCCTTGCCGCGAAGATTCTTAAAGACGTTCTGCAGTTTTGCGGTCAAAGACTCAAATGCCATGTTCCAATCCCTGTCTGCCTTCCGGCGCTTCTCTCTACAACGCCTTCCGGATCCGCGCGATACATTTCAGGAGCTGCTTTCTCTGCTTCGCGTTCCCGGCATCGCCCGCAACGTCCTCTTTCGTCCGGCACAGAA
>JAFZLB010000074.1 GCA_017551665.1 Lachnospiraceae bacterium
ACATGAATTACTATACACGAGAATAGACAAAAGAAGAATAAGGCGATAGGGCGTAAGAGTAATTTCCAAATGGAAATGCCTGCAAGACTTGTTTCCACTTCGCCCCCTTCAGAGTGGAATTTACTTTTTCACTTCACGATACAAAAATTAGTTGACGAAAATGTTGACAATCCGGGTGGTTTGGTGATATATTGTTAAGGCTGTTTTGGGCTTATAGCTCAGCCGGTTAGAGCGCACGCCTGATAAGCGTGAGGTCGGTGGTTCGAGTCCACTTAAGCCCATACGGGGGCGTAGCTCAGTTGGGAGAGCGCCTGCCTTGCAAGCAGGAGGTCATGAGTTCGAATCTCACCGTCTCCACTTGTGCAATCGCTGATTTTTTGGTATGATTGTACGGTAGTTTGAAAATTGAGTGGTATCGCCGCGTCCTCCCCGTCGAATCCTGACGGATTCGCCGGTGTGGGGCTGCAAAGATGGTCTTTGACAAACGCCATGCTCCTCTCCGTCGAATGCTTGCGCATTCGCCGGTGTGAAACAAGACGCGATGTACACACAAGCCGCGTCCTCCCCGTCGAATCCTGGCGGATTCGCCGGTGTGGGGCTGCGCCCCATAATTTGGCGCCTTCGCAGCGATGCGGATGCAAGCATCCGACCCGCTGCAAAGCCACCAAATTGCGCGGCTTTGCTTTCCTCGATAGCTCAATGGTAGAGCACGCGGCTGTTAACCGCGGGGTTGTAGGTTCGAGCCCTACTCGGGGAGTTGAAATGCTTTTCTGTGCCGCGAAGCGGCACCACGGATGAAATGCCTGCATTACATCCGAAGAGGAGTCGCGACGGAGCGACGCGAGAACCGTGCATCTTTTCAGCACGGTGCGAGCAACAGCGCAGTCCGCGACGACGAGGGCTCCGTGGTCAAGAGGTTAAGACATCGCCCTTTCACGGCGGTAACACGGGTTCGATTCCCGTCGGAGTCACTAAGAAAAGCGCCCGCTACCGGGCGCATTTTTATTCGGTTTTTTTCACCTCTGCCCGATGCTCCATCCCTTCACAACAGCACTTCCTCTGCGGCGAAGACCGGTCCTTCCGTGCAGACACGCGCGTTGTGCACCCGCGAGTGGCTGTCGGTCTCCCGCGTCGGACAGACGCAGCCGAGGCACACGCCGACACCGCAGGCCATCCGCTCTTCCAGCGACAAAAACGTCCTGCATGTCCTGCCATATTCCGCGATCGCACGCAGCATCGGCTTCGGGCCGCAGGCGAAGATCACATCCGCCTTCACGCCGGAGGCATCCAGCGCATCGATGACCGTGCCCTTCACGCCCGCAGAGCCGTCGTCTGTTGCAATCAGTAATTCCCCGCAGGCAGCCAGTTCCTCAGACAGAAATGTCTCCGCATCGCGATACCCGCAGACAATCGTCAACGAAGCAGGCGCATCAGACAGCGCACCGCCCACACTGGACGAATGGCGTTCCGCAGATCCTTCTTCCGTCAACGTAGCGGACGCATCCGCCGCACCTCCGCCCGTCATGGAAGACAGGCGCTTTGCCGCAAACAGCATCGGCGGAATCCCGATCCCGCCGCCTGCCAGCAGCACGCGCTTCCCGGCGGCTTCTTCCAACGGAAATCCGTTGCCGAGCATTCCCAGCACATCCACCGTGGCGCCTTCCTCCAGCCGTGACAGCGCGTCCGTGCCCTTCCCGGCCACGCGATATACCATCCGCAGTGCCGATGCATCCGCGTCGCAGAGGCTGACAGGTCTTGGCAGCAGCATCGTTTCTCCCGGCGGAAAGACGCCGACAAATTGCCCGGGACGGGCATCGCAACCAAACGCATTCTCCAGGCGCAGATCATAAATCCCCGCCGCGATTTCCTGCTGCGAAAGCACCCGGCAGGCCGCCTTCCTTTTTTGTCCGTGTTCTGTCATCGCGCCTCTCCGCTCCTTTTCGCTTACCGTCACATCCGCGCATCCCGGGACCAAAACGCATCCCTCATTCTTCCTCGTCGCGTCCCTTGTCCTGTTCCGGCTTTGGCCTGATCTTCAACAGATCCTCCGGCGCTTCGTCACCGAAGACATGGCCGTAATAATCATTATACGTCAGATTCCTGCACAGCGTGATCTTGTTGCTCACGATCTGCTTCACGCGCTCCACATAGCCTTCCGGAATATCTTCCTCCGAAACGCCTTCCGCGGGCGTGAATCTTCCGTGCGCGAAAACACCCAGCTCCGTCGCCCAGTTGTAGCCCATGTCAAAGGCGATCGCCTCCGCATCCGAAAAAACATCGCGCCCCGGCAACAACCTGGAATCCCAGTCCAGTCCGAAGAGATTGAGCAGCGTCGGCAAAATATCCAGACTCACCACCGGCGCGTCGATCACCACCGGTTCCCGCTGCTCCAGCTCACCGCACCAGATCAGCAGCGTGTTGCTGTCGCGGAACAACGAACTTGTCACGGGCGCGCCGTATAATTCCGACAGATGCTTATCGCTCAGTCCGTAAGGAAAATGATCGGCACAGACGACAATGACCGTGTCGTCCGCAATGCCCTTCTTCTCCAGCGCGTCAATCAGAAAAGCCATCGAATCCTCTAATTCCAGGTTGGAAGCGATGTAGGCCTTCACGCTGTCCGAATACGGCAGATCCTTCACGCGCTCCCAATGCCTGGAGGAAAAATAATTTCCGCCGCGGCTGTACGGCGCATGCCCGCTGATCGTCATGTAATAAACATTGAAGGGCTGCTCGTCCGCGTACAGCGGAAAGGTATCGCGGAACATCCCGTAGTCACTGTACACGGAGCCCTCCGTGATGATCTTCTCCAGCCCGTTCCCGACCGCGGTATAGCCGTCCGAATAGCCCAGCTTGACATGCGTGCGGTGCCGGTCATAAAAAGTCAGCGTGCCGTTGTGATACAGCTTTCCGTAATAGCCCTGCCGGTCCAGGTACGAGCCGATCGTCATGACATTGTGATCATCGGCTTTGTAGTTCATGGACGCGCCGCCCGCCATCGGCAACAGGCCGTGAAGGATATTGTACTCCCCGCCCGTCGTGCCTGCGCCGGAAGGCTGGTAAAAGTTCGTAAAGCAAAAGCCCTTTGTATGCATGCGATACAGCGTCGGCGTCAGCTCCTCGTCGATCATGTAGCCTGAAAAGGCCTCCGCCGCAATCAGAATCAGGTTCTTTCCCTTGAACATCCCGGTGAATTCATTCTGCATGGACGGCGTCAGCGTCGCGAGATACTGATCCACCTTCGCAAAGGCACCGTAGGAACCTTCCGCGAGCTTGCCAAAATCAATCGGCAGCGCATTCGGCGCGTATACCGGTTCTTCCTCTTCCACGGCCCCGCTGTCCGCTGTTGTCGCCTCGTCCGTGGCCGTCGTAGCACCGCTGTCTGCTGTCGTTGCCTCATCCGTGGCCGTCGTCCCCGCACGCGAAGACGTCGTCCCGCTGTCCGTAGCCGACGTCTCATCCGCGCCCGAAGACGTCGTCCCGCTGCCGGCCTCCGACACGCCCGCCGACGCCCCGTCTTCCGCATCCGCCGTCAAAGCGCCCGAAGCGTTATCCGCCGCTTCTTCCCCGGAAAGCGCCGTCACACTCGTGCGCTGCTGCGGCTCTTCCGCGACAAAAACAAAATCCTCTTCCATCACTTCTCCCGCCGCCAACCGCACAACATCCGCCTGCAGCGCCGGGAGAACGCCGAGCTCTTCGACGACATTACCAAACTGATAAGCCTCAGCGTAAGTGTACCGCAGAGACGGTTCCTTCCGGAGCAGCCCGGCGCCGAGGATAAACAAAATCGTGCAGCAGATAAACAATCCCGCGCGATGCTCCGCCTGATAAGGATGCTCGAACGGATACGCCATCTTCTTCATATAAACGAGAACCAGACGATACAGCAACAGCGGCAGCAAAAACAGCGCGATATGCAGCAGCCCGTCCGCGCTGAAGATCATGGAGGCAATCTCCCCGATGAATTCGGAAAGCGCACCGCCCGCGCCGAAAAAGATCGTGTTCAGGTCATAATACATCTTGAATTCGCGATGCATGAAGAACAGGACCAGATACGGCAACGCCGTCAGCAGAATCATGGCCGTCGTCACACGCCGCACCGCGCGCTCGCTGAGAAACACCGAGCGGAGCAGCTCGAGTGCCAGACCGTAGGCGGCGGAAAACAGCAGCGTAATCAACAGCGGCAGGAGCGAGAGCCTGCGCACCGTCGAAAAGTGCAGCACCATTTCATAATAAAAGAGCAGAAGCGGAAAGAAGAACCACCGCATCCTGTATTTCTCAAACAAGTCCATATACCGTTTTCCCTTTGCAGATCACGGTTTGAATCACGCCCGGCATCGCCTGCCCCGTAAAAGGCGTATTGGAGGAACGGGAAACGCCCCTGTCCGCGGTGCGCTCCGCCTCCGGATCAAAGATCAGCAGATCCGCCGGCGCACCCTCTTTCACGCATCCGCCCGGAAGTCCCGCAATCCGCGCGGGATTCGTGCTCATGCAGCGCAGCAGTTGGAGTAAGGACAAATGCCCCGGCTTTACCAGTTCCCTCAAGCCCAGGGACAACGCGTTTTCCAGCCCGGTCATGCCGCTCGGCGCCTGCACAAAGGGCAAGGCCTTTTCCTCTTCCGCGTGCGGCGCGTGATCCGTCGCAATCATTTCGATCGTGCCGTCCTTCAAGCCTTCGATGATGGCCAGGCGGTCTTCCTCCGTGCGGATCGGCGGATTCACCTTGGCAAGCGTGCCGTAACGCCGCACGGCGTCTTCCGTCAGCGAGAAGTGATGCGGCGTCGCCTCCGCGTGCACCGGCAGCCCTTCCGCCCGTGCCGCGCGAATGAGCGCCACGCTCTCCTTGCAGGACACATGCTGCACGTCAAGCGCACAGCCCGTTTCCCTTGCGATGGCGATATCCCTTTCCACCATGCGGTATTCCGCCTCGCGCGAAGCGCCGGTCAGCCCAAGTTCCTGCGCGACGGGACCCGCGTTGACACCGCTTTCCTTCACATACGCATGGTCTTCCTCATGGAGCGAAATCATTTTCCCCAGCGCCGCCGCGCGTTTGCAGGCCTCGCGCATGATGTCTTCGTCCGTCACCGGCAGGCCGTCGTCCGTAAAGAGCACGGCTCCTGCTGCCGCGAGCGCTTCCATCTCCGTCAGCTGCTTTCCTTCCATACCCATGGTGACATTGGCGCAGGGATAGACGTGAATGCCGGTCTGCCCGCCCTTTTCCAGCATATAACGCAGCGTTTCCAAATTGTCCGGATGTGGCTTCGTGTTGCCCATCATCACGACGGAGGTATAGCCCCCGCGCTTGGCCGCCTCCGCGCCCGTCAGAATGTCTTCTTTATGAGTGAAACCTGGGTCGCGGAAATGCACGTGGATGTCCACCAGCCCCGCCGTCACGATCTTTCCGCTCGCGTCGATCACGTCCGTCTGCGCCTCGGGCAGCGTCCCCGCCGCAGCAATTTCCTGTATGACGCCGTCCGCGATGCGCAGGTCAAACGCACCTGTCTTTCCGCTCTCCGGATCCAGCACTGTTCCGCCCAGAATATCCGTCATTTTGTCTGCCTTTCTAAAATGTGATATGATTCAAGTGTCATAAAGTCATGCATGCGGTCATGCTTGCATGAACCGCTGTATGACTTTATGACACACACCGACATGAGGAAGTAGCGAAATGCTTGTATTGTAAGCATTTCTGCGGATTCCGAATGGCGGCAGGATTGCGGGAGTTTCGAAGAAACGGAGCAATCCGTGAATCATAAAAACGTACATATACGGAGGCCCTCATGCTGCGCACGATACTGACCGCTTTATTTCTCTTTGTGTATTTCCTTGTCACCCTGCCGCTGCTGCTGGTCGAGTGGCTGATCTCCCTGTTCGCGCCGAAGTTCCGCAAACGCCCGGTCATCTTCGCCTGGATGAAATGGGCGCTGTCCTGCATCCGCGGCATCTCCGGCTGTAAGCTCACGGTGATCGGCGCGGACCGCATTCCGCAAAACGAAAACGTGCTCTACGTCGGCAACCACCAGAGTTATTTTGACATTGTCATCAGCTATTCCCTGATGCCGCGCCACACCGGCTACATCGCAAAAAAAAGCATGAAGGCGATTCCGGTTCTGCCCTGGATCATGCACTATGTCAACTGCCTTTTCCTGGACCGGAGCGATCTTCGGCAAGGCATGGAGGTGATCCTCTCCGCCATTGACCTTGTGAAGAGCGGCATCGATGTCTTCATTTACCCGGAAGGCACGCGCAATCATCAGCCGGATACGCTGCTGGAGTTTCACAAGGGCAGCTTCAAAATCGCGCAGCGGACGGATTGTCCGATCGTGCCCGTGACGATGACCGGCACGCGTGATATCTTCGAAAATCACATGCCCTTCATCCGGCGCTCCGACGTGACGCTCGAATACGGCGAGCCCTTCCGCTTCAGTGATCTTTCCAAAGAGGAGCAAAAAAACATCCACACCTATACGGCTGACATCATCGCGAAGACCTACCAAAAAAACGCGGCGAAGTCTTAAACGCGCGCCTGTGCCAACACGTTGGTGTCAAAGGAAGTGATGACCTTCGCGTCTTCCCTTTCTTTTTTCAGCGCGATCTCAATCATGCGGGTCAGAAGCTCCCGGTACGGCAGACCGCTGGCTTCCCAGAGATAAAAGGAAAGCGAACCCGGCACGGTGTTGAACTCATTCAAATAAACCTTTTCCCCGTCGTCCAGATCCATCAGGAAGTCAATGCGCACCACACCCGCGCAGCCAAGACTGTGAAAGGCTTTCACGGCCAGCCTGCGAATTTCTTCTCTTTTTTCCGGCGAAATGTCCGCGGGTAACTTTCTGGAAAGCGAGGCCATCCCGCTGCCCTTCGAACCCTTCGCGCCGCCTGTCTTTGCCGCCCCCGCGGTTTTCGCGGAAGCACCCTTCGCGCCTTTCGCGCCGCCGCCGGCCATGTACTTGTCCTCAAAGCTCAGGATCTCGTCCGCACCCAGCGGCGATTCGCATTCCGAAGCGGAGGCTTCTTCGTAATCCCCCAGCACGGAGCAGTTCACTTCCTTTAAGTTTTTGATGGCGGGCTCCACGAGGATTTTTTTCGCAAAGGAAAAGGCGAGCTCCAGCGCCTCCGCAAGGCCCTCCCTGTCCGCGGCCATGCTGATGCCGATGGAGGAGCCTAAGTTCAAGGGCTTCACGATCATCGGATAGGAAAAGCGCTGCTCCGCGTCCGCGATCACGGCATCCTCGTCCTCGTAATCCTTCCAGGAATAACAGGCACAGGGCAGCACCGGAATACCGTTGTCCTTCAGCACCGCCTTCTGGACGTATTTGTCCATGCCGACGGCGGCGGACAGCACATCACAGCCGACCACCGGCAGCCCCATCGTCGCCAAAAAGCCCGTCAGCGTGCCGTCCTCCACGTTCGTGCCGTGCACGATCGGAAAGGCGATATCCACGGCCTGCGTGAAGGGCGCACCGAATCGCTTTTTCTCATGCTGCACGAGAAGGACGTCCTTGCCCTCGCGCACCCAGTCCACCTGCATATTTCTTTTGAGTGTTGCGGAAATATCGCCCTGATAGGCGCTGATGTCTTCCAGTTCCTTCCCCGTGTACCAGAGCCCGTCCTTTGTCATATAGACGGGGATGATGTCATATTGTTCCCGGTCAAAGGCGTGCATGGCCTGCACCGCGGAGATCACACTGATCTCATGCTCCGTGCTGTTTCCGCCAAATACGACTGCGACTCTGAGTTTCATGCTGTTCCCTTCCTGTGGTATTGCGAATCAAAAACGTGTTTGCTGCACAATTATCCATTATACCACACGCCCCAAGCCGCTGCCATCTGTGGCGGAATGCCGTAAATGCTTTTTAGTCCGGAAATTTCGCCATCATCACAAAATTCTTGGCTTCATAAAACCCGAGCTTTGAATAAAAAGACTTATGCTTATCATCATTCACACTATTCAACTCTATAATGGACGCATTGTTTTCGCGCACGACATTTTGCAATGCCTTTAGGAAATCCGTTCCATAGCCCTTCCCCTGATGCCCTGTGAATATCACAATCTCTTCCAGATAGTAGCCCCTGATATCATCAAATTCCTTGAAATACCCCATCAGGTAACCCGTGATCGTGCCATCATCATCCGTTTGTACCATGCACATGGAATCTTCCATCGCAAAGACCTGGTGAATCCTTTTGTATGACTTTTCAAATGTCCAGCAACGTCCTTCCACATTGTTGTAGTATTCCACATTCCTTCCGGTTACATATTCCAGGTCTTGCTCCGTCATGACCCTGTATTTCATTACCATCACCTCGTATTAAATGAAAAGCCCCCGCAGGGGCCGGTGTTACGCTATATTCGCTTCAACCGTTCTATCATACAGACCAATCTGCTATTAAACGTATTAACCGCTCTTATGCGGCTTTCGGGGACAGTATAGCATGACCACGACAGACATGTCACCCCCCCAAATGAGGGGTTTTTTGTAAAAAATATTATGAGTAATAAGTTCACCAGTTCTCCGACCCTCATGCCTGTTGAGTTACGCTGTCAGCTCTTGCGTATAAAGTTTTTCTTCCGGCTCCAATACGAATAAGCGTGCCGTCGTCAACAAGTTTTTTTAATGCGGATTCAACAGAAGAACTACCCAAACTCGGGCAGGATACCAAAACCTCCTGTTTGGAAAACTTCCCAATTCTCTCGCTAACGTACACCTTCACTATGTCATATGAAGTACTTTTGGTTCCGGCCCTTTCTACAACAGTGATCCTATTTTCAAACTCTCGATAGCAGGAAAGTATCACTCCAAGCATATATTTTATAAACGGCTTCGGATCGTTCTTTTCTTCGTGCCAGCCTTTATCTGCTTTCTGCAAAGCATCATAGTAGGACTCTTTTGTTTCGGCAATCGCTTTTTCTATACTGATATACTGCCCAACATAATAACCGCTTCTATATAACAAAAGAAGCGTCAATAGTCTGCTCATTCTTCCATTGCCATCGTTAAAAGGATGAATACACAGGAAATCTAAAATAAAACATGGAATTAGAATTAGCTCGTCTACTAATTCCTTACCCAAAGCATTCTCGTAATTCTCACATATCATGTTGATAGCATCAGGCGTTTCATATGGTTCAAGTGGTTTGAAAAGTACTACCTTTTCTCCATTTCCAAGCATCATATCTATTTCGTTTGGCGTCGATTTAAACTGACCAACATACGAATAATTTGTATATTTCAGCAGATCCCTGTGCATCTGAAGAATATAATTGCTCCTAACAGGCAACATATCATAGTTTTCATGGACAAGATTAAGAACATTTCTATACCCCAATATTTCTTCCTCGTCTCTGTTTTTCGGGGTGGTTTTATCTGCCACAAGCTGTTTTAAGCGCGCCCCTGTAGTAATGATGCCCTCAATTCGATTGGAAGCTTCAGTACTTTGTATTTTTGCTATTTCTATAAGGCGCTCCAATTCTACAGGTTTCTGCCGGAGAAAGAGTTCCTGTTTTCCTTTATATTCATGGATCTTTGAGATATACGATATAATTTCGTTATCCCACGTCCTATCGGCAAGTTTTGAATAATCAAATTCTCTCATCCGATCCTTTCTCTCCTTTCTCCCAAATTATAATAGATATTGGGAGAAATATCAATAACTTTGGGAGAAAAACTGCTCGTTGTCATAGCACATTATTTTAAAAGATTATCTTACGATTCATTTACCAGCTTCCCTGTCATATGCTCAATCGCAAGCTTCAGGCAGCACACTCTCGGGAAAGCGGCGGTGGAATTACGCCTTTGCTTTTGTCTGTATATTTGGAACAAACTCTATTCTGAGCGTAGCGTTCATCGCATCAGCAAGGCGCTTCAGAAGTCCCAGACTCGGGTTCCTCGTCCCGTTCTCAAGACGGCTGATATCTGCCTGGCTGATTCCGGTTGCCTCAGATAACTGAACCTGCGTCATACCCGCATCGATCCGTGCCTGCATCAACGCACGCTTAATGTCCATCTCAGGCTGAATCCGATGGTATTCCTCTCGAAAATCAGGGTCTTCCATTAGTTCTTCCGTAAGGATATCCAGATCACTCTTTTTCATTCTTTGCCTCTTTCCTTGCGTGATACAGTTTTCTTCGCTGCTTCGCCAGTTCTATTTCACCACGCGGTGTCTTCTGCTGTTTCTTTACAAATCCATTTGTGCAGAGGATGATACGCCCTTTGTCGAAGAAATATAGGATGCGGACGATATCGCCGCTTTCTTCGGTCCTCAGTTCAAAAATACCGTCTTCAAGTTCTTTGCTCAGCGGTTCTCTTGCAAGATTCCCAAACTCCTCCAAAAGATGCAAGTCCGCAACAACCTTTGCCTTCAGTTCCTTCCGAAGCGACTTGATAAAGACGCCGAGCGGTTTAGTGCCGTCTTCCTCTCTATAAAACATCGCCCTGAACTTTTCCACAATACTCCCCTCACAACCAATATGCTATATATAGCATATTAACACCCTTTGTTATCGCAGTCAACCCCTCATTCACCCATGTATCTGAAGAAAAAAACAGAAGCAAACGGCGATGTATATCTCTCTGTGATGGAGAAGTACTATGACCGCAGCAAAAAGGCAACCCGTGAACGCACGGTGGAGGGGATCGGTCATCTGAACACGTTAAAATAAGAATACGACGACCCGATTGCGCACTTTACGCAGTATGCAAAGAGCCTCACAGAAAAGAAAAAAGAAGAAATATCCCGTACGTTTACGATTGACATGTCGGAGAAGTTGGAAATCGGGAGCAACGATACGCGCAATGTCGGGTATGGTATTCTAAAAGCGTTATATAAGGAACTGGAACTGGATCGGTTTTGGAACCGGAAGACCCGCGGCAAACGAACAAAGTTCAGCACGGATCAGATCTTTAAGCTTCTTACCTTTTCACGTGCAATGAATCCGGGTTCAAAGAAATCTACCCTGGATAGCAAAGACTTTTTCTTTGAACCATTCGACGGTATTTCTCTTGATGACATCTATCACGCGCTTGATATCATCGCAGAGAATCAGGAAGCATTCTGGAACACAAACTTGATTATACGTTCCCGATTGGCCGGATTTTGAATTCCCTCAAAAAATACAATTGCACACATCTGGATGCCAACAATTGGCAGTTTACCTACTACGATGAGATCATCAGTGCTTGCGGAAAGGCTTTCAGTATGAAGCTGGATAGTAAGTACAGAACACAACAGGAAATACAGCGCATTCTCCGATATTAGACGGATATTTCTTTATTTCTGCCAAATGGTCGGAAATACGCCATACAGAAAGAACGGCTCAATCCCTTTCTGTTGCTGGAATTGAGCCGATTTTACTTCGGAACTTGAGATATTTGGGCCTTTCTTTTATTATTTGTCAAGACCGCTCATTGGTTAAAAAACTCATACCACAATTCCAGCGAACAAAAATCATATCCCGGAAAGAGATCGGTTCCGGAAACCTCCTCCACCTGCCACCAGACGGCACCTTCCCCGATCATGGCTTCCGTCAGCATCTCGGCAGCGGAATAGGTGTCCGCCGTGGTCAGAAGATGCAGACAGCGCGTTGCGTTGGCATAGGGAACATCAATCCGCAAAAGAATCACGTCGCCCGCGTTCATGCTTATCGTTTCCAGCGTTCCGTCGCTGTCCCAGTAATCCTGCTGTCCGGTGCCTCTTTTCTTTTTCCCGCTCAGCACCGTCAGCGTCGTTTCGTCGTGCAGGGCTTCGATGGCGATCACACGCTCCGCGTCCGCGTCGATCACATATTCCGGATAGCCGGCCTGCAGCATCTCTTCCGGCACGTCCGGCCAGATCACGCCGGCAATCTTGGGCGCTTCCACCTTGAACAGCACCCGCGCCGCCTCGGCCTTTGCCCGGCCGATCTGCGCCACGCTTTTGACGGCACCTTTCGGCGGATCACTGACGCGAATACCCGAATAGCGCGGATTGAACAGCTCCGGTGCCTCCGCAAAGTTAACGCGTCCGCTGTAGAAGGGCTGCTCCATGCCGACGGTACCAAAGAGCGTGCAGGGAAAGAAGACTTCGATTCCTTCCGCGTCTATCACCCACGCGATCATGACCTCATTACAGCGCACCAGCGTCAGCTCCAGCTGCTCCCGGATCAGTTCCTCCGTGAGTGTCATTTCCAGCTGCTGTCTGACGGGATCCCCCGCAGGCAGCGCGTCCACAAAGCTTTCCCGCATCCGCTCCGACAGCAGCTGCGAGAGCCTGCGCAAATCCGTGACGACTCTGTGCAGCTGCACATCACAACCGATCTCCGGATCAATGTTATATGCGTAATAATACTCGTAGGTTCCGGGTTCCGCTGCTGAATCCATCAACGTCACGCTCCGGCGCATTTCCATAAAGGAGACCACCAAGCTGTTCATGCTGTACACCTGAAAATGACGCTCCGCAAGCAGCGCGCCGCTGACGGGATCATACTCCTCCTCCCAGTAGTATTTGCTTCCCGCAAACTGCATGTAGTAATCCTTTTGGTCTTTGTTGAAACGGCCGATGCGCCGCTGCAGGGGCTGCGGCACTTCTCCGTCCAGGATAATCATATTTTTCACGAGTTCCGGCCCGTCCTGCGGCGCTTCCAGATGATAGGCATATTCCGTGGCCGGCGTCTGCGGAGGTTCGTCCGTGATCGAAAACATCTGCCGCAGATTCGTCTCATCGGACGAGGGCATGCTTTGAAGGGAAGCAATCTCCTCGGTGATCCCCTCTCCCTCCGGCAGCGGCTGTGCCTTTGGCGTACAGGCTGTCAAGAGACATGCCGTCAGCAGCATACATCCTGCTCTGATTCCTTTCATCCCCGTCTCCTCCCTGCCTCAGGGTGTTGCCACGCTGCCGACGAGCGCGTCGATGATGGTCTCTGCTTCCACGTGATCGGCGAGTGCCGTATAATGCAGCGCCAGGCGGTGCCGCAAAATCTGATGCTTGAGCAGCTTGACGTCGTCCGGCGTCAGATAATAATGCGGTTTTTCTCGTCAAAGCCGATCTGCATCATCGTCCCGGTAACGTAGGCGGCGGTCTCCTGCCCGTCAGCATTTTGATAAAATCCTGTCCATTCAAAGGTATTGTTTTCATAGAACACGATCACCGAACCATCCTCATCCGCGCGCCAGGCACCGAAAATTTCACGCCCGATGCCCACTGTGCCGGAATTCGGCTCACGCACATATCGGATCGCACCCATGCCTTCACACCAGGCCATCGTACCGCCGTCTTCCAGCAGGAAATAACTGTCGGCACCGTAGGGGCTGTTGGTGTCATCATACAGTCGGAACACCGTATCGCTTTCCGGAACGCAATAAACATATTGTTCCATATAGGAAATGCCCTGCGCGGGTGCCGACACACTGCCGTCATGGAACCTGCCTTGATTCGTTTCATCTGTTTTTCCTCCCCGAATGCTTCTTACATAATAAATATGCGTAATAGATATATAAGCGTATTCTTTTACACGAACAGTGTAACATGACCAAAGAAGAAGCGATATCCCACAAATGTGGGGTTTTCGTGTGAGGCCTTGGAGTTCCTTACTCCCCTTCCATCCGCGCGAGAACACGGGCGTAGCGTGCCCGGAAATAATCCGTGAGATAGGTGCCGTAAGCCTCCGACGGTACGGCGATCACAAGCAGATAATAGAAGAAGTCATCCAAATCCGATTTGGCTTCTTCTGTCAGTTTGATTTGCCACGTTGGCAAAGAATTTCTATCTGAGTCCATATTTCGTGCGAACGTCGTCTATTGCCTTACGCGCATCCATAACCACACCTGCATCGGCGTGTTTTCTCGCAACTTCCAAGCGTTCCATTATTTCTTCCCGTGTAAGCGGCTTATATGGATTAAAAGGTTCCGCCGTTGTTGCAGCAGCCCCTTTCTCCCCCAAGAGAAATCTGCTGATGTATGCCATCACCTTCATCAGGTCGCTCTCTTGAAGTTCTTTTAACATTGTCACTGTTGTATCATACGTGGTCATGTTTTTTCCTTTATCCCTCACAAAGAATGTGTTAGTAGCCTCTGATAAAAAGGCATACCCTTGTCGTTCATTATATCTGACGTGCGATCTGATGGCAATCCATTTTCGTACACGCGTACATTCCTTCGGACAGCTCCGCATCGCGGAAGCACAACGATTTGCCCTTACTCCCCTTCCATCCGGGCGAGAACACGGGCGTAGCGTGCCCAGAAATAATCCGTGAGATAGGTGCCGTATGCCTCCGACGGGACGGCGATCACAAGCCCTTCCGGCGCGCCCTCCGTCAGGCTGTCGCCGACCTGCGGCAGCTCCGTCGCCAAAAGTTCCACGCGGGTAAGCTGTGTGCAGTTTTCAAAAAGATGTCCGGACAGCACCGTGACGGAGGCAGGCAGCGTGATCTTCTGCGCTGCGGCGCCCGCAAAGGCATAAGAATCAATCTTTCTCACCATGCTGTTTTCGATTTGCTCCGGCACGGTGATCGTCTGTGCGCTCTTCGCTTCTTCTTCCAGTCCGGTGATGACAACACCCTCCGCCGTGATGTCGTACAGCAGACCATCGACAGAACCGGAGGCAAGAATCTGCTCGTCCGTCGCGCCCTCCGGCGGCTGCGGCAGCGGCGTCTTCACCGTGCCCTGCTGCCCCGTCACGCGCTTGATATCATTGACGAGCAGCAGCGTGTTGTACATCGCGCCGGTATCGTTCATGTGGAAATTGGAATCGTAGAAATAGCGCTCGTCCAGAATGTGCTGCTCTAAATCCGAAAGGATTTCGCAGTCCAGTCCTTCCTCGAGTGCCGTCAAAAAACCTTCCCTGTCCGTGTCCTGCGCCAGCGCCACGCTCTTTTTGTTCACGGGCACAAAAGCGAAATACACCTCCGCGCCCTTGCTCCGCGCCTTGCGGGTGTAGCTGTTGATCATGTCCAAAAACGCGTCCGTCACGATGTCCGCGCGGATCTCCGGCAGATTGTCCTCTGACACCATGCGGTCCATGATGTTGCCTTCGCGCACAAAGGTCATGCGCCCCTGTTCGTCAAAGGCGTCCCTGGTATAAACGCCCGCGCCTTCCACGCCGCCCGCCGCGATGACCTCGTTCTTTTTGATGAGGTAATCCGGAAACGAGCGCATCACGCCGCCGAGGTAGGATGTGCCAAGCCCGAACAACAGGCTTTTGTTGCCCTCCGACGCCTGCAGCAGCGCGTCGTAGCCCACATATTCCGAAAACATCTGACTGCTGAACTCCGGCGCGATGACCACAATGTCGCCCTTGCCGATGCCGTTCAGCGAAAGATCCAGCATGCACTTCAGACCGAAGGCGGCATAGAGACCGAAGGACACACAGGGCATACCGGTTTCCTGCTCTGCCAGCGCCTCATCAATGCCGAAGGCTGTGGCGCTGCCGCCGACCACGACGATCTTCGGCTGCTCCACGGAGCGCAGTCTTTCATATTTTACCCCAAGCACGGCGTAATAACTGTTGCCGTACTGCTCGCCCATCAGCGCGTCCGCGACGAGCATACCGCCGGCGGGGAGCGCCAGCGCGAGCACGACAATCAGCGCGATCAGAAGAAGGCGCACGGGACGGTTTTTTGTTTTGTTGGCCTGTTGTTGCATTTTGTTTCCCTGTTAAAAGTTGAAGTAAATGAAAGTGGCACTCTCCCCCTGCATCGTGGACTGAACGAGGAACACCGTCCAGACCGTCAGCACCGCAAGAAAGGCGAGGCGTCTTGTGCCGGGCACGCCGCGTGTCGTCTCCCTGGAAAGCGGATCGATCAAGGCGCTGTCCATCGCGCGGATGGCAAGCAGCGTCAGCGCAAACATCGGGAGCGTCGCCGCGGTGATGCCCATCGCCTTTAAGCTCTGCAAAAACGAACCCAGTCCCTCAAAGGGACGCGTCAGGATGGCCCAAACATCGGCAAGCGTGTCCGCGCGGAAAAAGATCCAGTTAAAGGTCACCAGCAAATAGGTCCGGCCCATGCGCAAAAGATGCGCGACGCCCGTGGCGCGTTCCCTGCGCACGCCGCGTTTGCGCATCAGGTATTCGTACAGCACGCCGAGCATCTGGAAAAATCCGTGCAGCAGTCCCCAGATCACAAAGGTCAGAGACGCGCCGTGCCAGATACCGCTGACAAGGAAGGTGAGCATCAGGTTCAGGCAGCGCCGGAACATTCCGCAGTGGCTGCCGCCGAGCGGAATGTAAATGTATTCCCGCAGCCACGAAGACAGGGAAATATGCCAGCGCCCCCAGAATTCACGGATGGTTTCCGCACCATAGGGTTTGTCAAAGTTTTCCGTCAGGCTGATGCCGAAGAGCGCCGCGCTGCCGCGTGCCAGATCCGTGTAGCCCGCGAAGTCGTAGTAAATCTGCGCGGAATACAGAAGGATCGCGAAGACCGCCTCAAAGCCGCTGTGGGCGGCGGGATTGGCATACACCGCGTTGATGCCTTCCGCCAGCACATCCGCGATCACGATTTTGCGCAGCAGTCCGCGCATCAGCAACAGCAGTCCCTGCGCCGTCTTCTGCGGACGCATGCGGTGCCGCCGGTGCAGCTCTTTCAAAAAAGTCTCCGGCGGTTCAATCGGTCCCGCCGTCACCTTCGCGAAGAACAGCAGGTACAGGAAAAAGCGCACCATGTTTGTCTCCGGCGGAATGCTGCCCCTTGCGATTTCCACGAGGTAAGCAATCGCCTGGAAAGTGATGTAGGAAATGCCGACCGGCACCACGAGCGAAGAAAAGAAGCCTGTTTTCTCCAGATCTCCGGGGAAGAAGGACAGCACGGGCGCAGCATATTTGACCAGCAAAAGATACAGCACCGTCCCCGTCACGGCCAGCACCGTCACGACGCGGCCGCTTCCTTTTCCCACGGCGAAGATCCCCGCAAGCCAGACCAACAGCGCGTAGAGCAGAATCCAGACCGTAAAGCGCGGCATGGCGAAAAGATAAAAGGCCACGCTTGCCGCCAGCAACACGACATCGTGGAAACGGGCAGGCAGCGCGCGATAAACCGCGACACATACAGCGAGAAATACAAAGTATCCGCCGGAGGAAAGTGCCATCAGCGTTTCCTCCTTCTTCTGCGACCGAAGGGAATCATGTAAAGAAACATGACGGCCATGAGCGCGAAGGCCAGCCACCTTCTGTCAACGCCCGCGAGGATGCCGAGGATGCCGGCGCACAGCAGCAGCAGACCGGATATTTTTTCCGTCCGGAATCCCAGCAGCAAAAAGACCGCCAGTACAAAACACAGGATTGCAAAAATGAGAAACATCATTCGCTTTGTCCCAGCGCCGCGCGCAGATCCTCTGCCAGCTGTGCGGACCGCAGCAGCGCCCCTTCGTTCGTCATGTGATAATGGTTGTCAAAAAACAGCGTATGGTCAAAGCCGTAATCCGCGGGATCCGAAATGATCCGCACGGCGTTCGCGTCAAGTTTTCCGGACAGCGTCTGCAAAAAAGGATCCGTCCGCGCCTTCAGTTCCTCGCGCCCCAGGCCGCCGTGCGGCAGTGCAGGGAAAGAGAAAAACACGCTCGCGCCGCGCGCCGTCAGTTCTTCGCCCAAAGCGTTGAAGCGTGCGCAGCCTTCGTCCGTGATCGCGTCCGTTTCCGGCAGCCAGAGCTGGTTCGCAAACTGGTTCGCCCGCGGTGCCGTCTGATCCCCGGCGCTGTTAAAGCCGGAGCGTGCGTAAGCCGGTTTCATGTTCTGCTTCTTGCCCGGCAGGATGGTCTTTTTCTCGTTGAGGTACCAGAGATAATTGGAAAAGAGATTCGGGTTGTTCTTCACGCTGATGTCGTCCAGCATGTCGTAATTGCTCTCCAGATACTGCCAGTTCAGGATGCCGTGCGTCTCAAAGGCCGCATACATATAGGCGTAATACTCCGGAATCAGCACCACGATATCGCCCTCCCGCACCTGTGCGCGCAGGATGTCCAGCATGGGCAGAATGCCCGCGTTCGCCGCGCCGCTGAAATTGACCACTGTGTATTCCGGGAAGGATTCCTTGATGCGCGCGGAATTGATGCCGAAGGAAAGACCGCTGCCGCCGACGAGGATGATGCGCTTTCCCTCGCTGGTGACCAGCCGCAGATATTTTTGCGCGAGTGTGGAATCGAAGTCATATTCGTAGGCACGATCGAGGCTCGCCAACACATGCATCCGGTCGTATTCCGGGCAACCCGAAAAGGCGTTGTCCGCAAGCGCGGTGAGCGTCTCCGGCAGATAGGCCTCGCGGAGCTCCGCGTTGTCGGCAAAGGCGCCTTCGCCGATGCGCTGGATGCCCGGCGGCACCACGACGCGCTGCAAGCTTCCGACACCCCGGAACGCACCCGCCGTAACCGCCACCACCTGCGTGCCGCCCGCGACCTGCGGAACCACAATCTCCGTGAGACCTGCCGCGCGACCGGCGTCATTCAATCCCGTGACACTCATGCTGCCGTCCGTGGAGAAGTTCAGATATTGCGCCGGTGTTTCCTGCGCCCACTGCGCGTAAAGCGTCAGATCTTCGGCGGGCATTTTGATCATCGCGCCGGGGGCATGTGTCTTGCCGCTGCCGTCCGCGCTTTCGGAAAAGCCGAGAAGCACATAACCCTCCCGCGTGATTTGTCCGTCGATCACGCGCAGGTTGACCTGCTCTTCGGGACTGTAAACGGCGTCCTCCGTGATGCTCGAAGTGCCGCCGTTCGCGTCATAGTGAATGGCAAAGGAACGTTCGTCCTCAAAGTTGGCAAAGAGAATGGCGTCTTCCTCCAGGCGGTATTCGAGCTTTGCGTTCTCCGTCAGGAGCTTGCCGCCCTCGCTCAAATAACCGCCGGTGCTGAAGCCCTTGAAATGCACATGCGGATCGGCGCTCTTGCCCTCGATCTGCACGACATCACCGTAATGATATTCCCCGTCGGTGCCGGAGATCGTGACCTCGCCGAGGTTGTTGGAAAGCACCATCAGGGAGAGCGACGCGCCGCGGAATTCCGCCGTCAGCAGGCTGTCCTCGCGCACCGTGAAGCGGAAGACCTGATCCGCCGGCACGGGATATTCCCTGCCGTTGACGAAGATCTTCGCCGCCTCAAAATGCGGATCCGCCTTCACCTTCACCTCCGCGGTTTCGCCCTGCAGAATCTGTCCGCCGCTGTACTGCAGGCTGCCGCCGAAGCTCGCCTCCGTTTTGATTTCGCAGTATTTTCTTGTCTGGAGATAGACGGTTTTGGAGCGGTCCGCACGCATGGAAAAGGACGTGCCGTCAAAGAGTCCCTCTTCGGCACCGTCGCAGATATAACCGTCTTCGATTTGTACCTGAAAGGTGATGCGCTCTCCGCGCTGCACCGTTACCGGATTCCTTGTGACCACGCGCACGCCGTTCGTCTGCGCGATCGACACCGTCACCGTATCCGTCTGCCCCGCGGCCTCCGAACGCGAAAGGAAGGCCGCCAGCGCCGCAACCGCAAAAAGCACCAGCACCGGGATCAGCTGTAATCGTTTGATCAATGGTTTTTCCCCCGAAGGATATCACCCCGGCCATTCACGGGGAAATACAAGAAAAGTATAACATATTCCGGGGGGGTTGTGTCGTATGATGTTCAAATCATGCCGCCGGATTGCAGGAACTACTAGTTTTCGATAATCAGTGTCAACTCAGAAATGAGCCGCAACAGATGTGCCGATGTATGGGTTCTTTTTCAGTCGATTGATTGTTTTCACAATCTGACGCATGATCCGCTCAGCAGTCTGTTTATCATAACTCTCCGCAATATGTGCCTTTGTCAGTTCAAGTTTTCTGAATACCTGCGGCGAAAAAAGAATGCGCTTCAAGTCTATACCCCCAGCATTTTTTCCACTTCTTCAAAAGGAATCCAGCCGTCTCTGTCCGCTTCTGCCTCGGCTTTTTTCAACTCGGAAAGTAGTCTTTTCAATGCTTTTGCCTGATCTCTTTTCTTGGCGCTCAACAGGTCGTTGTATTCCTCCTCGCTAATCAAAACAACGTTTTTTTGCTTTGGACGTGTGATAATCACCTGCTCCCCGCTCAGAACTTTATCCATGTAGAATTTGAAGTTGGATTTTAATTCCGTTGCAACCGTCGCTGTCATAAAATAGTATCTCCTTTAATATTAGATTAGGTATTGATTTCGATATTTAAATAATACGGCATTCAACGCTTTTTTTCAAGCAAAAATCATGCGGTTTGCATGGACAGGACTGTGCTATGCCGAAACGGACGCCTGGAAAGAATTCGAGAAAAAGAACAAGAAGCGCTCCCGTGAAGACAACCGGCGGTGGTGAATTCACCGAAAACATCGATGCCGCCGGCGGAGAAGGCACCGGGGAATTTGCCTGTCAGGCGATACAGATCTACTGCAAATCCGCGACAGATTAAGGCTGCGCGTTCGCCTCTTCGTCAGCCTCAAAGATAAGCTCGCGGTTTACGTTATCCTCGTGCTTCACATTGGTGTTTTCCACGGCGTTGCCGTGCCCCGTCAATGCCGCGAACGGCGCGAACTGTGCCGCGCGCATCTTTCTGTCCATGCGGGGATGCCGCTTCATTTCCGGATGCGGAAGGGCGATGATATCTGCATATTCTTCGATTCTTCTGCGCTCCTTCATGCCTTATGCCCTCCAATCTGGGCGTTTCGTTCCAACGTTGTGGCACCTTCTTCCAGGTTCATCCCCTTCACCAGGGCATTCTTGCCGTACCTGTCCTGAATGTCCAGAATCGCGTGCTGCAGGCGCTTTTCCCGCTGCAGGGATTCCTCTTCCTTTTGTTTTTTGGCATAATCCGTAAACAGATCCATCTGCTCATAGCTGTCGGCTGCGTCCTGCTTCTCCTCGCCCACCACATGATCGGCGGAAATTGTGATACGACGGACCAACAGCGCCTGATTGACAATGCGCTCATACAGCCGCATGGCGGCCTCCATGATCTGCTTCGTGGAGGAAGTCGGCTTGTCAAAGCGATGCGAACCGTGCGCGTGCTTCGGGATATTCCTGCCGTACCAGTCCTTTGTGACCTCGCCCCGATAGCTGCCGTCCGCAAGATTTTCAATGTCATAGCCGACGGTCAGGACGATCTGCGATGTGACGAGATGTTTCTTGACGAGATCCAGCACCAGAAGATCCGTCATCTCCTTGACGATCAGCTTTGCCTTTTCGTAAGGGTAAGGATGCTGCAGCACCTGTCCGGAGGTAATGGAGTTCGTCGAAGGCACATAGGCCTTGATCTCTTCCATCGTGCAGGGCTCATAACCCCAGGCATGGTCAATCAAAAGCTCCGCGTTGACGCCGAAGAGCTTGTATAACAGATCCTCGTTCTGATAGGCGTTTTCGGCACCGACGGAGCATCTCGCGACATCCCCCATGGTAAACATCCCGTGCTCCGCCAGTTTCTTGGCATATCCCCTGCCGACCCGCCAGAAATCCGTGATCGGTTCATGCGTCCAAAGTGCTTTGCGGTAACTCATTTCGTCAAAGGACGCAATCCGGACGCCGTCCTCATCCGCGGCAACCTTCTTCGCGCCGATATCCATTGCGACCTTGGCCAGATAAAGATTGGTCCCGATGCCCGCCGTCGCCGTCATCCCCGTTTCTTTCGATACACGAAGGAGAATGTCCTTGGCAAGCTCATGAACACTCTTGCGATGCACCGTGAGATATGAGGTCACGTCCATAAACACTTCGTCGATGGAATAGACGTGGATGTCCGCAGGTGCAACGTAGTCCAGATAAATATCGTATATCTTCGTGCTGTAGTCCATGTACAGCTGCATCCTCGGGGTTGCCGTCAGATAATCCACGGCCAGCCTGATGTCCTTTTCGATTTCCGGCGCATGGACGGAAGAGCCCTCCTGCACGCCGCCGGCCCGTCTTTTGCGCTCGATATTGACTTCCCTGACCCGCTCAACCACCTCAAAGAGCCTTGCCCTGCCCGGAATGCCAAACGCTTTCAGAGAGGGCGATACCGCCAGGCAGATTGTCTTTTCCGTGCGTGACAAATCCGCGACGACAAGGTTTGTCGTCAGCGGATCAAGCCCCCGCTCCATGCATTCCACGGAGGCGTAGAAGGATTTTAAGTCGATCGCGAGATAGGCGCGATTTTTCGTTTCCGCGTTCATGGTCTTTTCCATGATAGCACAATTAAGGCAAGACTGGGAGAACGAAGGTCACTATGAAAAAGAGCCAAAAAATGATACAATACTATTGCATCACAAACCGAATAACTAACCGTTTCGTATGCTGTCTGCGGTGTCAGAAAAACCTCATGGAGGAAACGAATGCATAGTGGCATAGGGTGCCTTGATATCTGGATTGATGAGATCGTCCCCTGCTTAAAGGATACTGAAACAGGCGATCTAAAGGAAACTGTTGTCTTCAAAATTGAAAGCAGGGCATATCTTAAGCAGTTTCAAAAAAAGAACGGGTGGCATATTAATTGGAATGAAATCCCCAAAGATGTGGAGGTGTATGCGCTTGCTCTCAAGGATAACAACGAAATACAGGGATTGATAGGTATTCGGAATGATAAAGACTCCAATGCCGCCTATCTGCACTGGGCGTGTACGGCACCTCACAACAACAGACATGACACCGGAATGCAAAAGTATGAGGGAGTAGGCGGCCATCTGTTTGCGATTGCTGCGGACAAATCAATTCAGTGGGGTTATGAGGGCGCCATGCATGGGTATGCCGCCAATGCCGAACTGTTGGAACACTATATCAATGTGTTTCATGCAGAGTATTTGGGAATGCGCCATCAATATCAGTTTTTGATTGATGAGATACATGCACATAAACTACTGGAGGTATATGAATATGAATGGAACGATACCTGAGTTTCTGAACGGAGCCAAACTGGACAGCAGCTATTATGAGACGCCGGATCCTTATAAAAATGCGCCGTCTTGCCATGTTAATCTGTTGGAGTTATCCCGGTATGCGAAAAAGATCGGGAAGAAGCTCGTTGAATTAACAGAGACGGAAGTAAGCCAGTTCGTGATTTAATTATCCGCAACACAAGAAAGCACAACAGATACAGGGGGGGATTCACATGGCAACAAAAACAGGAAAACGATATCTCGGTTTCGAGGACAAAATGCTGGAATACGCGTCCACGCGCGTGAAGCAGGTGGTCAAGAATGATACGATCGACGACGCGCTCTTTGAAAAGCTGCACGTCAACCGCGGGCTGCGTGACTTAAACGGGCGGGGCGTCCTCACCGGACTGACAAACATTTCCGCCGTCATTTCCTTCGATGACTCCGAGGGCAAGCGCACACCCTGCGACGGTCAGCTGTGGTATCGCGGCTACAACGTCAGGGATCTTGTCAAGAAATACAGCAAGGGGCGCTTCGCTTATGAGCACCTCGCCTATCTTCTGCTCTTCGGCGATCTGCCGACGGAGCACCAGGCGAAGATCTTTTTCGAAAAGCTGGTGGAAAACCGGAAGCTCCCGACGCACTTTGTGCGCGATGTCATCATGAAAGCGCCGTCCAGGGACATCATGAATTCCATGACGCGTTCCATCCTGACGCTGGCCTCGTATGATCCTTACGCCTCCGGCACGGATCTGGACAACGTCATCCGGCAGTCGCTCTTCCTCATGAGCGTCTTCCCGATGCTGGCGATTTACGGCTATCACGCCTACAATCATTACGATAATTTAGAGAGCATGTACATTCACCGTCCGGACGACGACAAATCCATCGCGGAGAACATCCTGCTGATGCTGCGCCCGGACAAGAAGTTTACGAAGACGGAGGCCAAGGTGCTGGATGCCGCGCTGGTACTGCACATGGAGCACGGCGGCGGTAACAACTCCTCCTTCACGACGCGCGTCGTCACCTCCTCCGGCTCAGATACCTACGCCACGATCGCGGCGGCGATGTCTTCGCTGAAGGGACCCAAGCACGGCGGCGCCAACTTAAAGGTCATCGAAATGATCCGCAACATCCAGGATCATGTCAGGGATCCTTATGACGAAGAGGAACTGGCGCATTACCTCGGACAGATTCTGGACGGAAAGGTGTTTGACAGAAAGGGTCTGATCTACGGCATGGGCCACGCGGTCTATTCCCTCTCGGATCCCCGTGAGCGCATCTTCCGCACCTTCGTCGAAAAGCTCTCCGTGGAAAAGCACCGCCACGAAGACATGGCGCTGTACCACAGCATTGAACGCATCGCGCCGAAGGTGATCGCGGAGAAGCGTCACATTTACAAGGGCGTCAGCCCCAACGTGGACTTTTATTCCGGCTTCGTGTATCAGATGCTGGATATTCCCGTGGAGCTTTTCACGCCGATCTTCGCGATCGCGCGCATTGCCGGCTGGAGCGCACACCGCCTGGAAGAGCTGGTGAGCGCCAGCAAGATCATCCGTCCCGCTTACAAGAGCGTGATGGAAGCCAAGGAACCCATTCACATCCCGGACGCCGAATAAGGGGCAGCAAAGGAGGTTATCCATGTCCAAACACGCGAGTCTGCAAAGAGACATTCTGGTTCTGAATCTGGAGCAACGGCTGGAGGACGCGGCAAAACAAAAATTCGGTAAAAACCTCGCACGCTGCACGGACCGGCAGCTCTATCAGGTGCTGGCCGGTGTGACGAATGATCTGCTGCTCGTTTCCGAACCCTGCGCCGGAGAGAAAAAAGTGTATTACATCTCCATGGAGTTTTTGATCGGACGCCTTCTGATCAATAACCTGATCAATCTGCGCGTCTATGACAAGGTGGCGGAAATCCTCGCGAAGAACGGCAAGGATCTGGCGCAGATCGGCGAACTGGACACGGAGCCTTCCCTCGGCAACGGCGGCCTCGGACGTCTGGCCAGCTGCTTTATGGATTCCATCGCGACGCTGGGGCTTCCCGGCGAAGGCGTCGGTCTTGCCTGGCATTTCGGCCTGTTCAGGCAGCTGTTTAAGGACCGCAAGCAGCGCACCGCGAAGGATGTCTGGATGCCTGCGGATTCTTTCCTGCAGCGCACGGACACGACCTTCGATGTTTATTTCGGCAAGAAAAAGGTCACGGCGCGCATGTATAACATGATCATCGCGGGCTACGATTCCGGCGTCTGCAAAATGCGGATGTTTGACCTCGAAAGCGTGGATGAGTCTCTGGTCAAACGCGGCATCAGCTTTGACAAAACGGCAGTGAAAAAGAACCTGACGCTGTTCCTTTATCCGGATGATTCGGATGAAGCCGGGAACCTTCTGCGCATCTATCAGGAATACTTCCTTTCCAGCTGCGCCGCACAGCTCATCATGCAGCAGATGCGCGAGCAGCAGTATGATTACCACAAGCTCCCGGAGCACGCGCAGGTGCAGATCAACGACACGCATCCTTCGCTTGTCATCCCGGAGCTGATCCGGATTCTTGTGGAGCACAAGGCCTTTTCCATCGACGAGGCGATTGACCTCGTTTCCGATGTCTGCAGCTACACCAACCACACGATTCTGGCAGAGGCGCTGGAGACCTGGCCGATGCGCTACCTCAAGAAGGTGGTGCCGCAGCTCGTTCCTTACATCCGTGCCCTGGATGAACGCGTGCGGATTCACTTCGACAACCCGAAGGTGCGCATCATCGACAGCAAGCAGCGTGTCCACATGGCACACATGGACATCCACTACTCTCACTCCGTCAACGGCGTGGCGGCGCTGCATACGGAGATTCTGAAAAAGAGCGAGCTGCGTGATTTCTATGATCTTTATCCGAAGAAGTTCAACAACAAGACGAACGGCATCACCTTCCGCAGATGGCTCATGCTCTGCAATCCGGCGCTGTCCTCTTATCTGACGGAGCTTCTTGGCAGGGGCTTCCACAAAAACGCGACGAAGCTCAAAAAGCTGCTGGATTATGAAAACGACAAGCAGGTGCTGAACCGCCTCGCGGACATCAAGTACGAAAACAAGGTGCGGCTGGCGGAATACATTGAAAAGAAGGAAGGCGTCACGCTGAACCCGGATTCCATTTTTGACATCCAGATCAAGCGCATGCACGAGTACAAGCGTCAGCAGATGAACGCGCTCTACATCATTCACAAGTATCTGGAGATCCGCAGCGGCAAGCTGCCGAAGCGCCCGCTCACCTTTATCTTCGGGGCGAAGGCCGCGCCGGCTTATGTGATCGCGCAGGACATCATCCATCTGCTGCTGGTGCTGCAGGAAATCATCAACAACGACAAGAAGGTCAATAAGCACATGCAGCTGGTCATGGTGGAGAACTATAACGTTTCCTACGCGGAGAAGCTGATTCCCGCCTGTGACGTTTCCGAACAGATTTCCCTCGCCTCCAAAGAAGCGAGCGGCACCGGCAACATGAAGTTCATGCTGAACGGCGCGGTGACACTCGGCACGGAGGACGGCGCCAACGTGGAAATCCACAGTCTTGTGGGTGATGACAACATCTACATCTTCGGCGCGCGCGCGGACGAAGTCATCCGTCATTATGAAAAGGCGGATTACGTCTCGCGTGAGTATTACAAAAAGAGCAAGGTCATCAAGGAAGCCGTGGACTTCATCACCTCCGCGAAATGCCTGAAGGTCGGTGACAAAACAAATCTCACGCGCCTGCGCAACGAACTGCTGAACAAGGACTGGTTCATGACGCTGCTGGATTTTGAGGAGTACATTAAGGTCAAAGACAAAGTCTTCCGTGATTATGAGAAGCGCACCGCCTGGAAGCAGAAGATGCTCATCAACATCGCCGAGTCGGGTTACTTCTCCTCCGACCGGACGATTAAGGATTATAATCGGGAGATTTGGAAGCTGTGAGGGGATGACCTGCGGTCATTCCCCTCCGGGTTTGATTTCATTCAGATACATGGTGACACGGTTCTGAATCAGAGCCGCTGTTTCTTCGGCGCTTTTTTCTCCGGAAAAACACGCCTGCGCTTCTTCCTCCATGATCAAGGTGATCGTATTAAACTCATACGCGTATGCATCCATGCGCTCTATCAAATCCATAAATCGATCAACCCCCGCTTCTTCCCAGGTAACTTCGTATTTTTGCAGTGCGTCCTCTATCACCTGCAGCATATCCGACTCCATCACAGGCATCGATTTCGTCTTCTGCTGCCACTCACTGCCAAGCATGACACGAAGATATGCCCATGCTGCCTCCGGTTGCCTGCTGTTTGCAGGGATGGCGTATTGCTGTTCGCTATATCCGGCGCCGAACGCACTTCCGCAGTTCCTCTCCGTATTCGGAAACCCGATATAAGTCACCGCTTCCCTGCCGGCAAGTTCCTGTCCTGACCAAACCGTGTTTGCATTCATGAGCACGTCAACCGACTGTATCCATGTAAATGTCAGCAGCGGATCATCATTCTCAATAAATCTATCCGAATCCATTTGCATTTTCGACGAGGCGCAAAAGCGCAACATATCAATAAAGGTCTCTGAGGTGAAGTCACAACGGTAGTGTTCCGCATCTACAAGTTGTTCCACGGAGGCGATATAAAACCAGTGCAGAATCGCTTCCGGCGGCATTCCCGCGGAAAACGCCCTGACCTGCTCGCCTTTTTCTTCCAGCAACTTTTCCAGGTCTTGCAATGACCACCCGGGTTCATCCCCAACATCCGCGCTCCTTCCCTTCACCGTATAAACCGAAAACGAATCCGGGAGCAGATGGATTTTTCCGTCGATCTTTAAGGCTTCCGGAAGATTGCCGGAAAAATCTTCTATAGACAAACTCTCATCCCGCTCTATATATGGCAGAAGATCCAAAAAGTTTTGATCATTCAAAGGGATATTGACTCCACGCAGTTCCAGTATATCCGGCGCGTTACCGGACGCAATATCCAGGCGAATTTGATTTTCATCCTCATAGTATTTGATTTCCGCGTGATACTCTGTGCTGACACTGTTATGATATGCGACAAAGCGTCCCAAATCCCGCGCGTCATCTGTCCGCAACGCGCCTACCGTAATGGTCTGCAGTTCCATGCTTTCCTTCTCTGTATGAATCCGATGATCCTCTTTTCCATCGGTGGCGTGTGCGCCCGCCGCTTCTTTTGTGTCACCATTATTTATCGGAGTATTCGCGCAGGATGAAAAAAGCAGACACACGCACAGATGGAATAGAAGGATGATTGTTCTTTTCACAGACAGCTCGTAATCCTCTCTTTGCAACACTGCGGGATCCTGATACTTTTATAAAGAATCAGGATCCCCTCTCTTGACAAACTGGCTATCTTGCCTCACAGACGCCATTATCTTCTGCTTCTAATACTGCAACGTCCCCTGAGTAGTGTATCTGTCATTAACATATCCGGACCAACCTGCAAAATGACCGCTTGCGACAGTTATATGTCTCCACCTGATTCCGCCATTATTACCGCTAATCCCATGATCATAATACCATATACCATTTGTCAGTGTACATATAACATTACGAAGTTTTCCTCTGCCATTATTGCATTTTACCGATTGCGCGTAAATGGACATATCATGCAAATGCGTTTTCATGCTGAAAGAGTTTCCGGAATCATGACAGAAAAACAGAAGATGCTCGTCAACATCGCCGAGGCGGGTTACTTCTCCTCTGACAGGACGATCAAGGATTATAATAGAGAGATTTGGAAGCTGTGAGGGGATGACCTGCGGAACCCCCTCATCTGGTTTGTCATATTTACTGCGAGAAAATCGCATTCTTGGAAGAATTCTCATTACTATTGAGAATTTTTCCTTTTTGTGGTAAAATTCTCAGTATCAGGAGGGATGGATATGCTGCACAGAGAAGCATATATTGCGCCGATACGAGGCTTTTACGACAGTGATCTGGTGAAAATCATCACCGGTGTACGCCGCTGCGGCAAATCCGTTATTTTGGAACAGGTCATGGAGGAACTCCGTCAGAAATCGGATAATATCATCTATTTGGACTTTGAGGACAGAGCCGTAACGGATTCCATTGAGAACTGGAAACAACTCGTCTCCTATGTGGATGAGCACCGGAATACTTCTTCTCTCTGCTACGTCTTTTTGGATGAAGTACAGACGGTTTCCGACTGGTCCGTCGCCTGCAAAACGCTGCGCAGGCATCGCTGTTCCGTCTTTATCACCGGCTCCAATTCCAAGCTGCTGTCACGTGAGTTTACCAAAGAGCTTTCCGGCCGGTATGTGTCCTTCCGCATACGCCCTTTTGTTTATCGCGAATTGCTTGCGTATGCCGATATGCTCGGAAAGCAGGTATCGGTCACTGATTATCTCATCTGGGGCGGCTTTCCGAAGCGGCTGGAGTTTCGTACCGCGGAAGAACAACGCAGATATCTGAATGAGCTGGATACTGCCATTGTCAGAAATGACATTATCGAGCGTTACCATATCCGCAAGAATACCGAATTCCGAAAAGTCGCGAATTACATCCTGATATCAAACGCCCGCCTTTACTCCGCAAATTCCATCGCGGACTATATGCGGGCGCACGGTGTTGCCTGCAGCAGCAATACCGTTCAAAAGTGGATTGCTTACCTGGAAGAAGCGTATGTGATTGATCCGATCCGCCGCTACTCCACAAAGGCAAAAAAAGAACTGGAACAGAGCAGAAAGCTGTATAACTGCGATGTCGCACTGAACAGCATCCGTTGCACAGACGGTCGGTATGATCTTTCCCATAATATGGAAAACATTGTATATAACGAGCTGTTGTATCTCGGTTACTCCGTTACTGTTTTTGATAACAACGGAAAAGAAATTGATTTTCTTGCCGAAAAAGAGAATCTCCGCTACTATATACAGGTCGCGTACAGCGTTGCGGAAGACAAGGCCTACAACAGAGAGTTTGGCGCGTTTCGTTCCCTGTCGCAGCTTGACAGAAAGATTCTCATCACCAACGATGATATCGATTATTCCACCAGCAATGTGCAGCACATCAAACTGAGCGAGTTCCTGCTTCATCCGCACGATCAGGGATTATAACCGGGAAATCCGGAAGCTGTGGGGGAATGACCTTCGGTCATTCCCCCCCGGGTTTGATTTCATTCAGATACATGGTGACACGGGAGTCGATCAGGGCAGCGACCTCCTCCGCACTTTTGGCGCCCGCAAAGAACGCGGCGCACTCCTCCTGAATAATCTGACGGATGGTATCATCCGTGGGAACATATACGGTGGTTTCGTCGATCACCTTCCGCATCTGCTCTGTCTGCGCAGGCGTCAGAACGGCATCCGCCTTCGCTGTCAGTTCCGACAGTTGTTCTTCCAGCACCTGCACATTCAGCGGCAGCGACCATATCTTCCTCTGCCATTCCGGAGACAGCATCACCCGGATCACATCGACTGCCGCCTCCTTGTGATTGGAAAGCGCGGGAACCGCCAAACGCAAGTTGTCGTATGCCTCCTCAAACCAACTCCCGTTGGAATTTCCGCTCGTCGGCAAACCGATATATGTAATCGCTTCACCCTCAAAGGTATATGCTGCGACGTTTTCCGCCTGCTCAATTCTCTGGAAAACACCGAATGCCAACAGCGTATTTTCGTCCGTCGGCGGCGCATTTTTATCCGGTGTCGCAGGCTGCACCTCCTTGCAAAACTCAAGCATCCCGTAAAAAGCTTCATCGGAAAAGTGGCTGACATGCGCGTCTGCATCAATGAACCCGCCCATCGAAAAATTACAAAATTGATATGCCAGGCTTTCAGACGAATGAAAATGAGAAAAGACCTTATATCCTTCCCCTTTCTCCCGCAGCAGCTGACGAAGTTCCTCCAGTGTCCATCCGGCGGTTTCGCCGACATCCGATGTCCTCCCAATCACTGTATTGAGATACAGACCCTGCGGGATCTCCAACAATTTGCCGCCTGTCTGTATTGCGGAAAGCATCCCGGGATGCAGCATGGAACGGATGGCACCGCCATCCGCGTCGAAAAACGGCATAAGGTCACAAAAGCCGGTTTCATTCACGGGGATCTGAAACCGGTTGACGTCCACAAGATCCGGCGCGTCTGACGTCACAAGCTTTGCGAGCAGTTGTTCCGCACTGTCATAGTATTCCACTTTCAGGTAATAGCGGTCGCTTTGCAGGTTATACAAATCCACAAACTGCTCCAACTGCCATGATCCCTCACGCATTGCCGCAAGAACAACGGTCTCCCGCACCGTTGCCTGTTCCATCGTCTCGATCAGATACAGATCATTGCTTTGCCTGGTCGCACAGGCAAAATGATTGCGGTCCGTTGCTGCCATCTGTCTGACCATGGAACCCTGGAATGGCAGTGATATCCATGAGAAACGCTCCCGGAATTCCTGTTCCTCCGGAAGATACTCATACAGTCGCTCATTTCCGTTGAGATAAAATGCGCCGTCCGCGCTGCGGCAAAACGTCGTCGCCGTGTTGCTCACGGAACGGTTCTGCAAGACGGTTGTCAGCGCTGCCGTCTGCGGTTCCAACGCGCAGACTTCCGTCACGCCGCGACAGGATTGAAAAACAAGACACTGCCCGGAAACATCCGCTACGGCGGAATTAAAGCTCGCGTCTTCCGGCGCACCGAAACGTTGTATCTCCTCTCCTTTTCTGCTGAGAGACAGTTCACCGGGCCATACGATCAGTACCGCATCATCCGGAAGAACGGTGATTCCGTATCCCCAGCCGGTTTTTTCTCCGACGTCCCGTTGTTCTTTGAACTGCCATGTGCTGTCATATAAGACAAGTGTATAGACCGCACTACGCTCACCCGTTTCCCGCGAAAAGAGAAGCGCCAGCGTACCGTCATCCCCCGCGTCCGCCGCGTAAAGCGACAAAGGCTGTTCTTCCCCGCCGTCATCCGCAAACACGGCAGCAAGATTTTCTGAGGAAATGACCTCTCCGTCCGGCGTCAGCGTGACAAGCACCGGATGCGCGTCTTTTTCCCCCACCGCGACATAGTTGCCGTCCCGGGTGAATACCCCCATCAATCGCTCGATCTGCTCCAAACGCACCGCGTTCCGGACAACCGCGCTTTCCAGCGTGACAGTATTGTCTGTGCTGCTTTCTACAACAGGGGACGAAACCGCTTCCTGTGCCTGCCCCGCGCAGGAAGTCAAGAGAAAAATGCAAAGAAGAACAAGCGATACAATCCGGCATAGAGAGCGTACCATACGTCACGTCCTTTCCATAATCAAAGTTGGTTACCGAATGATATACGCGTCCACGATCTGCCCGATATACATCGTGTGTGCGTCACGATTGGCCATCGGGTGCGTGCCGTCCACATCCTGCGGATAGAACGTGTCGCGCAGGTTTTCGGGAAGCAGCAAAAGATCCTGCTCCTGTTGGTACAAAACCTTACACTCCAGCGTGATCGGGTATTCCTTCATCCCCGGAACCTTTACCTGATTGCCCTCCACAAGCGTAAGATGCGCCTCTTTTTCCTTGTCGATGTTCCTGCCGGAAAGCGAACCGCAGATACGGTTGATTTCCGCATCCGGAGCACCCTGCGGAATGCTGACGGTAAACTCCTTCGTTTTATCCAGCTGCCCCTTCGTGTAACGGCCTTCGCGCACATAAACCGCAAAGGTCGGCAGATTCCAGATCCTGCCAAGATGTCCCCAGCCGATCACCATGGAATTAAACTTGTCCCCTTTGGTATTCAGTAGAATCCCTCTTCCCAGCGCCTCCGTGATCTGTTGTGCGTAGTCTTCCACCCTTATGCTTTCTTTCATGTTGTCATCCTCCTGCGAATTCCTCAGAAAGTTCTTTCTTCACTCCATTCTATCGTACACTTCATCATACTGTCATCACCTTTTTGTCGCAGGGCTGTATTGACGGATATATCATTTATGATATAATAGGGCCATGAACCCTCAGATTCAAAATAGCATCAACCTGATCACCTCACAGCTGAAGCGTCGGCGGTTACAGCTTCGTCTGACACAGGCTGAGGTTGCGGCGCAGGCGGGGATAAAACAGGCGAATTACAGCCGCATGGAGTCCGGCCGGCAGACGCCAAATCTGGAAACCCTTCTCACGGTTCTGGATGTTCTTGGTTTGAAGGTGGAACTGAATAACGCGGCGCAGACGGTGTACCACGTGATGCATCTGGATGATGTCGTTGCGGATGTTACCTTATCCCGTGACAAAAAACAAATCCGTTTTGAGAAATACGAACCGGACGGAATTCGTCAACCCTTTTCCGGCAGCAACCTTACGCTGGAACGCTTTTATCGTTTTTTAAAATCCCGCTGCTACGAGGACGGACGAGCGGATCTGGATCTCATACTCAAAAAGGCGCGTCTTTCCGACAACAACCCTTATCATTGGGTGGCGCTGACACACGGCGTCACTTACGATGATTTTTTTTGGATCAAAACAGATCACGAGACTGTCACATGGGACGAGGTACGAATCCGATGAAAAACTATAAACTGAGTGCCGAGGCCATTGTCATGATCTCAGGCTCCTCCGCCGGCACACAGCCAAAATACTACGAAAACGGGTACTGGTACAAAACAGACCGTATGGGGTATGAGGGTACTGCAGAGCATCTCATGAGCGTGGTTCTTTCCTGCTCCGATTACGGACCGGCATTTTCACAATCTCGGCATCATTGCCAATCGTCTGACGGGAGCATTTCAAACCGCTCCTGTCTTTGACAACGCGGATGCGCTCTTAAGCAATTACGACCGATTTCCGCCGGATGAGGATCTGTCTTCGCTCATTGCATCCGCATACGCGCAGCCGTTTTCCTCCAGCCACGAGGTTCAGGCGAAAGCCGCGGGGCTGACGCTGCACATCGGGTATGACAGGCTCAACGAACGGCTTGACGCCGAGCCGCCATCCCGTGCCGTAACTGTTCTCCGGCTTCAGCTGGAAAAATACAAGTCTGTTTTTTCATAGCGTAACAGTGCGGCGCTTTCTGCGTTCATACACCGGATGGGGCGCAAAAGGAAACGTACAACTGATTTACTGCATCATTGGACGACGTTACTGCATCATGGTATAATGAATTGATGTAGTAAGTGAAGGATATGAGGCAGAAAGATGCACCGTTTTGATTACCGCTTCCTGAAAAACGAAATACCGGGGTCTTTTTTGCAGACAACCGCCATCCTCTATGATTTGAGGGCAAGGGCGGACATACGGAAGAGCGGACATCCGGAAACCTTTCGTGCGCTGCAGTCATCTGCATTGATTGACTCTGTCCGCGGCTCCAATGCGATTGAGGGAATCGTCACGAGCAAAACGCGTCTGGAGGAGATCGTTCTTCGCAACCATCCGCCGATGACACATGATGAGCATGAGATTTCGGGATATCGCATGGCGCTGGACAAAATATACAGCGGGTGGGATACGATGTCTTTGACGGAGGATGTCATACGGCATTTTCATTTTCTGGTACTGGAAAAAACATCCGCCGATGCAGGAAAGTACAAAACAGAAGACAACCGGATTCAGTCGGTGGATAAAGACGGAAAGGTGACGGTACGTTTTGTGCCTGTTTCCGCGAAAAAAACCGGGGACGCGTGCGACCGGATGCTGAAGGCTTATCATACCGCAAGACAGGATGCGGAGATCAACGGATTGCTGCTGACCTTTTGTTTTGTACTGGACTTTTTATGCGTGCATCCTTTCACGGACGGCAACGGAAGGGTTTCAAGACTGTTGACCTCGTTGCTTCTGCTGCGCGAAGGCTTTGATATCGGCAGGTATATTTCCATTGACGCGAGAATAAAGGAATACCAGGCTGCATACTATGACGCGCTGCAGCAATCCTCCGACGGATGGCACGAAAGCAGGAACAGCTATGTTCCGTTCATGACCTTTATGCTGCAGATTCTCTACCGTTGCTACAAAGACCTGGATCAGCGGTTTTTTGCCGGCACCTCAGACACCATCCCGAAAAGCAAGCGGGTGGAAGCCGTTTTACTGAACGCGTATGTTCCATTGTCCAAAGAAGAAATCATGGAACGCCTGCCGGACATCAGCATGACCACGGTGGAACGAACCATCGGAAGTCTGCTCAAAGCCGGAAAAGTCAAAAAGATCGGCACATTCCGCGACGCGAGGTATATGAGAGGAGACGATCAGGGATGGTAACAGGGAGATTTGGAAGCTGTGAGGGGATGACCCTTCATTTCTTCGTCCAGGTCTTGACGCATTGTGCGCGGAGAAACGTTTTGAGCGGCTGTAAATCCTGGCTGACATCCCAGGCTTCGAGTGCTTCAAAGTATTCTTTGCGGTCTTCTTCATGGATGGTGACCGGCGGGTGATTTTGCGTGACGAGATAATAATTCATGGCGAGTCTGCCACAGCGCCCGTTCCCGTCCGCGAAGGGATGGATGTTCTCGAATTTGGCATGGAAGAACGCCGCAGCGGTCAGTGCCTTTTCCTGTGGCGCGTCCTTTAGCTCATAGAGCAGTTCGCGCATTTCCTCCGCGACATCCTCCGGCGCGGCACCGACATCATGCTTGCCCGTGACATAGTCATGCTGCTTGTATGTGCCGGGGCGCTCGCCCAGTTCATAGCGCCTGCTGTCATAGGTGTTTTTCGTCAGCAGCTTGTGAAAGCGCAGAATCAGGCTTTCATCCAGCGCACGGCCTTCGCCAAAGGCGGACAGAAACTGCTCATATGCGTCCTTTGCGTTTCGAATCTCGAACAGCGTGTGCAAGTCTCCCGTGTAGGAAGTCACGCCGTCATGGTCAAAAATCTCACGCGTGTCATGGAAGGTAATGTTTGGATTCTCGATTCGACCGGAGTGATAAGCGAAAGACACGCCCTGTCCGTTTAGGGCTTCCGCAAGCGCGGCATCGGAAATGATGTTCTTTTCTTTCCACTGAGCAAGAACTTCCTCGTAACGCATCGCCGCTTTCTCCTTATGTGTGTTTGCGTGAATCAGAAACCGAAGGTGGCGTTGTATTCCGCCTGCAGCGCCTCTTTTTCTTCTTCGGAGCAGCGCTCGTAGGCCTCATTGGCCGCGGCGAAATTCTGTCCCATTTTTTTGATGGAGAACAGCCAGAGTTCGAAAGGAATGGGGGTGTCCGCAATGGACTCCACACTGCCGACCGCTTCGTGGGTGACGTTTTCCGTACCGGCCAGCGGTCTGACGACACCGGCATCCTCCGCGTAAGGATCCACGCCGATCATTTCCGGCGGGCCGTCGCCCGGAGAATCATCCTTCATGTAGGCAGGATCAAAATCCTCTTCGCCGGTCAGCGCTTCTTCCTCATCCTCCAGATCCTCCGGCAGCGGATCCAGCTCCGCGTTCATTCCAAGAAATACCGGATGCACGATCTTGCTGAGGGAATGGACGATGTTATTGGCAAAAACAAAGCTGATGCGCATTTTGCCGTCGTAAGCGGCGTAATGCATCATGACGTCCACCATGAACTGGTCGCGGTTTTCCCGTCCCACCGGCGCGACGTATTCATAGTAGTACATCATCATGTCTTTCTGGTCATACAAAAACATGGTGCCGTACCCCTCCATCGTGGAAGGGGCGCCGCCCACGTAAACGACATTTTTCGTGTAACGCTCTTTTCCGATTGCCATATTTTTATTGTACCACACTCCCCTCCTGTTCCGCCATCCCTGGCGGAACAAAAAACAGTCGGGTCGGTAGTATCGCTCATCCGTGAGCAGATACCACACAACGCAGCATTCGCATACTGTTGAGTATGGCGATCACCGCGACGCCCACATCCGCGAAGACGGCAAGCCACATCGAAGCGAAGCCAAGCGCGCCGAGTGCGAGAATCAGCAGCTTGACGCCAATGGCGAAGACGATGTTCTGTTTGACAATGGACAGGGTTTTTCTCGCGATATCCACGACCGTGGCGATTTTCCCGATGCGGTCATCCATCAGCACGATGTCCGCCGCTTCGATGGCGGCGTCGGAGCCCATCGCGCCCATGGCGATGCCGACGTCCGCCCGCATAAGAACAGGGGCGTCGTTGATACCGTCACCGACAAACGCGAGTTTATCACGTTTGCGGACGTTGCTCTGTTCCGGACTGTCTGCGGTGACAAACACGGCAGCCATCCCGTTCAATCCACTCGTACCTGCATCCCCTGACATAAGCGCTTCCAGTGCCGCCACCTTGTCCCCCGGGAGCAGCTCCGCCTTCACTACGTCGATGCCGGCTTCCGCGGCGACCGCTTCCGCTGCCGCTCTGTGATCCCCGGTCAGCATCACGGTCTTTGTGACCCCCGCGCGTTTCATCCGCGCAATGGCCGCGGGCGTTTCTTCCTTGAGTTCATCGGAGATGACGAGCGCGCCGCGATACAGTCCGTCGTAGGCGATATGTACGATGGTGCCTGCTGTTGCGGTCTGTTTTTCTGCGGTGTTTTCTCTGCCTTTCTCCGTGTCATGCGCAGCCCCGGCGTCCTGCTGCGTACCGGCCGACAATGCGGACACATCCGCAATCCCGTGCGCACGCATCAGCTTCTCATTCCCCGCCAGCAGTTCCTTTCCTTCATAGAATGCGCGGACACCGTGTCCGGCTTCTTCCGTCACGTCTGCGACCGCCGCACTTTCCACTGCCACGTCTTTGAGCGCATCCGTTTCCAGCGCCGCGTCTTTGTCCGCAACCATTTCCATCGTCGCAGCTTTGACCGCATCTGTTTCCTTCGCTGCGGCGGCGGCTTCGGAAACGGCGGTTTCGTCCGTCATGCTCTCGACGGAACGCTGCTTTGATTCTTCATAGGCTTCGCGGATGGAACGCGCGATCGGATGGTTGGAATACGCCTCCGCCTGTGCCGCGAGATGAAGCAACTCCTCCTGTGCGCCGTTCCATGCGGCATCCGACTGTGTTGCGGAAGACGCTGTCCCGGACGCGGTCTCCGAACCTGCTTCCCTCGCCGGCAGAATCCGCGTCACGCGAAAACTCCCCTTCGTCAGTGTGCCGGTTTTGTCAAAGACCACCGTCTTCACATCCGCCACGGCCTCCAGATAATTGGAACCCTTGACCAGAATGCCGTTGCGCGAGGCCGCACCGATGCCGCCGAAGAAACCGAGCGGCACGGAAATCACCAGCGCACAGGGGCAGGACACGATCAGAAAGACACAGGCGCGGCGGATCCACTCCGCCCAGTCACCGCCCGCAAGGAGCGGCGGCAAAAGCGCCAGCAGCACGGCACCGACCGTCACCACCGGCGTGTAGTAACGCGCAAAGCGCGTGATGAACTGTTCCGTCCGCGCTTTTTTGTTGCTCGCGTTTTCGACAAGATCCAGGATTCTCGCGACGGTGGAATCCTCGTATTCTTTTGTGACACGGACCTTCAGCGTTCCCTCTCCGTTCACGCAACCGCTGATCACCTCATCGCCGGGCGCTGCCTTTCGCGGTACGGATTCGCCGGTGAGCGCCGCCGTGTCGAGAAAAGATTCCCCCTCCGTCACAATGCCGTCCAGCGGAATCTTTTCGCCGGGCTTGATGAGAATCATCGCACCCACGGCAACATCCTCCGGATCCTCTTCGGTGAAGGAACCGTCCTCCTGCATCACGTTCGCGTATTCCGGCGCGATCTCCATGAGCTCTTTGACGGACTGTCTGGACTTGCCGACCGCGTAAGACTGGAACCACTCGCCGGTCTGGTAAAAGAGCATGACGGCGAGCGCCTCCGGATATTCGCCGATCGCGAAGGCGGCAAAGGTCGCGATCATCATCAGGAAGTGTTCGTCAAAGACGCGTCCGTTCCGGATGGTTTTGCAGGCTTTCAGGATGACATCATAACCGATGATCAGATAGGGAACCGCGTGCAGACAAAACAGCGCCTGCCACGGGAGCTGCCACGCGTCGAAGGAGCCGCCGTGTTCCAACACGAGCAGCAGAACAAAGAGGACGAGCACCGCCAGAATGCGGTACAGGTTTTTGCGTTGCTTTTTGGTCATAAACGTCTCTTTCTGTGCTCACCCGGCCTGACGCTGCAATGCAGCTTTACCAGGCCTCATCATTCGGAACTCCCGTGCTGTTTCACAGCACTTCGTTCCTCATGATGCACGTTCGCTGAATGACGCTTCTGCCTTGTGCAAGCACGGCAGAAGCGTCGCTCAGCTCACTGTGATCACACAATCCGGTTCCACCTTTTTACAGGCCTTTACCGCCAGCTGCACAATTTCGTCAAACCTGTCGTCTTCCGCTTCGAGCGTGAACTTCTGCGTCAGGAAATTGACCCGCGCATCGATGACGCCGTCAATCTTTTTGATCGCGTCCTCCATCTTCGCGGCGCAGTCCGCGCAGTCGACTTCGCATTTGAATTTCTTTTTCATCCTGTGCCTCCTTATTCCCGAAGGTGCTCCAGTCCCACCGCAATGATGGTCCGGACATGTTCGTCGAGAAGAAAGTAGAAGATCTGCTTTCCTTCCCTGCGGTTGCCGACGAGCTTCGCCTGTTTCAGAATCTTCAGCTGATGGGACACTGCCGACGGCGTCATCTGCAGTTCATCCGCGATTTCCTGCACGCAACATTCACCGTCATAGAGCGCGGACAGAATGCGGATGCGCGTGGAATCCCCGAAGACCTTGAACAGCTCCGCCAGATCGTAAAGCTCGTTTTCCGACCTGACTTTCATTTTATCATTTGAATAATTGTTCATATATCGAATTGTACACCTCCCTTTTCCGGTTTGTCAACAGGCAGTTTCGGACGCTGCCTCAGTCCCCGCTTATGCAAAAAACCGCTCTGCGCACGGCAGAACGGTTTTTGTTGAATTCTATTGCTTGATATACTTTCTATCATCTACAATAACACATCTGCGCCTAATATCAGCTTGTCAATTATAGGGTGAATCAAGGCGGTGTTTTCTATCGCATTGATTGCACAGACCTTATTTCCTGCATCTTTACTCGAAGCACCACAATGATAGACCTTTTCTTCTTTTCGCCCGTAGTCCAGTATTATAAATCTGTCATGACAATCAGGATTTGGTTTTATAGTGAGTGTTGGATATTCATTGTTGAAATCTGTCACCTCTGACGCCGTTAAAAAACCACGTTGTCCGTGACCGTTTTGTGTAAACATAATTACAGAAACACCCGATTTCTTATGTGATAAAAGGTGCAGTGTCTTGATATTCACATAATCGTCAATCACAAATATAGTTTTCTTGGCCTTCCGATATATTTCAATGTAAGCCTTGTCCGCCTCAAATTTCTGCCCTTTGTAAATCACAAAATTCTTTAACTCAGTATTTAATACAAAATTCTCGTTAATACGATTAATACTCTCATGAATATCATTTATTTCAGATTCAAATGTATCCTGCCTATCGACTATCAGCTTGAGTTCATTCTTTGTAACAAACTGTTGGTTTTGTCTAATAAAGTGACGCATTTCACGAAACGCTCGCATAATTGCAATGCTTTGAGCTACCGCCTTGTCGTTTTTCAAAACTGTCGCCAGCATATATGTTCCCTGCTCCGTATAGACGAATGGATTCGTTCGGCTTTTGCTGTTAATATTTGCGGTCGCATTTTGCGACCACACCGAGCCAATCTCTTCATCCGTTAGCTGAAACATAAAATCCTCTGGAAATCTTTCAGAGTTACGCTTGGCTTGTTCATTTATCCGCTTGACGGTATACCCGTAAAGTAATGCAAGATCGGCATCCAACATAACATAATAGCCCCGGATCAAATAGACCAATCCATGCAAGTCACCAACAGGAATAATGGACATTTCCTTCTTGTCGTTCATTTTACACCTCTTTTGCGGTCGCATTTTGCGACCGCAAACTCATTCTTATCAATATGTCTATTTTACCATGCCCGGCGACTACTGCAAATCCATAAAAAAACCGCTCTGCACCCGGCAGAACGGTTTTTGTTGTCTCAAACGAATCACCACCATATCACAAAGCAAAACGGATGTCCCTCCGGATCAATTAACGTGATCCACTTATCTGTATTCTTTTCCTCATTGTGTCCGTACTGTGCGTCAGCAATTCTCGCACCGCACCTGACCGCATGGGAAACAGCTTCTTTCAACTCTGTCTGATCCTGCACGATAAAGTCAAGATGCTCTTGCTGACCTTGCGTATGCGCTTCTTCCGGCCACACCGGCGGAACATAGTATTCATTTTTTTGAAACAACAACTTGATTCCTGTTTTGGGAGACTGAATCACGGAAACCTCATCACCTTTTTGCTCCCATCGTTTCCAGTTTAATAAACGGCAATAGAAATCTGCAAGCGCGATCGGATCAATACAGTCTATCACTACTCCGTCTAATTCCATTCCTGTTACCTCGTTTGTTTCCGTCCATGAATGCTTAGATCGACATTTACCATATTTGAAAAATGATGTCCATTACACGTTTCATATTAACACCCTGCCTGTTATTCGTCAAAAAGCATTTACAGTAGAACGTGTTGTTACGCCCCGTTGCTTTGATCCAGCGTGAGTGTCTTCGTGGCGTAGGATGCCGCGAGAGGGTCATGTGTGATGATGAAGATGATGCTGTTTTGAAAGACATCCGTGACGCGGTTCAGAATATCCGCGGTGGACTCCGCGTCGATGTTGCTGGTGACTTCATCCAGAATCAGTACGTCCGCCGGTTCCGGCAGAATACGCGCGATCGCGATGCGCTGCTTTTCGCCGCCGGAGAGATTGGCGCCGCCCTCCGTGATTTCCCCGTCGGGCGAATGCGTTCTGTAAAGCGGTTGTAACAGCGGCTCGTTTCGGAAAAACTGTTCCGTTTCGCTTTCACGGCGGCGGTTCAGAAACAGATTGTCCATGAGCGTCCCCGTGACCACAGGCACCTGCTGCGAAAGGTAGGTCACACGACTGCGCAGGGAATCCTTCCGCAGTGCGCCGATTTCCGTACTGTTCAGCGAAATCCCTTCCGTCCCGCGAAATCCGGCCAGCAGCTTTGCGAGCGTTGATTTCCCGGCACCGCTTTTTCCGGCGATGTGCACGATATCACCCGGCACAAAGGAGTCCCTGATGTTTTCCGCCAGAACGCTGTCGCCGATGCGCAACGTGTCCAGGTCAAAGGACATCTGCGTGACTCGCTCCAAAACCTCCGTCCCCTCCGTTTCTTTTTCTTCTTCGATTTCGCGGAGAAAACTCTCCGATGCCTTCAGCTTTTGTTTGTCGAGATGCGTATTGGTCAACACGGACACCTGCTGGAAATACACCGGGAACAGGATGGTCACGACAATCATGGCCGCAACGGAAGCCGTGCCGTTCAAATAATTGCGCACCAGGAGAATCATCACCAGCGTCCGGCAGATGTCGTTGAGCGAGGACAGCACAAGAGAGGCGCTCCCCGCGAAGACATTGATGTCCGCCGTGCTTTTGTAGATCCTGCGGATGGCGGGCTGCATCTGCGTCAGCATTTCCTCATGCGTGGCGCACTGTTTGAGATAGTCCGTCTGTCCGATGTAGGACAGGATGGTCTGAAAGCCCGCAGCGCACTCTGTCTGCAACGTAACGGAGCGCTCGGCAAGCTTGCGGTTCAACAGACGGTAGCCGAAATAATTGAGCGGCAACACAGCCGCCATGACAACGGCCAGTACGGGATTCAGAATCAAAAACAGGAGCAGCACCGCGCTGATGATGATGACCGCGCGGATAATCTTGATCGCACCGTCCGTCATGTAGGCATACAAATCACCGACGGCCATCGAGCAGCGTTCCACAAGATTCGCGCATCCTTTTTCCGTCAGATAATCGTAGTTACAGCGGAGAAGACTGCGCAAACAATTTGTCGTATTCTCACAGTTGAATCGCAGGGCGAAGCGTTCGCGCAGCAGCACGACAGCGACACCGGGAATCATCGCAAACAGCATGACCGCCAGCACAATCAGAAGCGCTCCCGTTGAAATCCCACCGTCCGAGCGCGAAGACAGGCTCAACAACACCGGTGCCAGTAGTGCGGAGGCCGCGCCGATGACACTGAGCAGAAGCATGGAGGCAAAAAACCTCTTGTAGGATTTACCCCCTCTCATCATACTCCCTCATGATCGCGCGGATCGTTTTTTCTTCGCCTTCGATCACCAGCCGCAGGCGGTCGTTTTTGGAATAAGAGGCAAAGCGGATGTTCTCTCCGTCCGAGAAGCGGGAGACTGTGTCACAAAACCATTCGGCCGTTTTTTGTTTTTCCTCGTCTGTTTGTACAAGATTGAGAATGACGCAGGCCCTGTTGCCCTTCGCCATCGGATCGTTCAAAAAGTCCGTAACGATCGCGTCGCGTTTGGCAATGATTTTGGAAAAGACGTTAGGATCGGCGCAAAAGGCTGCAATATCGTCTTCCGAAAACTGCCAGACACCGCCCTTCTTTTCGCCGCGTAACACGCCGCTCCGGATATAGTTTCGCAGCGTGCGTGTCGTAAAGCCCGTCATCATGGATAATTCGTTGATGGTACATGTCGTCTTCATGCTTCCATCATAAACGCGAAAATCCCGATTTTCAATATGAAAAACGGGGCGTTTTTCAACAACGCCCCGCCCTTACATTATCTACATCAACTGTCCGCCGCAGTATTCGCAGAACTTCGCACCGGGTTGCAGCTGCGCGTTACAGAACGGACACACAGTTGGCCCCTGCGGCATCATCTGCGGCTGCGGTGCCATCTGCGGCTGCTGCACCATCTGCTGCTGCGGCATCATCTGCGGTTGCGCCATGCCGCCCATGCGCATGCCGTCCACGGCGTCTTTGATCTCATTGCCGAGCGCGATCATTTCATTATACTTCGTGACACCCGTACGCATGCCCATCGAGGCGCTGTGCATATTCCACGAACCCGACATCGTGTTCATGGGCTGCTCGCCGGTCTTGATGTAGCCGTTGGACAGCGAGTATTTGATCTCGTCAAAAAACGGTGTATTGACATGGAGCGTCACATAAAAGTTGTAAGAGTATTCATATCGCGGCGGTTGATAAGAAACGGGTTTGCCGTCCTTGTCCTTATCTTTGATCTCATTGCGGCTCTCCTGTATGTCAAGACTGCAGCCTGTCGCCTGCGAAAAGTCCATCACATCCGGATTGGCCGTCGCGAGATTGGACGCGCTTGTCACCATGAATTTGCGCGCGTTGTCATCGATCAGCAGCTTCGTATGCCGGCCGATGCTGCGCGTGGTTTGAAAGGCGGCAACGGCACTTTTGTTTTCTTCCCGGTACGCAAGCTGCGCCTCGAGATCGGCTCTTGTCGAACGTCTGCGCTCGTTAAACCAGGGCGAAAGCTTGGACGCGCATTCCTTGCACATATTGCCGTCCTCAAACTTCTTGTTGCCGAGCATACCGATTCTGTTACCGCAAAAATCACAATACTTCTTTTCAAACAGTCCCATAACGTCCTCCTTCTTGTTCGAAGTATGAGACGATGATAGCATGTTTTTCTTTCTCTGTGTATCCTACAAATGGGGGGTTTTTTTCTACAACGGCAAAAGAATTTCCGTCGCGAAGACGCCGGGTTCGTTCTGGCGGTTCAGCCAGCCGTCGTACTTTTTGACGACCTGGTCGACGCGGCGCAGGCCGTGGCCGTGGTCGCCGCGCTTCGTGCTGAAATACGCGTCGGTGCGCTGACGCACGGTTTCCGTTGTAGCGTTCGTGACGGAGATGTAAAGCTGCTGCTTCAGAACGCTGATATAGACGCGAAGAAAACGCTCCTCTTCCGCTTCGATTTTGCGGCAGGATTCGATGGCGTTGTCCAGAAGATTTCCGAGAATCACGCAGAGATCAATTTCCGAAACCGTCAGCGCGGGCGGCACGGTGGCGTCGCATTTGACGGGCACCCGCTCCTGCTCCGCCATTGCCATCTTCGCGTTCAGAATCGCGTCGATCTGCAGATTGCCGGTGTGGTAGGTGGTGTCGATCGCGTCCAGATCCTGTTCCAGTTCCTTCAGATAGTTTCCCATCTCGGCGATCTGTCCAGCGGCCAGATGCCCTTTGAGCGACTGCAGATGATTGTGATAATCATGCCGCCAGCCGCGCATCGTCAGATACATCGTTTCGATCTCATCCATCTGCTGCTTCAGGAGTTTGTTCTGATAGCGGATGGTCTTCTCTTCCTGGCTCTTGATGAAGCGACGCACAAAGACCGCCACCGCGGCGGCGAAGACAATCACGATGGCGCTCACAAGCAAGGGGCTCATGCGTCCTCTCCTTCCGCCGGGCGGTTCGCCGCGATGAAGGCCTGCATGACCGCGTCACGGTTGCCCCGCGCAACGGGGAAGGAACGGTTGCCCTCCGCGACGCAGGCATCCTTTGTCACGCGCAGGATGTTCTTCATGTTGACGGCGAAGGAACGATGGATTCGCGTCAGAAACGCCTGTGCTTCGCCGCTGCAAGAAAGCGCCGCGTCCATCTCTTCGCAAAGACGCTGAAAGCCCTGCCGGACGGTGAGCACCTGTCCCTGCTCCGCCGTGCCTTCCTTCAGATGCACGATGCAGTCATGCGCCTGCGCCTCGACCGCAAGGATGTCGTCCGCTTCGACTTTGACGCGTTCCTTTTCCGCCTGCAAAAAAACATAGCGCTTCGGCGCGCGGTACAGCGCAAAGGCTTTGTCCAGGATTTTGAAGATCTGCTCCTTTTCGTAAGGCTTCAGCAGATAGCCGATCGCATCCACGTCATAGCCTTCGAAGACATGGTCGCGGATGCCGGTCACAAAGCAGACAGGGTAAGGCATCTTCGCCTCCCGCATCTTTTTGGCGAGTGCGATGCCGGACATGGGGGTTGGACCGTCCTGCGCTTTGATCTCGATGTCCAGCAACAGCAGACCGGCGTCCAGCCCGTCCTGCAAATCCCACCACAGCGTATCGCAGTCTGCGTACTCCATTACTTCCGCCGTGATTTTCTTTTCTTCCGCGTACCGGTCAATGTACCGGTGCAGCAGCGCGACCTGTGCCGCCTCGTCATCACAGCAAACGATCCGCATCCGCTCTCCTTTCCGCTGCTTTCTTTCGTGTCTGCATGACCATACTATTTTACCACACGCCCCTCCTGCTCTGCCATCCATGTCAGAGCGCAGGACAGTCGGGTCGGTAGTATGGCGCATCCATGCACGCATACCACACGCCCCTCCTGCACGCATTCCACATACCGTTCGTGCAAAAAACAGACATTTCGTGCGTATTTTCTCCCGCGCTCCTATTCTATGATATGGTAAGCGCAGGGAACGCCCGCCGCGTTTCCACCGAAGTGACGAACAACGAAAGGAGCACCATGGAAGAAAAAGACAACATCCGCTCCGCATACTCCAACCCGCAGACGGCGCGTCTGATCTTAAAGGATGTATGGAGCTATGACAAAAAACTCTTTCTGATGATGGCGCTGCAGATTCTGTTCAGCGTGCTCTCCACGACAGGCGGCACGCTGCTTCCCGGCATCATCATCTTCCTTCTGACTTCGGTGCAGACGCCGGAGCAGTTTTTGTGGCGTGTTGCCGGCATCTTCCTTGTCTATGGACTGATCCAGGCCATTCACGCCTATGTGATGCAAGTGGAGATCTTCCAGTTGATCGAGTTCCGGCAGCAATACGGGTGGGAAAGGCTCATCCGCTGCTCAAACCGCTGTGATTACGAGGTCTATGCAAGGGAAAGCACCACAACGCTGGCGAGCAAGGCGGAAAATTCCCTCGACGCCAATATGTGGGGCTACGAGGGCTTCCTGCACGGCATCGTGCCGCTTTGCGCGGCGCTTCTCGGGCTTGCCGTCTATGCGCTGGTGATCACGACGGTCAGTCCGCTGATCCTGCTGCTGTTGCTTACCTTGTCTGTCCTCAGTTATCTGCTCTATCTTATCATGCACAAACGCGCCCTGCGCTACCGCGATCTGATGATGAAGGAACGAAAGCACCAGCGCTATTACGAAAAGCTCTGCTTTGACACCACGCTGGCAAAGGACATCCGCCTCTATCAGTCCCATCCGCTTTTAAAGCGTCTTTTCGCCACCGTGACCGCACGCGTGCGCGGTATGGAGACGAAACGCCGCAACCGCATCCTTGCATACGAGGTTGTGGTGGAACTGACAAGCTGCATCCGGGACGCGGTCTGCTACGGCTATCTGATTTATCTGATGCGGACGCAGTCGCTTCCGCTTGCTTCCTTCGTCCTGTATTTAAGCGTTGTTTCCGGCTTTTCCGCATGGTTCACGCTGATCACGGAGACGCTGGCGAAACTCAACGACGACTTAAGCCGCACCTCTTATCTCTATGATTACATTGATCTGCTGCAACCGCCCGCCGGAAGTGCGACGCTGCCGAAAGAGCAGCCGGACATCGTGTTTGATCATGTCAGCTACTGTTATCCGGACGCGGAGGAGCCCGTGATCAAAGACTTCTCGCTGCACATCAAACCGGGAGAAACACTGGCGCTCGTCGGTGTCAACGGCGCGGGAAAGACCACGCTGGTAAAGCTCCTTGCGGGGCTCTATCATCCGACCGGCGGTACCATTTATGTGAACGGCGTTGATCTGGAAACGGTCTCACGCGAGGAGTGGTTTCAGCGCATCGGCATTGTGTTCCAGGACGCCGGCGCCCTTTCCTTTACCATCGCCGAAAACGTCTCCGCCCTGCCGGAGGGCAGTTACGACGAGCAAAAGGTACTGGACGCGCTTTCCAGAGCCGGGCTGAAGGAAAAAACGGACAGCCTCGAAAAGGGCATCCGCACCTTTTTGGGAAAGGACGTTGCCGAGGACGGCATTCAGCTTTCCGGCGGCGAGAGACAAAAGATGCTGCTGGCGCGTGCCTTTTATCATGACCCCGGACTGCTTATTTTAGACGAACCGACCGCCGCGCTGGACGCGATCAGCGAGCAGGAGCTTTATCTGCAATACCGGAAATTCATTGCGGAGAAGTCCTCCATCTTCATCTCGCACCGGCTGGCCAGCACGCGCTTCTGCGACCGTATCATCCTGATGGAGGACGGCAGGATCGCGGAGGAAGGAAACCACGACAGCCTGATGGAGAAAAAGGGCGCCTACTACGAAATGTTTGAAGCACAAAGCAGGTATTACCGGGAAGGAGAACAGGCAAATGAAGAAGACCTTTTCTGAATTATGGAAGCTCCTTTCCCTGATGAAAAAGGACTATCCGCTGCTGAAGATATTTTGCTTCATCGACGCGGTGACGACCGCCTTTTCGCCCTATGTGCAGCTGGTGTTTTACGCGCGTATCCTGCGCTTTCTCCTGGCGCGTGACTTTCCGCAGGCGGTGACGAACGCGGCCGTCATGATCGGTCTGACGCTTCTGCTTTCGCTCATTCACCGGGTTGTGGGTGCAAGGCTTGCCTCCTGGCAGAACCTGATCGATGAAACCAGCATCAACGAACAGCTTTCCGCCAAAAGCTATGTGATGGAATATGACCATCTGGAAAGAACGGAGACGCTTGACCGCATCCGCAGTGCCGATTATCTCCGGAACGGGAGCGGCGGTGTCGATTATGTCGTGACCTGCATGATAAAACTGATTTCCGCCGCGCTGTCCTTCGTCTGTGCGCTGCTGTTTTTGTTCCGCCTCTTTGTGCAGTCCGCGGAGGTCTTTCGCATCGCGGATCCGGCGCTGTGGGCACTCGCCTTTGGATTTGTCCTCGTTCTCCTGACAGGGATGCTTACCGCAAAAAAAGAGGGCGTGATTATGAACGACCTCATGCAACGAAACGCGCACGGAAACGCGGTCAGCGGATACCTGATCAACACAGGTCTGGGCGTATCCATGAAAAAAGATCTGCTGGTCTATGGCATGGCGGACATGCTTGCCACGCGTTTTAAGGAATACGTCAAACAAACAGGACCGGTGTATATGGCATTTGGAAAACAATCCGGCGTCCTTACCTCGGTCAGAACCTTTGCCATGAATGTATATGCCGCCTGCGGCTATGTCTTTGTCGGGCTGCGTGCGCTTTCCGGTGCGATTCCGGTGTCGGATGTTCTGCTGTACGCCGGTGCATTGCAGCGGCTGACTTCCGCCTGCGAAGAGCTTGTGAAAAACTACATGAGTATTAAAATGCGCCTCGAATATCTGATGCAGTTTTACGACTTCATCCATCAGGAGCCCATGCACTACACCGGAACGCTGCCGGTGGAAAAGCGCTCGGACGGGGATTATGAGCTGGAGTTCCGCGATGTTTCCTTTACCTATCCGGAAACCGAAGAAGAAGTGCTGTCGCATGTGAATCTGAAATTCAAGGTCGGGCAGAAGATGGCACTTGTCGGCAGAAACGGCGCGGGAAAATCCACAATCGTGAAACTGCTCTGCCGCCTCTATGAGCCGACGGAAGGCGAGATTCTCTTAAACGGCATCGACATCCGCAAGTATGATTACGCGGAATACACCACCGTCTTCGCGCCGGTGTTCCAGGATTTCAAACTGTTCTCGCTGCCGGTACGCGACAACATCACCTGCGGGTATGAAGCAGATGAAGCGCCGTGGACGGAAGCGGCGGCTGGCGATGTTGCCGGAAAAGACAACACAGGCGACACACAGGAAAACACCTCCGACCGTCGCATCTGGGAAGCCCTCGAAAAAGCCGGCATCGCGGAACGCGTGCGCGAGATGAAGGACGGGCTTGAGACCCTGCTCTACCATGACAACGGCGAAGGCATCGACGTCTCCGGCGGCGAGGCGCAACGCCTGGCGATTGCGCGCGCCTGGTACAAGAACGCGCCCTTCCTGATTTTGGACGAACCGACTGCGGCACTCGACCCGCTGACGGAGGCGCAGATTTACGAACACTTCAATGAACTCGTCGGACAGAAAACCGCGATCTACATTTCCCACCGCATGAGCTCCTGCAAGTTCTGTGACGAGATTGTTGTCTTCGATAAAGGGCACATCGTCGAGCGCGGCACGCATGACAGCCTGCTCGCGGACGACGGCGTCTACGCGAAGCTTTTCAACACACAGGCGGCCTATTACCAGACCGCCTGATGACTGCACTATTCATACTGTGTCTGACATAAGCGCCCGATTAACGCGCCTCAGATCTGGAAGAGACTGATCTCCTGCTCGATCTCATGCGCCATTTCGGTCAGTTTGCGCACCGTCTGCGCCATGTCATTCAGCGACTGCGCCTGCGCCTTGGAACTGGCGGCGGACGCTTCCATGCTCTCCGCGATGGACGCGGCGCTGTTGCCGACCGTTTCCGAAGAGCTGCGGACATCATCGCTTTGCTGCGTGAGGCTCTTGATGGACGCACCGGTTTCTTCGATGAAGGCAACGATGTCCTTGACCGAGCCGTTGATGGAACCGAAAATTTCACCGGCGTTGCCGACGGCGTCCTTGGAAACCTTCACTTCATCGCTGCCCCTGCGGACCGCCGTGACCGCCTCCATTGTCTCTTCCTGAATCATGCCGACGAGACCGGAAATATCACCCGCCGCACGCTGTGATTCCTCCGCCAGCTTCCGCACCTCTTCCGCGACCACCGCAAAGCCCTTGCCGTGCTGTCCCGCGCGTGCCGCTTCAATGGAAGCGTTGAGCGAGAGCAGGTTCGTCTGCGAAGAAATATCGGAAATCGTGGACACGATCTGGCCGATTTCGGAGGAGCGCTGTCCCAGCAGTTCCATGAGCTCCGCGGATTTGGAGATCGTCGCTTCGAGAGACGCGATTTTATCTACGGCATCATTGACCACGGCGGAACCGTCGTCGGATTCCTGCGAGATCGTCTTCGCGTTTTCAATGATGACATCCACGCTGGTGTTGACTTCATCCAGGGAAGAAACCATTTCCGCCAGCGTCTGCAGCACCTCCGAGGTGGACTGATGCTGCACCTGCGCACTCGCGGCGGATTCGGAAATTTCATCCGCCATGGCACCGGACACCTCCGCGCTGCTGTTTGTCCGGTCGGACAGCTTTTCGTTGGATTCCACCAGCTCCTGCATCGCGCCGGAGGTCTTTCCGATAAAGCTGCGCATCTGTCCCATGACTTCGTTGATGTTGTTGCCGAGCTTGCCCAGCTCGTTCTGCTGCGTGATGTGAACTTCCGTAATCGCGAAGCGTCCATTTTCGTCCTTCGCGATGGCCTGTGTGAGTTTTTTGATCGGGCGGTACACATCCACCAGCGTGTACACATACATAATCAGAATCTGCACCAGAATCACGCCGATGAGAATAAGCGTGACCGTCGAAAGCATGGAGGAACGCGAAAACGCATCATCCACGTTGCCTTCGAGGCGTTCGTCCAAAAGATCGTAGAACTCGTTGATCGGTGCGGAAATTTCGTTCTTGACGCCCATATAAACATCATCGTTAAGGATGCGCACCGCGAATTCTTTTTCGCTCTCGCCTTCCTCCATCAGCGCCCGTTCCTCTTCGGTCATCCTGCCGTCCACGGCACGAAAGGCCAGCGCCTCGCGCTCCGCCAGCTCACTCGAAAGATCATTCGCCTGTTTCAGCAGCGCGAGTTCTTCGTCCGTGTAACCGGCTTCCCGCATCAGATCCAGCAGCGCGATCTTTTCCGTTCCGCCGGAGATAAGGGAAGCGACATCCTCCGGAAACTCCGTCCAGAAAGAAGAGTCGTAGTCCTCCGGCCGCGGAAAGTTCCCCGCGCGGATATCGACCACCGCGTTGTACACATCCATGTAATGCTGCTCTCCCGTTTCACAGTACATGCGCGCCATGTTGGTCAGCACGTCACTGGAGACCTGCATCTCCGCGGCCAGTTCTTCGGACAGGGTGTAGTTTTGCTGCACCTCGTTCAAATTCCTGATGGAACTGTTGGAACGGATTGCGATCACGCCCACACCAAGACAAAGAATGATCATGACAGTGAACATCGTAATCACAAGAAAACGAATGGAAAACTTTGACAGCAACATACACCCATCCTCCTTTCGGACTCGAAAAAACAACTACCTTAATTGTAGTACCGCGTCCGACCATGGTCAATAACGACATTTATAAGAGTTTCTTTTTGCCGCTTTATTTTTTCTTGCCGAAACGGATGGTGAAGGACGTACCCTTTCCGGGTACGGAATCGACCGTAAGGACGCCGCCGTCGGCTTCGATCACGGTCTTCGCGAAGGACAGGCCGATGCCGAAGCTTTCCTTGTCGCTGCCGGCCGGCTTATAGAATCGTTCGAATACATGCTTCAGTTCCTCGGGCGGAATGCCTTCTCCCTCGTCCCGCACGCGAAGCACGGTAAAGAGCGGACCGTCTTCCACCGAGAGCGTCACCGATTTGACGGCGTGGGCCTGCTCCTGCTCCGCCTCCGCTTCCGGCGATGCCGCTTCCGGCGCTTCGCCGTGGGGATGGGAATGCTCGATCGCATTTTTGACAATGTTCAGCAGGGCTTCCCGCTCCCAGGCGTAATCCGCGTACAGTGTGGCATTCAGATCCCCCTCTAAAACAAGTTCCACATCCGAGGCCTCCGCCAGCACCTCCAATGCTTCCCGCACGTCCCCAAAGAGACCGGCTGCCGCAAATTCACTTTTGCTCAGAGAAATCGTGCCGCTGTCGAATTTCGCAAGCTGCAAAAGCGTTGTCGCCAGCTGCGAGGTGCGGTCGATCTGTGTGCGGACGGAACGGAAAAAGGCGCGTCTGGTCGCCTCGTCCATATCAGGATTCTCGCTCAAATTGTCCAGCGTGATCTGCATGCTCGTAAGCGGCGTCCGGATCTGGTGGGAGATATCGGCCAGCGCACGGCTTAGGTTTTCGCTTTCCTTCTTGCTCTGTTCCGTCTGCTCCCGCATCTGTACCGCGATCTTGTAAATCTCGTTCGCGAGAATCGAGAGGTTGCCCTCTTCGTTGTCCGCGATTCTCAGATCATAATTGCCATGCGAAAGGGAACGTACATATTCGATATAGGACGCGAGACGCTGTTCCCTGCGCCTTGCCCTGAGGATGTAGCGAACAAGGGCCGTCACGCCCGCAAGTGCAGCGACCGCAAGGACCGCGGAAACAATCAAAACCATTATGTAAGCCCCGATGACAGGTGTGGCGATGACATCCAGTGAAATCCGCATGGCAGCCTCCGTTTACGCGTCCACGCGGTAGCCGATCCCGCGCACGGTTTTGACCACATCCCCGCCCAGCTTTTCGCGGACGCGTTTGATGTAGACGGTCAGTGTATTGTCATTCACCACGTCTCCCGCGTAATCCCAGATCTGATCCAGGATCCGGTCACGCGTCATCGTGATGCCGCGGTTCTGGAAGAGCAGCTGCACAATGCGGTGCTCCAGCGCGGTCAGGCTGATCTCTTCCGCTTCCTGCGGCGGTTCGTCCGGCCCCGTAGCGGACAGGCGGAACAGGCGGTTCGCGACAAGATCCAGCTTGAGATCCCCGACGCGGATCTCCTTCGTGCTCTTGTCGTATCTGCGCAGAATGCCGTTGATGCGCGAGATCAGTTCGCGGTTGCGGAAGGGCTTGACCACATAATCATCCGCGCCGAGATCAAAGGCTTTGACCACGTCACGCTCCTCGTCCTTCGCCGTCAGGAATACCACGGGCGTCTCCGGCCGCGCCTCTTTCAGATAGCGGCAGACCTCATAGCCGTTCCCGTCGGGCAGGCCGATGTCAATGATCGCGAGGTCAAAGATCATGTTGTCGATGGTTTCCTCCGCCTCCCGCATCCGCAGACAGGCGCTGACCTCGAAGCCTTCCTTCTTCAGCAGAAAGGTCAGGCCGCTGACGATGTCCTTATTGTCTTCCACGAGCAAGATCTGTAACACTTCCTACACCGCCTCACTTCGTATCGTCTCAATGATGTTCTGCTTATTGATCTTACCAAGGGAATACCGCATCGTCAAACCCACGATCACAAACACGAAGAGCGCGGAGATTCCGATGGCCTTCCACGGGATGAAGAAGCCGTCGTCAATCGCGCCCGACAGCACCCGGTAGATCCACCATGCAAGTCCCAGCCCCAGCGGGATGCCGAAGACGAGCGATTTCATCCCGTAAAGCGCGCTTTCCAGAAGGATCATCCGGTTGAACTGTCCCTTCGTCATCCCGACGGATTTCAGCATGGCAAACTCACGGCTGCGCAGCATCATGTTCGTCGTGATCGTGTTGAAAATGTTTGTCACGCCGATCAGGGTGATCACCGCGATAAAGCCGTACAAAAAGATTTCAATAATCAGAATCATCCTGCGGTTTTCCGAAACGTACTTGTTCAGATTGTAGTACCACTCCAGCTCTACGCCGTAGTCCTCCCAGTTCGTCTGCGCGATCTTTTGTTCCAACTGATCCGGATCCTCCGCGTTCACATACATCTCTCTGATCGTATCGATTCCCGCACTCTTCGGAACGGCATCCTCCGACATCACCAATACCGCGCCGTCAGAGAAAACTCCCTCCAATCCGTAAGGCGGCGCGGTGTTCACCTTTACCAGCCGGACCCGTCGCGTCAGGCTACGGTAACTCAGCTCCTCTGTCACTTTTCTTTCGCCATCATAATATGTTACTTCATACGTGTACAAAGGTGCGTCTTCCTCCACTTCCGCATGCGCCGGAATATCAATCCGCACTTCCATCGTGTCACCGGCCTTTGCGGTGGTAAAGCGCTCCGTCGTCATCTTCTTCAGATTTCCCTGCATATTGTAATCATACATAATATCCTCATCAAAGAGCAGACCGATGCCGGAAACATCGCCGGAAGCGTCAACACCGAGGCTTTCCAGATAGCGTCTGAAGTAGTCGCGGTTGTATAAATGAATATAGACGGGATTGTCCTCCGGCTCACAGCCAAGCCATCCGCTGTAATCCGGATCACTTCGCATGGCATCATAGCGCCTGTTGGCGTATTCGGAACCCCATGGATCACGGCTGATTTCGCCGGATGCATAATAGTCGTAGGCATAATCCGTCAGCTCCAGCACCTGCGCCACGGTCTCGCAGGCCTTAGCGTCCTGCGCCGATATGGCCATATTGAACCCGTAATCCTGATACACGACGGAAACGGAGTTTTTCATCCCTTCCACGAAAAAGGAGAGGCCGATGAAAACGGAAATGCTGACCACCAGCGAGACCACGGTTGTGCGGTACTTTTTCCGGCTGCGCTTTAAGTTGTTGGAAGCCACAACGCCGCCGATGCCGAACAGCTTTTTCACGAGGCGCGAGGACTTCAGCTTTCTCCTTCCCGGCATGATCTCGCGGTTGCCGCGGATCGCCTCAATCGGCGGGATGCGTGAGGCGCTCACCGCAGGGATCAGACAGGACAGCCAGATCGTCAGCACGGAGAGCAGCACCGCCGCGACAAACACCACCCAGCTCAGGGAGAACACGAAGTTTGCATTCTCCAAAAGATCGTCGCCGATGATGATATTCAGCAAAAAGATGAGCACGCGCACCGCGGCGGCGCCGATCAGAAGGCCCAGCGGGATGCCGATGACGCCCATCAGGAATCCCTCGAAGAGCACGCTTTTTCTGATCTGTTTTCTTGTCGCGCCGACCGTGGCAAGCAGTCCGTACTGTCTCGTTTTTTCCGAGACCGAAATGCGGAAGGAATTGCGGATGACAAAGACGCTGGTCACCATGATGATGCTGATGATGACCACAAGCAGCCACCAGAAGGTTTCCAGTAGTTCCTCGTTGATACCGCCGGAAAAACGGATCAGATCGCTGTTGGTCTGCATGGCGCTGACGGGCACGCCTTCCGCCATCAGAATGTCTAAAAGCTCTTCCGCACCGTCCCTTGCCGCGGCGGCACTTGTGAACGTCACCTCCGCGTCGAAGGTGTTGTAGGCGGACTGCCGGGCAAGGGAACCGTCCGCGTCACATGTCACAATCGTATAGCCCGGTGCCTGGTAATTTTCAATCAGATACGAGGGCCGTTCCATGATGCCGACAACCGTAAAGGTACGTTCCCTTGTGTCCGTGATTTCCTCCGCGTGATTGGGATCGAAGTCATTGATCTGTGAAAGCAAAGCCCCGTAGTCCAGTCTGCGCGCGCCGAGCGCAAGCGTCATCGTATCGCCGATCTTCCATTTGATGCCGCCGTTGTGTTCGATATGACCGGAAATCAGAATTTCCGAAGCGTTTTCCGGAAAGCGCCCCGCCGTCAGCCGGAAGGCGGAGGCCTTCATCGTCTCTTCGTCCATGGTCAGCAGATGATAATAGGGCTTGTATTCGTTGACGCTTCCTTCCGCGACCGCGTAGCCCGCGTGACGGTATGCGTGTACCTCCGCCGTCTCCGTGTATTCCGTGATGATCTGAAGGGCATCCCCGGGCAGGTCGCTGTAAAGCGCGTGATAATCTCCGACCGTGTCCTTCGTGTATTGTACGATCGTGGCCTGCGCACTGGACAGCATGCCCGTCACCGCCACGATCAGGGCACAGGACAGCGCGATCGCGATGACCGTCATGACGGTGCGTTTGCGGTTCATGCGCAGGGATTGTATGGTCAGTTTTCTTACTGGATTCATCGTTTCACCTCATCCGACAAGCGTCAGTTTTCCGTCCATCATTTCATACACCCGGTCCGCCTGCTTCGCGATCTCCGCGTCATGCGTAATCACGATCACGGTCTGGCGGAACTGCCGGTTGGACACCTTCAGCAGCGTGACGATTTCGTCGCTCGCTTTGGAGTCCAGGTTGCCGGTCGGCTCGTCCGCGAGGATGAGCGCCGGATGGTTCATCATGGCGCGGCCGATGGAGACGCGCTGCTGCTGTCCGCCGGAGAGCTCGTTCGGCAGATAGGACGCGCGGTCGGACAGCCCTAAGATGTTCAGCAGATCGTTCAGCCACACCTCATCCACCTTCTGCCCGTCCAGCTCCACCGGCAGCGTGATGTTTTCTTTGACATTGAGAATCGGAATCAGATTGTAAAACTGGTAAATGATGCCGACCTGTCTGCGCCGGAAGATCGCCAGCTGGTCCGTCCCCAGCCCGCAGATATTTTCTCCCTCAATGAAGACGTTGCCGCTTGTGGCCTTGTCCACGCCGCCGATCAGATGCAGCAATGTGGACTTGCCGCTGCCGGACGCGCCGACGATGGCGACAAACTCACCCTTCTCCACGGAAAAGGACACGTCGTCCACCGCGTGCACCGCGGTTTCGCCCGCGCCGTAAATTTTTGTCAGGTGCTCCACCCTGAGAATTTCCATCTGTCACAACCTCCTGTTGTTCGCTTTCCCGGCGGCATGCCCGCCGCACCTGTTCCCTGTACCGTTCTCCGCTGCCTCCGTGTGACGATTTCCGTCCCGCATAGCGGCAGTCTGCCGGAGTGATAGAAACAGCATACCGCAGGAAAGTGACAGCCATGTGACAGATTTTCCCACGGCGGCCTGTCCCTTTGCGAAGGCGGACGGAAGGCAGTCGGAAGCCGTGCCGGATATGCGAAAAAATCGCCCGGCGTTGACAAGAGCGCTCCCCGCGCATATAATGGTTTTTGCATCGGAAGACAGGATGTGCTGCGGGGTGTGGCTCAGTTTGGTAGAGCGCCTGGTTTGGGACCAGGAGGTCGCAGGTTCAAATCCTGTCACCCCGATGGAACAACTCCCGTCCCGCCAAACTGCGGACGACGAAGAGCTGCGCAGGTGTAGTTCAATGGTAGAACACCAGCCTTCCAAGCTGGATACGTGGGTTCGATTCCCATCACCTGCTTCAAGAATGCAGTAAAATCAATGGTTTGAGACGTTAAATGTCTCCGTGTACTCACAAGTGTCATCAGAACAAATGTTTTAACGCTCTCACATGAAAAAGATACGAGGGGCATCCGAATCTCATCTATCCAATTGCTATCACACAGATTTTCATACAGCAACAAATGGATTCTCTTTCGTGTTCGGAAGACGCATTATCCATTGTCTTTTCAAGATGTGCGATCATCTCATCTTTGCGCTGTCACGAACATACCCGTAGGAATTGTAGGAACCTCTCCCTTGGTTATATCCGCCGTTGCGACGAGATCTGCCCATCCTACCTCTGACGGCGTATCTGTACCCGTCATCCATAGTCTGCAATGAGAGCATTAATTGACTATGATATGACGACCTGCAAAGAAACCATAAATCTGTTTTAGATTGAAGCAAATGAAGAAGATGCGAGAATTATACCTCTTAGCACAATTATATCTGCAATAGAAACATAATAAAAATTTAAATAACTGTATTAATTCTCAAGCAGATGATCCGATAACAGAAGTGAAGAGGTGTGTCAGAAAGGAGGCATGATAAAAAGGAAACAGTAGGGTGATGCGATGTATCGTCTTTCTGCTGTAAAATCAAAACAGCAGCGAGACAGAGTAGATACTAATTCGTCATGGCTAATGGTCTTCGAGACCGAAAAGGAGAATGAAGAATTAGCATCGAATCATGCAGTGGCAGCGCGTGCAGCGTAAGGCCGAATAGGAGATTGGAAAGCATCACCGATCAGAAGCTGTCTTGCTGAAAAACTCGAACAGGAGGACAAGAGTATGGGCAAGGCAGAAGAAAGCAGACTGTATGTTGGCGTTGATCTTCATAAAACGCAATTAACGGTCTGCGCAGTCAGTGAGGATGGTGAAATCCGGCATGAAGGTGTGTATCCGACAGACAACATAGGATACAGCCGCTTCTGCAGGCGGATGCACATCGAGGAAAGGAAGGGTTACATCATCGAGATGGCAGTCGAATCAACAGGGAATGCCAGGTACTTCAAAAACCGGATGGAGGCAGAGTTTTTCGCGGTCAAGGTGGTGAACACAAGTAAGTTCAAAGTCATCACGCTTAGTACAAAAAAGACGGATGCCAATGATGCGTACACACTTGCGTATTATCTCATGAAAGAGATGATTCCGGAGGCGCACCTGTGCAGTCAGACAAGCGAAGAACTAAGGCGAATGCTGAAGACAAGAAGCATCCTCGTTCAAAGTGGAGTAAAGATCAAGAACCAACTCCATGGAATGATGCTTGGATATGGGATCGAAACAAAAGGTGCACAGTTCCAAAGCAAAAAAAAGAGGCAGGAACTGATAGGAGATCTCGAAGACCAATACTCTGAGTTCACTGCCTCATCACTCGAAGTGACATTAAGTATTTTAGACGGTATAATAGAAGAACAAATCAAGGTCGTCGAAAAGCAGTTAAGAGATATGGTCAAGGAAAACGACACAGTGGAATTATTACAGACCATCCCGGGAATCGGCTTTATTGGAGCAACAACGATCGCGGCATACACGGAGGACCTGAGTCGGTTCGATGGAGACTTCAAACGATTTGCGGCATATTTAGGAATAGTTCCAAGTGTGCATGATTCCAATGAAACGCATCGTAGAGGAAAGATCACAAAACATGGTCCCCAAGACCTACGGACAGCATTTGTACAGGTTGCGCTGGGGTTAATTCGACAAAAGAACAAATATGCAGACTGGCGGCTGATACAGGATTACAACAAGAAAAAAGAGAACAAGGGATCAGGGAGAGCGATCATAGCCCTGACCCGAAAAGTAGCGAGAATTGTGTTTGCTATGCTGCACAGCAGAGAACCATTCAACCCGGCGTTGATGGTGGGCGAACACCAACAAACAAAGCAAGCAGCTTAAGAAACTGTTTGACTTTTTATAGGAGGTGTGCAATGGACAAAGAATATATCAAGAAACATTTCGTCGGAGATCTTATTCGCACCATGCTATTATCAATAATTGTTCTGTTTGTGATCCTGTTCTTTTATCGAGAATGGGAAAGCAAGCAGCGAACAGAACAATTGTGGGAAGCTCATAGACAACACGAGGCGGAATGGCAAGCAAGAAAAGAAGCATGGAATCAAATGACGCCGGAACAACGATTTGAAAGTTTCGTTTTTGGCACAGACGACAAGAGCATCGTTCTTGATGTAAGATACGATGAAGAGCATGCATATGTGAGATTTGGTCCACTGGACTCAAGTAAGGATCGAAGTTCTGTAATAGAAGATGGAAAAGCAGTTATCGCTACATATAAACAAGTTGCAAATGAAGAAGGTCTTGAAAAAAATGTTGTTCTTGTCGGCATTGATCAGTTCAAAAACGTTATTTGGAATATAGAATAGGAGGCCTTTATGGAACACATTGTAAAAGTTTCGTTCGGCGCAACAATATCATTTAAAGTTGAAGCGGATGATTGGGACGAAGCGCTCGTAAGAGCAATGGACGAGTTTCAAGATTGTGATTTGGATGAGATAGACGATTTGTTGTATGCAAACCCGGCAACAGCAATTCGTGAAGACGGAAAGATTTTTGATTACCATTCATGGAAGGAGGAAGAAATAAATGTGTAAAATCTCAAGCTTTGCGGAGGCGGTAGAAAAAAGAAATGGTGACGACGGACTTGGTGTTTATGATCCAAACTATATTCCGACAGAAGAAGAAATAAATGATCCGGCTGCTTTTGCGGCGACAAAACAGAAGTTGAGAGAAATGAATTCTCTCCCCCCGGATATGTGGGAGCCGGAAGACTTTAGGAATTATTACGAAATAAAGAAGAGGGAGGTTGGTAAGAAAGTTGCTTGGGAAATGATTTGTGATAGGATCAACGAGATTCGAAATCAAAATATCGTAGTCGATGAATATGGCTTTCCGTGGGATGCAACAGAATGGGGGGATTACGGCGGAGAAATAAGAATGGAATATTTCTAAGGAGGCGTGAAAATGATTTATGGAAATGTAACGACAACTGATGCAAGATTAAAAACATGGGATAGTTATATTGAATACAAATTTAATCTTTTAAGGCATTATACGGTTGGATCGTTTTCTCCACAAGAAGACGGAACTCTTATTGGATATCATTATGGGCGTCTTAAATACGGGGAGAAATATTTTGTTGGAAAGAGGCACGTACTTAAACTTCCGTATGACGAAGGCGTACAAGACGATTACGAGTATGGAGTATATAAACTCGTAGGGAGCAAATCAAGCCTTAATGTTCTTGTTGATACCTGTCATGATTATTTAATTTTTGAAAAAGAAAACGGAGATACATTTGAAGTCAGAGCGCAATCTTGTATATTAAGCAAGGAAAGGATTGAAAAGGATCAGCAACAATATGGGTTCACGTATCCATATTGCATTAATAAAGCGTGGCCGGATCTCGAAGAGGCCCCGGAAACAATTCCAGAACAAGAATACGAATTTGGAATTGAACCAGGAGTCAGATCTCACATCGATACTTTTATTGCGACTGTGATATATGTTGTTATTCTTTTAATCCTGAAAGAAGCAAAAGGTGGATCGTTCAGTTTTAATTTTGGAGGAGCGATTGCATATTACACATGGTTTATTGTTGGCGGAATTGTCTTGCTTGGTAAATTCTTTCTTAGGAAAAAACGTTGATTTAAAAAGAAACAGAAATGAACGGACGAGAGGAACGTAAAAAGTAATCAATATGCGGTACGGCATATGATTACTGGGAGAGATTTTCGTCCGTTTTTCAATAATCCTTCCTGTCGAAACGAGCTTGTGCCGGTTGACCGCATCTTACGTACATCCCCTTGCTGCATCGTTTGATAAGTTCATCTTTCTCCCCCTGTTTTGACAATTATTGGCAATGTCAATTCCTGTCTTATCCTCCTTTGCGAACGCCCCCGTGTCACATACGATTCTCTTCCCCAAAGAGGTGAAGACGATGGCTTCCCGCAACCAAAGCTACAGGTTTGCTGCAATCATGGTGTAAGGCACCCAACATCTTATAGCTGTCGTTTCTGATCCAGTACGGGCATTCCGCTTCGCTGTCTCCTGCATCCCGCATAATTGTTTCACGCCTTACATCTGTAGGTTGAACCATGTTTCTTTTTGTTGTTATGATTGTAATCCTAACGGATGTCAGACGCCGCCTCTCCTCTAGAATTTGAAAACTTTTGCATGTTGAACTCCGGCTGTCCCTCCGCGATCTTCGCCGTTGAGACAAACGCTGGTTCATTTTGAATAGCGACTGTTCCAGCCCCTGGCCAGACGGTCTTCTCACGCGGACGATGTAAGTTTCTCCTCCTTCCGTGCTTCCTGCATATTTACTCTGGCATTCACCGTGATGGTCGGTGTAGTACAGACGATCAATAAGTAAGCAGGCTGATTATTTTCTTCATGCCCCCTGCTTGGCGCTTCATCTCCGGATTGATCCTGTTTTCATACCGTGCAGCTTCTGATCAGATGCAGCGCCTCCTCCGACGTGAATTTACAGTCTCTGTCCACAGCGGCCAGGTTGGATCTGCGTATATTACCCGGGAGGATAAGCTTGTCCCGCATTTAGGATCCTGGGATACCGGTTCTCGCCGCAAGCCCGCGCTATTCCGAATCTTCGTCCTCGCAGTCGATGACAAAATGATGCTCTCCGCCGCTGTCACCGTTGATGATTTCATACTTCTTATCCTGCTGCCTATGGTATAATAATACGAGGAGGTATTTACAATGGATAACCCTAAGGATAACCACGGAAAAAAGGTCATAAAGTATTTGGTTGGCATTTTTTTTGCCACCTTTTTGTCAGTATGTTTAACTCCTCTTTCTCAAAAAGTCGTCATCCTTCTACATGGTGCCGGAAGCTCTTTTTTTCGTGGCATTTCCGATTACTATTACCGGACTATTGCAAGTGGTGATGTTTTTGTTGCTTTTGTATCAACACAGTATGTATTCTTTGCACTTTTCGGGGCCGGTATCGGCGCCGCAATTGCTAATCAGTTTGTGCAACTGTCAACATCTAGGCATCGCTGGTTAACCATATCCCAAAAGATTTCCAGTATCCGCAAAACAGGCGACGAGAGCACACCTAAATGTGATAGTTTTATCAATCAAGAGCCCTCTGCTATTGCTTCGTTTCAAAAACTTGCAGAAATAGAAGAGCATTTGAATGAAGTCAGCAATCTTCTTGACGAGGAGCTTTCGACAATTGAAAAATCTGAACGAAAGCAGTATCAAACAAGCCGCATTGTTCACTCTGTCATATGCGCGTTGCTTATAGCTGCCTTTCTTGTTGTTATGATGATTCATGGCTTTTTTTCTACCGCATATAAAACCATCGTCAGGACCGCAAACAATATTGAAATTGTTTCTCCTTATATCTCAGATATTGAATACCGGCAATTAAAATCCGATTATCACTCCATATGCAACGCTGATGATTACGACGAGTTAATTTCACACCTTCGTGCCATCGCCGACAAAAACGGCCTCAATCTTCGTGAGTAGTGCTTTTATCAGCCGAAAAATCAGCTTGATGCATTCCCATGCTATAATCACGGACAAGATGTTTGCTATTTCCATTCGTTCCTCTCCTACTGCGCTGATGACAGGTCACTCCGCCTCATCCTCCTCTTCGTCATCTTCCTCGTCAGTTGCCTTTCGCGTTCCAGAGGGCACCCTGTTAAGACATCCACGAAGGATTTTTCTAAAGCGTTCGCAAGATCATTGCCTTGCCTCAATTCTTTTGCCGTTGCCTCCACCGTTGTTGTGTTCGCTGTGAATCTCATACACCGGCGCGCTGATATGCTTGTCCGATAAGAGTTTTTCAGATTTGCGTGTATGGTCGTTTCCTTCCCTACTGCCTGTTCTGTGTTGATTGTCTTAATTCTCTATTGATCAAGTGTTTTCATACTCCATACCCGTAGGATAGCACATAAATCACTTTTTTAAGTGAATTTTGTATGATGCACTTTGCAGATGGTCTATCTGCCGCTGTTCACTTTGTAAAGTAATTTTTCATTGACTATATGCCTCTATACGGTGTAGGATGTATCTTGTAAGGAGGATTCCGGCCTGAATTTACTGGAGAAGATAGATTACCTCATGAAAACTAATGACTTGAATAAGCGTCAGCTTGCCTTACGCTGTGGGCTTTCCTATAGCGCCGTTGATGGTTTCTTCAAGATCAGTTTTTCC
>JAFZLB010000075.1 GCA_017551665.1 Lachnospiraceae bacterium
GGGCTTTATCTCCGGCGGCAGCGGGATTTCGGATATGTACAACCTGAGCCAGGATTACCTTGTGTACATCATCGTCAATCTCGCGGAGCTGGACGCGATTGCGGATGTGATTATTGTCGATACGGGTGCGGGCGTGTCGAACGCCGTGCTGGAATTTCTGGTGGCGAGCAGCGAAGTGATTCTCGTGACGACACCGGAGCCGACTTCCATCACGGATTCGTACTCGCTGCTGAAGGCGTTGACGCAGCATGCCCGCTTTTCGCCGGAGAACACGCAGGTGAAATGCGTGTCGAACCGGGTGAGCAGCGGAACGGAAGGGCAGCAGCTCTTCAACAAGATCAACGCCGTGGTGCAGCGCTACCTGAAGCTGCCGATGACCTACCTCGGCGCGATCCCGCAGGACCAGCAGCTGCAGACCTCCGTCATGCAGCAGACGCCGGTCTCGATCCTGTATCCGAACGCAAAGTCCGTGCGTGCCTTCGAGAGCATCACGGCACAGCTGACGGGCGTGCACGGCGAAGAAAACGTGAAGAAACGCGGCATGGCGGCCTTCTTCTCACACATCATCAAGGGGAGGAAGCTGGCGCAGACGGAAGGTGGCGGAACAGTAACCCAATAGTGCAAACAGCCCGAAGCACCCCTGAATCATAAGGAATCCACCGCAAAACGGTCCCCCTTATGACAGGGCTGCTGAGGGCGTAAAAACAAGTAAGTTGCGCCAGGAGGCGCTTGAGGCAACGCCGACAGGCGTTTTGGAATGCCGAAAAGCGCACTCTGACATGGGCGCGACGAAGGAGCGAACATGTTAGAGGACTATATCAGCCCCGGAGACCGTATCGAGCTGCAGACCGTACAGGGCGGCTGGAACCCGACGGAAAAAGAGGACAACCGCATCTACTCCAGCAAGATCGCCGACATTGTGTCGGAGGACCGGCTGGACATGATGATGCCGATGGAGAAGGGAAAGCTCATTCTCCTGCCGGTGGACGGTGAGTACAATGTCTTCATTTACTCCAAGCGCGGACAGTTCCAGTGCTTCGGAAAGATTGCGGACCGGTACCGCACAAACAACATGTACATGCTCACGATGGACCTGCTCTCCGGATTGCAGCGCATGCAGCGAAGAGCCTATTACCGCTTCCCCTGCGCCTTTGAAATGCAGTGCAGGGAGCTGACGGACTATGAGCAGCTGGCCATGTCGAGCAACGCCTTCTTTGAACCGAACCTGGGGGACAGCTTGCAGAAGGGCGTGATCGTGGATATTTCCGGCGGCGGAATCCGCTTCGTTTCCGTCAACCGCTTTGAAGAGGGGATGACGCTGTACACGATTTTCAAACTGCCCAGCCGCAAGAGTACGGAGGAGTACCGCGTCTGCATCCGCGTGCTGAAGGCGAGGGAACTGGAGAACCGTCCGGACACCTTTGAGTACCGTGCGCAGTACACGATCATTGACGAAGATGACAGAGAAGACATTATTCATTATATTTTCGAGGAAGAACGAAAAATTCGGAAAAAGCAGGAGAACTGACTGAAAATATGGCCAGCAGAATATTACTTGTAGATGATTCTGCACTTATGCGAAGCGTCCTCGGTGATATTATAAATAAGGACCCGAGGTTCCATGTGGAGGATAAGGCAAAAGACGGTGTCGAGGCACTGGACATGCTGCGCAAGAAGCAGTATGACGCCGTTGTGCTCGATATCAACATGCCCCGCATGGACGGCCTGCAGTTACTTGATAAGATTAAAGAAGAAAAAATCCGCACCCGTGTGATGATCTCTTCCACGGACACGACGGACGGTTCCCGGACGGCGATCGAGGCTCTGGATCGCGGCGCCATTGATTTCGTGCATAAGCCGGACCGTGCGTCGGAGGCCCGCGGGGACGCATTTGGAACGGAACTGCTGAACACGCTGGCGGGTGTCTGCGCGGGACGTGACATCACGGATCCGGTGGTGAGCCGTGCGGACGCGCTGCGCAATGTGCGCAGGATTGCGGAGGGGCTCGGCGTCAAGCCGCCGAAGGCAAAGGGCGGCAGAAAGGTCATCGCCATTGCCTCGAGCACCGGCGGACCGAAGGCCCTGCAGTCCGTGATCCCGCGGTTTCCGAAGAAGATCAGCGCGCCGATTGTGCTGGTACAGCACATGCCGACAGGCTTTACCTCCTCCCTTGCGGACCGGCTCAACAGCATGAGCCAGGTGACGGTCAGGGAAGCGAAAGAAGGAGATACCTTAGAAGACGGCACGGTTTATATCGCCAAAGGCGGCGTGCACATGTATGTACGCTACCAGAACGGCAGACATTATATTCATTACAAGGACGGCCCGACACGCGAAAATGTCAAGCCCTGTGCCAATTACATGTACGAATCCCTCATGGATTCCCGCTATGACGAGGTGGTCTGTGTGGTGCTGACGGGCATGGGCGCGGACGCGATGGAGGGAATTTCGAACCTGAAAAAACGAAAAAGGGTTCATGTTATTACGCAAAATGCCGATACATGTATTGTGTATGGCATGCCGAAGGCGGTGGAAGGCGCTGGCCTTTCCAACGACGTCAAGCCTCTGGACGATATCGCGGAGGATGTCGTAATGAATGTCGGTGTGAGCGATTGACCGTAAATATGGCGGTTATGTAAGGTTTTCTTTCTATTTCTTGGAGGTATGTGTATGGATACAGGTCAATATTTAGGCGTCTTTCTGGATGAGGCCAAGGAGCATCTGCAGGCCCTGAATGATTCCATCATGCAGCTGGAAGAGGAGCCGGAAAACTCGGATTGCATCAATGAGATCTTCCGGGCGGCGCACTCGATGAAGGGCATGGCCGGCACGATGGGCTACAAGCGGATGCAGGACTTGACACATCACATCGAGGATGTTTTCTCCGATGTCCGTAACGGTGAGATCAAAATCAACTCCGACATGGTGGACACGCTCTTACAGTGCGTGGACGCCGTGCAGGCGTATGTGGACAACATCACCGAGACCCAGGACGAAGGAACGGAGGAAAACGAGCACCTGATCAAGGCGCTGGCGGACATCCGTGCCAGCAAGGGCGGCGGCGGAGGCGAAGCAGCCGCACCGGCGGAGGCCGCGGAAGCGGAGATGGCGGATCCGGGCGATGATGCGCCCGCATGGACAAAGATGCGCGTGGAGCCCGAGATCAAAGAGCGTCTCGAAGAAACCCAAAAAGAAGGAAAGAACATCATCGGCATGACCGTGCACATCCTTGACACCTGCGTGTTGAAGGCGGCACGTGCCTTCCTTGTGTTCAAAGGCCTGGAAGAAGTCGGTGAGATCGCCACAAGCGACCCCTCCACCCAGGACATTGAGGATGAGCGTTTCGAAAACAGCTTCTCCCTGATCCTGATCGCGGATAACGCGGATGTGGATAAGGCCGTGGCCATCGCGAAGGACGTTTCCGAAATCGAAAAGGTCGAGGCGGGCGAAGTTGATCTCGCGAACGTGAAGACCACGGAAGAAAAGGAAGCGGCCGCGGCAGCGGCAGCGGCACCGGCAGCGGAGGAAAAGAAGGAAGAGGCACCGAAGGCGGAGGAAACAAAGCCCGTGCCGGTCGAAAAGCAGACCCCCGCGGCCCCCGCGGCGGGACAGGGCGCGAAGAAGCCCGCCGGCAAACCGGTCGTCAACCGCACGGTGCGTGTGGACATCGAAAAGCTCGACGCCATCATGAACCAGGTGTCCGAGCTGATCATCGCGAAGAACTCCCTGATTTCCACGGCGAATTCCGCCAACACCGGAAACGGCGCCGCGACAAGCGCCATTCAGGAAAAGATCGAATATCTCGAAAACGTCACCACGGATCTCCACGAATCCGTTATGAAGGTCCGCATGGTGCCGCTCGAAAATACCTTACAGAAATTCCCGCGTATGATCCGTGACCTCAACAAGTCCCTCGGCAAGCCGATGGAACTGACGATGACCGGTGAAGACACCGAAATGGACCGTACCGTGGTGGATGAAATCGGTGATCCGCTGATGCACCTTCTCAGAAACAGTGCGGATCACGGCATTGAGGCCCTGGAGCTCAGACGTGAGCGCGGGAAGCCGGACACCGGCGAAATCTTCCTGCACGCCTATCAGGACGGTAACTCCGTTGTCATTGAAATCGGTGATGACGGTAACGGTATTGACGCGGAAGTCGTCAAGAACAAGGCCATCGAAAAAGGTGTCGTGACGCCGGAGCAGGCGCAGGCGCTGACGGAGCAGCAGTGCGTGGATCTTCTCTTCGCACCGGGCTTCTCCACGGCGAAGGTCATCTCCGAAATCTCCGGCAGAGGCGTCGGTCTGGACGTTGTCCGCAGCAAGGTCGAATCCCTGAACGGTGAGGTCTCCGTCAAGACAAAGCTCGGCGAGGGCAGCACCTGGACGATCCGCTTACCGCTGACGCTCGCCATCATCCAGGCGCTGATGGTTGTCGTCGGCGGCGAAAAATACGCGATACCGCTGGACTCCATCCAGACGATCGAGGATGTGGATCCCGCAGAGATCAAACTCGTTTCCAACAAAGAGGTCATCACCCTGCGCGGCAATGTCTGCCCGCTGGTGCGCATGAATGAGGTCCTTGATAACGAGACCACGCGTGACCCGAACGAAAACATGGTGGTGGTTGTTGTCCGCAAGGGCGACCAGCAGGCCGGTCTGATCATCGACGAGCTGATGGGTCAGCTGGAAATCGTTATCAAACCGCTCGGCAAGTACACGTCGAAGGCCAGGTTCCTTTCCGGCGCGACAATCCTTGGCGACGGTGAGATCGCGCTGATTCTTGACCCGAACGCTTTGATATGATTCAGCAGTGAGGAAAATCCATGCAGACATCGTGCTTGCACGAATGGGGGCATGGATTTGACGAACGCCATTCATGAGGAACGGAGTGATGCGAAGCAGCACGGGAGTTCCGAATGATGAGGGCCGGTAAAGCCGCAGTAGCGGCGTCGGCCCGGAGCTGAATCAAACAAAACAGTATTTATAGGAGGACACATATGGACGCATTAAGAGATACCGTCGATCTCGGCGAACAGGTACAATACATCGTCATTAAATACGGTGATGAGAAATACGGCATCCCGATCAAGTACATTGACAACATCGTCAAGATGCAGCAGGTGACGCGCATTCCCAAGGCGGACGCGTTCCTGAAGGGCGTCTTAAATATCCGCGGTGAAATCGTTCCGGTGGTGTCCATGCGCATCCGCATGGAAATGGAAGAGGACGAGATCACGGACAACACCTGTATCCTGATCTTACGTCCGGACAACGCGGATCTGTTCGGCATCATCGTGGACGCGGTGGACCGCGTGCTGACGCTCGGCGCAAAGCAGATCGAGAACGTCAAGCCGGATCCGACGCGCAAGGACGCGAACTTCGTTTCCGGTGTCGGCAAATACGAAGAGGGTCTGGTCTCCATTTTGGACATGGATTCCCTGTCCCTGGAACGCGCCGAAAACGAGCAGCGCCAGAAGCAGTAAACATCTTTACAGCCGGGAGGGCTAAGACGTGGCAAATTTAAGTCTGGAGGAAATGACCGCCCAATACGCCGATCTGTTCAAGGAACTCGGTAACATCGGCGCGGGCAACGCGACAAGCGCTTTGTCGCAGATGCTGGATCTCAAGCTGGATATGTCCGTTCCGGAGGTGCGGCTGCTCGAATTTAAGAACGTCGGAGAAGCGATGGGCGGTGCCGATCAGATCATGGTCGGAATCTACCTGATGGTGGAAGGAGATATTGACGGCTCCATGATCTTCCTTCTGAGCGAGCCGAGCGCCAGGCATCTGGTCAACATCATGATGCAGACGCCGGACGCGACGGGTGAGGGCTTCAATGAGATCGAGCTCTCCGCCTTAAAGGAGGTCGGCAACATCATCACGGGTGCTTACCTGAATTCGCTCTCCATGATGACGAATCTGGCCATCGTACCAAGCGTGCCGTACATTGCGGTGGACATGCTGGGCGCCATTTTATCCGTGCCCGCCATCGCCTTCGGTACCGAGGCGGATCAGATTTTCCTGATTGACACGCAGTTCTTCTCGGATGTGAAGCTGGAAGGATACTTTGTGATGCTGCCGGATATGGAATCGTTCGGCAAAATTTTGTCAGCGCTCGGCATGGGGGATCATGTCATCGGATAAGCCCTGACAGCGGCCGTGTGCGATGCAAGCTTGCTTGCAGGAGCACATGGACATTGGCAGGGCAAGCGTGCACGAGGAAAACAGCAGCGCGATGCGCAGTGAGCGATGTGATTTCCGAGTGCCGCAGGATTGCGGGAGTGCGCAGCACGAAGCAATCCGTATGATCCGATGAAAAAAAATACGGAGTTGGTTTCATGGCAGAAGGAAAGGTAACGATCATCGGCATGGCAGATCTCGCGGTGTGTGCACCGCCCGACGGGATCACGACGCTGGGCTTAGGCAGCTGTGTCGGCATCGCGATCAGAGACCCGATCTCCAAGATCGGCGGACTGATACACGTGATGTTGCCGGATTCGACGGCCGTTGCGAACAACAAAAATATACCGAAGTTTGCGGACACCGGCATTGAGGAGCTGGTCAAGCAGGTGGTGGCAAAGGGGGCGCTGCGCTCCCGTCTCGTCGCCAAGATCGCCGGCGGTGCCCAGATGTTCGCGTTTCAGTCCGGCAATGACGCGGTGCGCGTCGGTGACCGTAATGTGGCGGCTTCGCTCGCGAAGCTGAAGGAAATGCGTATTCCGGTGCTGGCACAGGATACGGGAGACGCCTACGGACGAACGGTCATCTTTTATCCGGAGACCGGGGACTATATCATCCGTGCCGTCGGAAAGCCGGAGAAGAAGATTTAAGCTTTTTCACCTGGGGAAAGCTGTGGGGTAGTCGGGGAAAGGCACCTGCAAACAGTTTTTTTCAGGGAGAACCGTTATGGAGCAAGAGGAAAACAAAAAAAAGAACGACACGCGTAAGCGGGTCAACATCGGCGCACGCACGGGCATGATCGCGCCGGTGGTTTCGCTTGGCTGCACGGCGATCATCGCGATCCACACCTACCGGCAGGAGGTACCCTTCCTCTGGTGGCTGTTGATTTTCTTTGGTTCGCTGGCAGCGTTCCTGTTTATCGGCAGCATTCTGCAGACCGTGGTGGAGCTGGCTGTGGAACGGGCGATTGACAGAGAAGAGGAGGAGAAGCGCCTCAGGGAGCTGGAACTTCTGCATGCCATTGAAGGGGCAGGCGAAGGGGAGGAAGGTTCGGAAACCATGGGCGCGGCAACAGAGACATAATTATAAGAATGTGGTATAATAACATATTGGTACATTATTTTGCCCGGGGAGACATGAGGTCCAAGGGGGAGATAACCGTTCATGGATGAAGCGGCCAGAGCAAAAATGTGGAAGGAGTATACGGCGAAGCGCGCGCCCGAGATCAGGGAACAGCTGATCATCGAGTACGCGCCACTTGTGAAGCTCGTTGCGGGCCGTCTTTCCATGTACCTTGGTTTCAATGTCGAATACGATGATCTCGTGGGTTACGGCGTCTTCGGACTGATCGACGCGATTGACAAATTCGACACGATGAAGGACGTGAAGTTTGAGACGTACGCGTCCCTGCGCATCCGTGGCGCAATTCTGGATCAGATCCGCAAGATGGACTGGATCCCGCGCACCATCCGGGACCGTCAGAAGAAAATCGACATGGCCATCCGCGAGATCGAGGCGGAGCAGGGCCATGTGGCGACGGACGCGGAAGTCGCCGCGAAGATGAACATCACGGAGGATGAATACCTCGTCTGGCAGAGCCAGATGAAAGTGACGGGGGTCGTCTCCTTAAACGAATTCATGGAGCAGGGATCGGATATCCCGGAGGACTCCGTACACAACTTCCGCTTTGATCAGCCCGAAGAGGTCGTGGAGCGGGAAGAGCTCAAAAAGATGCTGGCGGAAGCGCTGGAGCTTCTGACCGACAGGGAACGCAAGGTCATCCTGCTGTATTACTACGAGGAACTGACCTTAAAGGAAATCGCGAACGTGCTGGAGGTTTCGGAATCCCGCGTGTCGCAGCTGCATACGAGGGCATTGCAGAAGATGCGCACACGCATGGGCAAGTACATGGGAATCCTCTCCGAGCTTCCGAAGTAAGGAGTGACGGCAGATGTCCATCAACCGGATTGATTTTCAGGGAGCATTCCTTCGCACCGGTGATTTCGGTGCCGTCAAGGCCGCCGAGGACGCAAAGCCCCAGGCGGATCAGAGCGCGTTCCAGACACAGTTCCAGAAAGAAAAGCAGGAGGAACTGACAAGCGTCAAGGAAACCGCGGAAGCCGCGGAGCAGAACACAAAGTTTGACGCGCGCGAGAAGAGCAAGAACGAATACTTCAAGCGCAAAAAACAGGGCGGAAAAAAAGACGATGAGGAAGACGAGGGCGGCGTGCTGGACATGAACGGCAGACCCGTCGGAAGGGTTCTGAAATCGTCGGGCTTCGATTTCAAGGTGTGATACAGGGGATCAAGGTCATGCAGGCGTCCTTGCTTGCAAGAGACGCCAAATGACTTTGAGACCCGCCCGGACATGAGGAATACAGCAACACGATGCGGAGCGAGTGGTGCGAATTCCGAATGTCCGCCGGATTGCGAGAGTTGCGCAGCAACGGAGCAATCCGAGGAGCACAACACAGGGGGAGGGGATAATATATGAGCGCGACAGAGATCATTCTGATCATCATCGGCTGTATCGCGGTCGTCATCGGCTATGTCATGCCGGCGTCCATCGTCAAGGGAGAAATTGATCCCGAGGAAACGAAGCGCAAGATGGATCACATCATGCGCAAGTCTCTCGACGGGAGCAAACAGGAAATCCGTGACCGCATCGAGGACACGCTCGAAGAAGCCATGGTCAAATCCGAGCGCGGCATGGAGCGCATCACGAACGACAGCATGGTGGCCATCAGTGATTACGCGGATTCCGTTCTCGGCGACATTCATAAAAATCACGACGAAGTCGTCTTCATGTATGACATGCTCTCGGATAAGCATAAGAATCTCACGCAGCTCGTGACGGATGTAACGAAGAGCGCGGACGACGCCAGGAAGACGGTGCTGGACGCGGAGCTCACGGCCAGGGAATCCATGCGCACCGCCCAGGAAGCCATGGATCAGATCCGGGAAGCCAGGCAGGAGCTGGAGGTCGTGCTGCAGCGGGCACGCGCCACCGCGGAAAATGCGGAGGCCGTGGCGCACGCGGAGGCGGGCCTGTCCGGCATGATCCGTCTGGAGCAGGAGGATTTCGCGCCGCTGGCACAGGAGTACGCCAGGGTGCTGGAAAACGACAGGGTGTTGCAGCGCGTGCCGCAGGAGGAACGTTCTTCGCAGACACAGGCGGCGGAGCTGGTGGCCGGACTGCTTTCTTCCAAGGTGGTGCCCATCGACGAGGCCAAGGAGCGGCATGAACAGCAGGTGTCCTCTCTCATGGAGAGCAGCACGCAGGTGGTGACGGACGGTGCGCTGGCCGTCGCGACGGAAGCGGTGCCGATGAACGGGGACAAGCAGAGCCGGATTCTGGAAATGCACAATCTCGGAAAATCCAACGTGGCAATCGCAAGGGAACTGAACATGGGCGTCGGCGAGGTACGCCTCGTGATCGATCTGTTCAGCAGACAGCGTAAGGGTAAGAAATAAAGCATGAAACTGAAATTCTATCTCATCGGTCTCGGTACGGGGATCATTGTCACAGCCATCATCATGGGGATCGCATTGGGCTTCGGCGGCGGAGAGGCACAGATGACCGACGAACAGGTCATGAGCCGCGCGAAGGAGCTTGGCATGATCGAATCCACCGTGCTGATGCAGCAAAACACCACGGGGGTGGAAGCGGATGGACAAAATCTTGTCGCGGGTCAAACTGATCCCAACGCTGTTCCGGCAGGGCAGGAACTTTCTGCGCCTGTTCAGCAAGTGGAGACGCCGGAGAGCAACCCGCTCGTCATCACCGGAGAAGACATCCCAGGAGAAGACGCTGCCGGGACGGGAGCCACTGCGGACGCGGGCACTGACGGCACTGACGGTAACGGACCGGGAGAAGGCGCAGGCACAGCTGCGCAGGATACGTCGCAGGGAGAAGGAGCGCCGCAGGGCGGAGAAGGGCAAGGACAACAAGGACAGCAAGGACAGCAAGGACAGCAAGGGCAGCAGCAAGCCGCGCCTCAAGGACAGGGCACGGGCGCAGGGACGGCAGCAAGCGCAGCGGGTGAAACGGCTGCGCAGGCGGGTACGTCAGGCACAGACGGCGGCGGGGCTGCCGCGACAGCTGCATCAAATGATACACAAAATCAGGGCGTAGGCGGTTCCATTGTCGTCACCATTCCCGACGGCATGGATTCCTACGCGATCTGTGAGGTCTTACAGACGGCGGGTGTGATTGATTCCGCCGCCGCCTTCAACACCTATCTGGAGCAGACGGGCAAAGACCGCTACATCGGCGCCGGTGCGCGCCTCATTCCGCGCGGCGCCTCTTATGAAGAGGTCAGCCGCATCATCACGGGGCACTGAAAAAACAGGAAAAATTGCTTGTCAAGCGGGCCCCCGTATGCTAAAATACCAAAGTCGCCCAAATAATTGTGTGACAGACAAACGATACACGCGAAGCCGGATGCGCTCCGCCGGTGCCGTCTTTTTTGGACGGTAAGCGGACGCAGCGGTCGCTCACCGCGGCGGTTTTGCGGAAGACTAACCAAAAGGAGGAAAACTGAATATGAGCGTAGTATCTATGAAGCAGCTGCTGGAAGCAGGTGTGCATTTCGGCCACCAGACCCGCCGCTGGAATCCCAAAATGGCTCCTTACATTTTCTCGGAGCGCAACGGTGTCCACATCATTGACTTACAGAAGACGGTCGGCAAGATCGACGAAGCCTACAAGGCGGTGTTTGAAATCGCTTCGCAGGGCGGCACGATTTTATTTGTCGGCACCAAGAAGCAGGCGCAGGACGCCGTCCGCGTGGAAGCGGAACGCTGCGGCATGTATTATGTGAACGAAAGATGGCTCGGCGGCATGCTGACCAACTTCCGCACGATCCAGTCCCGCATTGACCGTCTCAAGGCCATCGAAAAGATGCAGGAGGACGGCACCTTTGACATCCTTCCGAAGAAGGAAGTCGCGCAGCTGCGCAAGGAATATGAAAAGTTAGAGAGAAACTTAGGCGGCATCCGTGAGATGCGCCGCATCCCCGACGCGATCTTCGTCATTGACCCGAAGAAGGAACACATCTGCGTCGCGGAAGCGCACACGCTGGGCATCACGCTGATCGGCATCGGCGACAGCAACTGTGATCCGGAGGATCTGGACTTCATCATCCCGGGTAACGATGATGCGATCCGCGCGGTCAAGCTCATCACCGGCAAGATGGCGGACGCCGTCATCGAGGCGAACCAGGGTGAAGAGGCTGTCACGGCCTCCACGGAACCGGAGCAGGTCGCGGAGGAAACGGACGCACCGAAGGATATGGAAGAAGTGGCAACAGAGGAGGGTTAAAACTATGGCTATAACAGCTGCACAGGTAAAGGAACTGCGCGAGATCTCCGGCGCAGGGATGATGGAATGCAAGAAGGCGCTGGAGGAGACCGGCGGCAATATGGATGAAGCGATGGAGTTTCTGCGCAAGAACGGCCAGGCCAAGGCAGAGAAGAAGGCCAGCCGTATCGCGGCGGAAGGCCTGACGGGCGTCTGCGTGCTGGATGACCGCACGGCGGCGGTGGTCGAGGTCAATTCCGAGACAGACTTCGTTGCGAAGAACGAGAAGTTCCAGGCCTTTGTGGACGCGGTCGCGAAGCAGGCGGTACATTCCTCTTCCGCGGATCTGGAGTCCTTCCTGGAAGAGAAGTGGGAAGCGGACAACAGCAAGACCGTGAAGGACGCGCTCGTGGAGATCACGGCCGTCATCAGCGAAAAGATCGACATCCGCAGATTCGAAAAGGTCGCCGTGGAAGACGGTGTTGTCGTGCCTTACGTGCACGGCGGCGGACGCATCAGCGTCCTCGTCAACGCGGCCACGGCCGTTGTCAATGATGAGATCAAGGACGCGGTCAAGAACATCGCCATGCAGGTGGCGGCGATGCACGCGCGTTACGTGAACCTCTCCGACGTGCCGGAGGATTTCAAGGAGCATGAAAAGGAAATCCTTCTTGCGCAGGCAATGAAAGAAAACGAGGAGCTGCCGGAGGGCAAGCGTAAGCCGCAGGAGATCATCGAGAAGATGCTGATCGGCCGTCTGAATAAGGAACTCAAGGAAATGTGCCTCAACGAGCAGGTCTACGTCAAGGCGGAAGATGGTAAGCAGACCGTTTCCCAGTACCTTGCGCAGGTGGGCAAGGCGAACGACACGGAGCTCTCCATCCGCTCCTTCGTCCGCTTTGAGACCGGCGAGGGCATTGAAAAGAAGGAAGAGAATTTCGCCGAAGAGGTGGCAAAGCAGGCAGGACTGAAATAAGATGTTGGGACTCACCACTGCCCAGGCGCAGGAACAAATGCGCCTGGGCAATTCTAATATCAGTGTAGATAACACCGCGAAGACGACAAAGCAGATTGTACTCGGAAATGTGCTGACGTATTTCAATCTGATCTTTCTCGTCCTGGCGGTGCTTGTCATCATTGCCGGATCGTTCAAGTCCCTGACCTTCCTTCCGGTCGTGATCGCAAACACACTGATCGGTATCGTGCAGCAGCTTCGTGCCAAGAAGGTGCTGGACGAGCTGGCCGTGCTGAATCAGCCGACGGCCTCCGTTTACCGTGACGGGGAATTAAAGACGCTGCCCACAACCTCCCTTGTCAAGGGGGATGTCATTCATCTGCGGGAGGGCAGACAGATTCCCGCGGACGCGGTCGTACTCGACGGCGAGGTGGCGGTCAACGAAGCGCTGCTCACCGGCGAGGCGGACGAGATCGAGAAACGGCAGGACGCGCAGCTGATGAGCGGTTCCTTTGTCGTCAACGGCGAATGCACCGCGGAGCTCACCGCCGTCGGTCTGAATTCTTACATTAACCAACTGAGCATGAAGGCCAAGCAGATGAAGGCCGGAGAGCAGTCGGAGATGGTGCGCTCCATCAACCGCTTTGTGTTGATGGCCGGCATCGCCATCATCCCCGTCGGCATCGCGCTCTTCATTCAGGGCACACGCGCGGGATACAGCTTTTCGGATTCCATCGTGCGGATGGTGGCGGCGGTGATCGGCATGATCCCCGAGGGTCTGTACCTTCTCGTCAGCATTACGCTGGTCTTGAGCGCGGTGCGTCTTGCACGCAACAAGGTCATGCTGCATGACATGAAGAGCACGGAGACGCTGGCGCGCGTGGATACGCTCTGCGTGGACAAGACCGGCACGATCACGGAAAACCGCATGGAGGTGGTGGACGTGGTGGCACCGGTGTTCCCGGGCAGCACAGCACCCGCGGAAATTTCCGGACAGATCACGCGCATCATGACCAGCTACCTTTCGGCCTTACCGGATGACAACGCCACGATGCAGGCGCTGCGCATCCGCTTTGAGGGACAGGGGCACAAGACGCCGACGGATAAGATGCCCTTTTCTTCCAAGAGAAAGTATTCCGCCGTCAGCTTTGAGGAAGGCACCTTTGTCCTGGGCGCACCGGACATTCTGCTGCGCGCGGATTACGATACCTACCGGGAACAGATCGACAGCTACGCCACACAGGGCCTGCGTGTCCTGACACTGGCGCAGGCAACGCAGGGCGGACGCGCACTGCCCGCGACGGAGCTGAAGTCTCTGGAGGGCGTGACGGTGACGCCGCTGCTCTTTGTGCTTTTGCAGAATCCGCTCCGGGCCGGCGCGGAGGAGACCTTCTCTTACTTTGAAAAGCAGGGCGTGGAGATCCGCGTAATCTCCGGCGATAACCCGGTGACGGTGTCCGAGGTGGCGCTGCGTTCCGGCATCAGGGGCGCGGAGAATTATATTGACGCTTCCGTTCTGGCACAGATGGATCCGCCGGAGCAGAGAAACAAAATCGCGGAGACGATTGTCTTCGGGCGCGTGACGCCGGAAATGAAACAGACCATCATCCGTACCTTAAAGGATCTTGGCAGAACCGTGGCCATGACCGGCGACGGTGTCAATGACATCCTGGCCATGAAGGACGCGGACTGCTCCATCGCCATGGCGGCGGGAAGCGACGCCGCGGTGCAGGCGGCGCAGGTCGTTCTTCTGGATTCGGATTTTTCGCGGATGCCCGCCATTGTCGCGGAGGGCAGAAGAGACATCAACAACGTGGAGCGTTCCGCGACACTCTTCCTCGTCAAGAATATTTTCTCGCTGCTGCTGTCGATCTTTACGATCGTCAGCGTGCGTGTGTACCCGCTGCAGCCCACACAGATTTCCCTGATCAGCCTGTTCAACATCGGCGCACCCGCCTTCCTGTTGGCGCTGGAGGGAAACCCGAAGCGGATTGCCGGGCACTTTATGACGCGCGTTCTGACAAAGGCCATGCCGGCGGCACTCACGGATTTTGTTGCGATTGCGGCCATGGTGGTGTTCGGCGAAGTGTTCCTCGTCCCCGCGGATGAGATCAGCGTCGCGTCCACGTACCTTCTGGCCATTGTCGGCTTTATGATTCTGGTAAAGATATCGCTTCCGATGAACCGGTACCGCACGGCGGTGCTGGTGATCTGCGTGGTGGGAATCATTTCGTTTTCCTTCCTGCTCAGCGATCTCTACGCGATCTCCATGGTGTCGCACCGCTGTGTGATGCTCTTTGTGGTCTTCGCGATCGCCACGGAACCGATGATGCGTTATCTCGGCATGCTCTTTGCCATAATCGGAGACCGCCTGACGGGCGATTACATAAAAAATGCAACAGGAGAAAAAAAGGAGCGCACGCGGCCGAGGCGTGTGGTGCGGAACGGAATGTACGCAGGAAGGATAGAGGAGAGGTAAAATGGAAGACCGTTATAATTCACTGAAACTGAGCAGCCAGTTGTGCTTCCCGGTGTATGCATGCGCCAAGGAGATTACGAGAGCCTATAAGCCGATGCTGGACCGGTATGATCTGACGTATACGCAGTACATCACGCTGATGGTGCTGTGGGAGCAGGGCCGGATGAATGTCAAGAAGCTGGGCGACGCGCTGCTTCTGGATTCCGGCACGCTGACGCCGGTGCTCAAAAAACTGGAAGCAAAGGGTTACATCACGCGCACCCGCGCAGAGCATGACGAACGCAATCTCATGGTAGAGATCACGGAGACCGGCGCGCGTCTGCGGGAAGAGATGCTTGTCGTGCCGGAGGAAATGGGCGCCTGCATGAATCTCCCCAAGGAAGAGATTGAAACCCTGTACGGACTGTTATACAAGTTGTTGGGGAACGTGAGACAAATTTAACAAAATATGTTATACTGATCGCATGAAGTTTACACGCATTAACTCCCATACGGTGAACTGCATCATCACCGCGGATGACATGGACGAGCAGGGACTCACCATCGAGGATTTCTTCCAGAAGAAGGAA